>JAHIWI010000038.1 GCA_018816185.1 Bacillota bacterium
AAAGCTGAGTTAAGAACATGCTTGCTAACCCAAGATAGATTAAGATACTGATAATATCATTAAGTGTTGTAATAAATGGACCTGATGCTACGGCTGGATCGATATTCATGCGGTGGATTAATAAAGGCACAAATGATCCTGCCAAAGTTGCAACAAAAATCGAACCGAAAATCGCTGCTCCGACTAATAATCCGAGCAATAATTGATGCTGCCAAAAATAAACGATTGCCACTACGACAACTCCGCAAACTAATCCTGTAATCAAGCCAGTTCCCGCTTCACGAATTAAAAGCTTCATCTTACTTTGCTCTTCAATATCACCTGTCGCAATCCCGCGAACAGCTACTGCTAGCGCTTGTGTTCCACTATTACCCGCCATCCCTGCAATTAATGGAATAAAGACAGCTAAAATAGCGACTTGATCGAGCGTTTTTTCAAAGATTCCCATCAAATTCGCAGTAATCATTCCTAGGAATAAAAGAATAATAAGCCATGGTAGACGCTTCTTCGCAGCAGTTAATGGACCTTTGTCGAACGTATCCATTTCGGATACGGCAGCAAGTTTCGAGTAATCATCATTTGCTTCTTCTTCTAATACATCCAAAATATCATCGACTGTAATAATCCCAAGCAAGTGATTTTGGAAATCAACAACTGGTACAGCAAGGAAATTATAATCTTTAATCATTCGAGCGACTTCTTCTTGGTCTTCACTTACGGACACGCTTACTACACGTTCATTCATAATCGAACGGATTAACGTATCTTCATCGCAAATAATTAAGTCACGAAGAGACACGACACCCGTAAGTTTATTTTCTTCATTCACAACGAAAATGTAGTAAATGGTTTCGGCTTCTGGTGCTGCGTTTCTCAATATCGTCATCGCCGAACGGGCGGTTGAGTTTTCAGGAATGACTACATATTCTGTTGTCATGATGGAGCCGGCTGTATATTCTTCATAGTGCAGCAAGTCTTTGATTTCTTGAGCAGACTCGTTATCCATGATCGTCAAATAGCTGGCCACTTGGTCTTTGCCAAGTTCGTTTAGAACATCTACTGCGTTATCGGCGTACATTTCTGATAACATGTCTGCAGCATACGTGTTTTCCATTTCCTTTAGGAAAGGTTCGTATTCATCGTCATCTAACTCGATGGACTGAAAAATTTCAGCCATTTCTTTAGGCGATAAATATTCAAAGATGATTTGTCTCATCTCAGGATCGATTTTTTCAAAAAATTGTGCTTGATCATACGGGTGCAAAGAAAGGAATTCTTCACGGAATGTGTCAAAATCACGATTGAATAGTATGGCTAATAACTTTTCGTCGTCCATTTCGTTTTCTTCTCGGTTGTATGGTTGGTCTGCCATGATCGTGTCCTCCTTTCATTGCTTTACATAAAGACAATGACTTTCATTCATATGTAGTTATTTTATGGGTTACACTGTACACATAGCAACATAATTCATGTGAAGAGGTGAAAAACATGCCATATGACATCATTGGGGATATACACGGCTGTTATGAAGAACTTCTCGAATTACTTAAAGTACTTGGATATGAACAAAAAAATGGGACGTTTATTCATCCAGACGGTCGAAATTTAGCATTTGTAGGCGATGCAGCTGACCGAGGTCCACAGTCACTCGCTGTATGGCAATTATTATTCAATCTGGAAGACGCAAAAAAGTTATTTTATTGCCCGGGAAATCACTGCAATAAATTCTATCGTTACTTAAAGGGTTCGAATGTTCAAATTACCCATGGTTTAGAAACAACCGTGGCTGAATTCAAGCAATTGACTAAGTCAAAACAAGAGGAATTTCGCAAACGATTTATCGCCTTTTATGAGAAGCTTCCTTTCTACAATCGACTTGATAACGAAAAACTCATCATTGCTCATGCAGGAATTCGCGAAGATATGATAGGTCAACCTATTCAAAAAAACATCATCACTTTTGTTTTATACGGAGATATTAGTGGAGAAAAACATCCTGACGGAAGACCTGTTCGAAAAGACTGGGCTAAAGCGTATCATGGAGATGCTTTAATCGTCTATGGCCACACGCCTGTAAAAGAACCGCGCAAGAAAAACGCGACGATTAATATTGATACAGGCTGTGTATTTGGCGGGAAATTAACAGCTCTTCTCTACCCTGAAATGGAGACGGTCTCCGTTCCTTCTAAACAGCCGTACATCGCTGAAAAATTTCACGATTATGGGGATTATTGAAGTGCCAAAAACTCGCTCATGTCTTTTGGCAACGGTGCTTTCAGCTTCATTATTTCTTTTGTTAAAGGATGTTTGATGGTTAGACTTGAACAATGAAGTGCGGAGCGCGCTAAATCTTTGACTGATCCTCCGTAAAGTTCATCTCCGACTAATGGATGCTTGATATGAGCTAAGTGCACGCGTATTTGGTGAGTTCTGCCTGTGTGCAATAAACAGCTAACATGCGTGAATCGCTCGAAACGCTTCATTACGGTAACGTCAGTATGCGCATATTGACCATTCTCTTGTACCTCACGCTCAATAATACTCGTACCTTTTCGTCCAATTGGCGCAATAATGGATTGTTGATTTACCACTACATTTCCTTCAACAAATGCTTCATACGTTTTTTCCAATAAATGATTCGTTGTCATTACATGATGGATATGCCTATTTTTCACGAGACAAATTAGCCCTGAAGTATCACGATCTAGACGAGTTAAGATATGAACGGTTGATGAAATATTGTTCTGGTCATAATAGTATGCGATGATGTTCGCTAAACTCCCTGTCGGATGTTCTTTCGACGGAATGGTCACGAGTCCAGCAGGTTTATTCACAACTAAAAGCACGTCATCTTCATACACAATATCGAGTTCACCTGCTTGTAATAAAAGGCCGTCACTGACCTTTTCAGGCGGAAAAATAACGGTCACCATATCCCCTTTTTGGAGAATATGTCTGACCGTTTTTTCCTGTCCATTTACAAGTAATGATCCACCTTCATATTTGATGGCGGTTAATGTTCGTTTTGAAATCTCCCATTCGGCTAAAGCCTCTCGCAGTATTTGTTCTTTAGTCGAAATAAATGGTAATTGAAATTGATTAGACATCGCTGTCAATGAACGAGTCGTGAACGCGCGTCCAAAACGGAAACGGTCTAAAGCGTGCAAATCTTACTTTTTCTTTTGCCACACGATACTCAATCGATTTGACATCTTTATGTAAAAGCTGAACATGATCGACTGTGACCATGAAATCGGGTGCTTTTACTGGTTTCAATACGCATGTATGGTGTGCAGGTAATACGAGAGGTGCACCTACCGTACGAAACACTCGGTTGTTGATCGATGCCATCTCCGTCAATTGCATCGCATCTAATGAAGGGTGAATGACCGCTCCACCCAAGGCTTTATTGTAAGCAGTACTGCCTGACGGTGTTGACATACACAACCCGTCTCCACGGAATCGTTCAAAATGAGTGCCGTTGAGTTCAACATCCATAACAAGCGTGACATCTGGCGATTTAATCGTGCTTTCATTTAAAGCTAAGTACTTTGTTTGGTCATCATTGCGATAATGAATCGTTGCTTCCAAAAGCGGATATTGAATCACTTCAAATTCTTTTTTAGCAATTGAAATGACCAACTTCTCGATTTCAGCCGGCTTCCAGTCCGCGTAAAATCCTAAATGCCCCGTATGGATACCTACGAAAGCAACTGTCGCTAATTGTTCACGATAGCGATGAAAAGCATGAAGGAGCGTGCCATCTCCACCAATGGACAGAACGATGTCAGGAGATTCTTCATTCCATTCCAAACCAAAATCCGACAAATACGTTTTGGCTCTATCCATCAATTCATTTGATAAATCATCATTACGTGATTGAATGAAAAATTTCATAAGCGTTTCGTCCTCCCTCCACTCGTTTTCGGGAAATCAGCTGGTCCAGTTTCCTTATAATCGCTGAAATATTTTTGAGCTTCTTGAATCTCATTGCGTATTAAAGACATTTCTTCATCTAATCGGAAAGCCGCTTCAGCAGCACTTTGTAGACGATTCTTTATTTCCTCAGGAAATACACCCTTGTATTTATAATTTAATGAGTGCTCGATAGATGCCCAAAAATTCATGGCTAAAGTACGAATTTGTATTTCGGCTAAAATCGTTCGTTCTCCGTGAATCGTTTGTACTGGGTATTCGATAATCATATGATACGAGCGATACCCACTCGGTTTTTCCTGTGAAATGTAATCGCGTTCCTCGATTATTTTCAAATCATGTCGGCTTCGTAAGAGCTCAACCACAGTTTCGATGTCATCAACAAATTGACACATCATACGAAGTCCCGCAATATCCGGAAGTTCATGTGCAAGTTGCGAAGATGGTTCAAAAGAAATCCCTTTTTCAAGAGTCTTGTCATATATACTTGCCAGCGGTTTGACGCGCCCCGTTACAAATTCAATCGGTGAATTGGTATTTTCTATTTCGAATTGCATTCTCATACCTTTCAGTTTCACCTTAAGTTCGTCTACTGCTTGTTTATATGGTTCTAAAAAACGCTCCCACTGCCCCATGACCCGTCCCCCTCATCATCAACAAAGCATTTATTGTGCTGCTAAATGCTCTTTAAATAGATCTTCTACGGCACTTGAAAAATCTTCACCGTAGTTATGATTTCCTTCAATATTGAAAATAAGCATTTCTAATTCTTCTCTAAAGTTAGTTAAACGAATATCTTTGGCACCCCAAGCCAAGATAGGTTCTTCCTCACTCGTTAACGAAATCGCTAAAAGTGGCCAAACCGTTTTAGGGAATAACACATATGTATAACCTTCTGCAGAATCCATTAAATAGACGAATGCCATTTCGTCCGAATCCGTAATTAATTGACCTCCAGCGTTAACGTCAAGTTCTTCAGGCAATTCTTGTAGTAAAAAACGGATTTCCGTTCCATTTTGTACACCACTATCCACATTATAAGTTTTACGCAAAGTAACTTCTTCCTTTCAAACAATACTTACTCATATTTTATCACAGCTTTGCCCAGCTTGCAGTTTGCAAATTTTCTAGGATAATAAAGTAAAGGTGGTTGATACAATGAGCAGTCAAACAGAAATCGAATTTAAGAATTTATTAACCGATGAAGAATTTAATTCATTGCGTGATGCATTCTCATTAAGCGACACCGATTTTCATTCACAAACAAATACGTACTTCGACACAGACGATTTTCAATTAAAAGAAGCGAAAAAAGGGTTTCGACTCCGCGTGGTAGGTGATCGTAATGAATTAACATTAAAATCACCAGGGGACAACCCCCACACGATGTTAGAAATAACCGAGCTGATTTCCAATGAAAAACGCGATCAAATTCTATCGCAAGGTTATATCGATACCCATCTCTACCAAGCCTTTTCCCAACTTCCAAATCAAGTAAACGCTTTTGGGTCGTTAAGAACTGAACGCGCGGAGGTTCCATATGAAGGTGGTCTTCTCGTTTTCGACCATTCTTACTATATGCAATTGGAAGATTTTGAAGTAGAATACGAAGTAGAAGATTTAGAAGCGGGACGCACACATTTTTATGATTTACTAAAAAAACACAATATCCCTACTCGACAAACCGACAAAAAGATTGCCCGGTTTATGAAAGAAGCATTGCGGCAGAAAGGCTGATGAGTTTGAACTTCCAATCGATCAAAATGTTAATGGAAATTAATGCACTACAATCGTTTGGAGCTGTCCAAACATTCGCTGAACAAGGTGGCCAATCCTCCATGTTTACCGAAATGATGCAAGAAATGATGAACGAACAATCACCTGCATCTCAAGTCACTTCCGTTTCTCAAAATTTACTCGGTCAATTAAGTAGCGGATATAATGGGTCTAACATAATGCAGCAGCTCACACCGATCACTTCAACTGTTAATAAATCCACAACTCAAACAGGCGGCGTTGCTGACATCATTCGTAAAGCCGCAGAAAAATATAACCTGCCAGAAAAACTAATCGAATCCGTTATTAAACAGGAATCGAATTTCAATCCAAACGCAGTCAGCCATGCTGGAGCATCTGGATTAATGCAACTTATGCCTGGTACAGCTAACTACCTAGGAGTAGGCAATCGATTTGACCCTACTGAAAACGTCATGGGCGGATCCAAATACTTACGCCAAATGCTCGATCAATTCAACGGCGATATCGACGTAGCCCTTGCAGCCTACAACGCTGGCCCTGGAAACGTAAAAAAATATGGTGGCATCCCACCATTTAAAGAAACACAAAACTATGTCCAAAAAGTACTCGGCTACTATCATGCCTAATATGACCATGACGCGTTGGCGTCATGGTTTTTTGTTTGGGGAATTATAAGGGGAACGTTTAGCAAAAATGAGATAACGCTATATTCTTAAGGCCTATCGCCACAATACTCACAAGTTACGCCAAATTGATTAGAAAAAGGTGTTTCTAAATGGAGGCTACTGCTGCTGCAGAAGCTACACCAAACCCCTCCCCCCTAATATCTTTCCTAATTGGCAAACTTCGTAAAATCGATTTGTTTGAGTAAATAAGGGAACGTTGATAGAATAGGATTACAGCGAAAGCAAAGGAGTTCTCAAGATGACCCGAAAGCCTATTATTCCTTACGAGGAAATTGGTCCGGAAAAATTGTCGCAACTAGTTGATGCATTTTACGAGAAAGTCGCGGCACACCCAAAGCTTAAGCCTATCTTTCCTGATGACTTAACCGAAACTGCTCGTAAGCAAAAACAGTTTTTAACACAATATTTAGGTGGACCAAACCTTTATTCACAAGAGCACGGACATCCTATGATGCGTGCTAGACATATGCCTTTTCCAATTACACCAGATCGAGCACAAGCTTGGCTTGAGTGTATGAGTATAGCGATGGATGAAGTCGGTCTTGAAGGAAAAATTCGAGACGATTTTTATCACAGGCTTGTATTAACGGCTCATCATATGACGAACCGTCCTAATCAAGAGGAGGAAATCGAGTGACAAACTTGCAGATTCCGCCTACCGCGAATGTTTCTACGAGTTCGACTAAGCCAATTGAGTTGTATGCATTCTTAGATCCAATGTGCTCATCGTGTTGGAATTTACAGCCGATTTTAAGAAAACTTCAAGTGGATTATGAGCAATATTTTACACTTAGAATTGTTTTAAGTACTCAACTTTCTTCATTAAACAGTAGATGTACACATGTGGAAGAGGATGGTTTTTCTCATCCAGCATTACCTTCTGTTGCTGTGAAAGCAGCAGAATTACAAGGTAAACGAGCAGGTGTCCGTTTTCTACAACAATTGCAAGAACAAGTATTTTTAGATACAAAAAATGTCGCGACTTATCAAGTGTTAATGGATATCGCGGAGAAAGCTAACTTAGATGTAGCTGAATTTGAATCAGATATTAAATCGAAAGAAGCTTCTCGAGCATTTCAATGTGACTTGTATATTAGTCGTGAAATGGATGTTTCAGAAGTCCCAAGCCTTGTATTTTTTAATGAACGAATCGAGGATGAAGGGTTAAAAGTATGTGGTGTTTACGATTATCAAGTATACGAGAGTATTTTGGAAGAAATGCTAGAAGAAAAAATCGTACCACAAGAACCGCCTGCATTAGAGGATTTATTTAAAAGGTATAATACACTTTCAACAAATGAAATTGCAGCGATTTACGGTGTAACAAGTTATGCAGCAGAACGCGAACTTAAAAAGCGGATGCTTTTGCAAGAACTTGAACGGATCCCAGTTGCAAATAACGTTCAATGGAGACTTAAGCAGTATTCTAATCAGTAAAAATATCATAAAATTTACCACACGGTATGTCTACACAATAGACGTATCGTGTTTTTTTGTTCCTTAAAACTTTAATCCATTCATTTCGAAGAACTTCACCGTTTCCCATATCTAGACACATGAAATCAAAGTATCTATAAACAGAAAACAAAAAAGAACCGCCTACTCCTATTACAGAGTGACGGTTCCTAACACAAAGGGGATGGGAGAAATGTTCACGTTCAAACAAAGGGGTGTATGTTCGTATGTGATGTATTTCACCTCTAAACAATATCATGGCATAACGAATAAATCAATCCTTCACAAACTTTTTCACAGAATCGCCATACTGTAAACGTTTTCAAGTAAATCTATACCTATTCCGGAAACTAATTGTTATTTTTATATAATAAAACCTTCACTCCGATATGGAATGAAGGTTTTATTATTATGCGATATTAGCCAAGTAAAAGCTTTTCTAATTCATTTAGTTTTTGCTCGAATACTTTACATGCTTCTTCGATTGGACTTGATGATGTCATATCTACACCAGCTTTTTTCAATACTTCGATTGGCGTGTCTGAACAGCCTGCTTTCAAGAACTCATTGATGTATCGATCAACTGCAGGTTGACCTTCAGATAAGATTTGATTGCTTAACGCTACAGCAGCACTGTATCCAGTCGCATATTGATACACGTAGTAATTGTAGTAGAAGTGAGGAATACGAGCCCATTCTAAACCGATTTCTTCATCTACAACCATGTCTTCACCGAAGTATTTTTTATTTAATTCATAATAAACTTCCGTGTACTTATCAGCATTTAAAGCAACACCATCTTGATCAAGCTTGTGGATTAAGTGTTCGAATTCAGCAAACATGGTTTGACGGAATACCGTTCCACGGAACCCTTCTAACCAATAATTTAGTAGGTAAATACGTTTTTGTGGATCATCTATTGTTTTCAACATGTGGTCATTCAACAAGGCTTCATTACATGTAGAAGCTACTTCTGCTACGAAAATCGAGTAGTCACCATAAACAAAAGGTTGATTCGCACGCGAGTAATAACTGTGTAAGCTATGTCCAAATTCATGAGCTAACGTGAATAAGTTATTCACATTATCTTGCCAATTCATTAAGACATATGGATTTGTTCCATATGCTCCTGATGAGTAAGCACCAGAGCGCTTCCCTTTATTCTCAAGAACATCTACCCAACGATTTTCAAGTCCTTTTGTTGCAATTGATACATATTCCTCACCAAGTGGCGCGAAGCTTTTCAGCATAATATCTTTCGCTTCCTCGTATGGTACTTCCATTTTCGACTCTTTCACAAGTGGTGTATACAAATCGTACATATGAAGTTCATCTAATTCTAAAACTTTCTTACGAAGTGACACATAACGTTGTAACAGATGAAGATTTTTATTCACCGTATTAACTAAATTATCATAGACGTTCTCAGGAATATGATTGTTAGCCATCGCTGCATGACGAGCAGATGAGAAGTTACGAATTCTCGCATTCACATTATCTCGCTTAATATTTCCTGTTAGTGTCGTCGAGAAAGTGTTGCGGAACTTACCGAATGTCTCGTACATAGCGTGGAAAGCATCTTTACGTACTTGTCGGTTATCGCTTTCTAGGAAGCGACTGAAGCGGCCGTGTGTTAACTCTACGTCTTCCCCGTTTTCATCTTTAATTGTTGGGAATTGCAAGTCAGCATTATTTAACATTGAGAATGTTTCTGAAGAAGAATTCACGACTTCTGTCATTTGAGCTAGCAAAGCTTCCTGCTCTGCTGGTAAAACGTGCGGTCGCATTTCGTTAATTTCTTTTAATACTTGTTTATATAATTGTAAGCCTTCATGCTCATCTAAGTATTTAGCCAATTCAGCTTCATCCAATGACAAAATTTCAGGTGTCATGAACGATAACCCAGTTGATACTTTTACATACAACTTTTTAATTCGGCTATCCATCGCTTGATAATGGCTATTAGCTGTATCTTGGTCGCCACGCATATGTGAATACGCATATAAACGGTTGATACGTTCTAATATCTCATCTTGGTAAGTAAATGCTTGGAATAAAGCTTCTGGACCATTAGCTAGCGTCCCTTGGAACGATGAAGCCTTCTCTGCAAGAGTGCTCACTTCGTTAAATTCAGTTTCCCAATCTGTATCCGTTGCAAAAATATCTTCTAGTTTCCATGTTAATTCAACCGGAACTTCTTCACGTGTTAATATTTTGTTCTTTGTATTAGTAGACATTATTATTTCCCCCTATTTCAGCGTTCAACTAATGAAACAACTTCTTTATTTTCTCAATATTCAGTACGTTTTGCAACTATTAGCTGGAGAAAGATTTCCAATAATTTCTCCTCAGGAATTTTTTGTTTAAGAAGTGATGAATCTACTCTTAAACTTAATTGTTTCAAGAAATGAATATAAGACAAGCATAGTTCTCTTGCCAATTTATAGTTATTTTCTCTCAAGTTCTGCAGCAAAAAGACCTCAATTAGCTCATTTGAAATATCATGAAATTGAATTTGCTGTTCCATGCACATATGAATAAATGCGAGTTGCCATTCAGCATGTCTGCCATTTAAATGCTTAACAGTTCCTAAAGGAATGCCAATAAAAAGTGGCAGTTCAATCGGTTGTAATTGATTAAAATAACAAACTCTTAAAAAAGGATCCTTCACACCTTTCTTACTTGTTAATACAGCGTTCGTTAAAAAACGCTTTCGATAACGTTGGAAAATGTCCCAATACACTTTTCCTTCTACACTTGTTAAAGGTTTTAATTGCCTAAATGGAAAGCTCTGCAAACTCCTAGGTAGCACCCCTATTTTGGTAATAAAACGAGTCCCTTGTAAATGAATGAGATGTGCATAGTAAATAAATTGTTCAGTGTTCGGATCGTACGCGATGATACTCGCATCTCCAAAATCATCGTGCTGAATAAAGGCTTGACGGAAATGAGTTAGTTGAATAATGACGATCCCATTTGGCGGAACCTCAGGATATTCAAATGAACGAAGTATCCATACTGGTTCTATATTAGATTTCAAATAACCTCTAGATCTTAAATCTCTAACTTCAATAGGAATTGTACAGCATTGGAATTCAATAGCGTAGGATTGGTGTGTGCTTTTAACAAGGATATCGGGTCTTTGGCAAATTTCGGGCAAATAGCTTTCTACGAAGATTTCAAAACTCTTTTCTTCAAAAAACTCAGCTAATTGCAATTTACCTTTTAAATGAATGGGAGATTCTCTTTCTGAAAAGGAAGTAAGACAGTCGCTTAATACAATATGCGCGAAATGCGGAATCATGACTTGTCCAATTTTTAAACGAACGGGGTTTTCGCATTGGGGACAGAAGAATGTCATCGTTTTACGTAACTGAATTAGGGTTTCAGTCGGCACATGTGTGGTGATTGTAAAGATTTCTTTTTTGTCTATAAGTGCAGTTAATATATAAACACCTCTTGAAAATAATTATACGAATTTTCAGAAAGTAAATCAATCAAATTAGAAGCTTTATTTAATGCCTAAACGAAAGAAAATCCTCCCAAACTGGGAGGATTAACTAAAGTGCTGATTAACTTGTTCAAATACATGATCGGCCATTATTTCTTTGCCGTATTCCTGTAATCTGTGTATCGTAACTGTTGATAATGAAACATATTCAGAAAGAATACTGACGAGATTAATGATTTCTTTTTCATTCATCTCTTCTTCATTCACACCAATATTTAAATAGTAGTGATTATCTAATACAAACAATGAACTATTAACAGCTTCAGGAAGTTTTACACGTTTTGCTAACGGAATTAAATCTTCAAAATCTTTTACATAGAATGTATATTCGCCTACGACTCCTTCGTCGGCAGCAAATATATCTCCATACTCATCAAAGGATGGTTCATCTGTAGAACTTTCACTCATATTCGAGAAGAAATGCCCTTTATCATCCACATCGTATGGTGAATCAACACGTTTCCCGTCCTTGTTTATCTGTGCACGAGTAACTGTCACTTCAAGACCTTTATCCATAGCATGAACTTGTATCCATAAAGGACCTTCTATTTCAAAATCAGATTCATCATTAATTTCATCCATCATTTCCCAAAAAAGTTCTTCACTTTTATCGCGATTAAACCAAATTTCATCACGGCTGAAGCCTCTTTTTTCGATGTCGATGTATGAAATGTAGAATTTTACTGTGTTTTCATTTATGCGTTCGATATCCATTTTACACATCTCCCTTCAATTACATTCAAGGGAAAGCCCCTTTTTCTAGCAACACTTCAAGCCATAATGAACAGTGTCTATCTCTATTGTATGATGGGCTTTGCGAAAATGAAAAGGATATGCTTTCACTCATCATATTTTACAATGTATTAGCATTGTAGTAGACAAAACCAAGGAAAGCAAGGGATATAACAGAAAATGACCGTCAATTCACCTTCATAAATTAACGAAGGGATTGATCAGTCATTTTTCAGTCGAATTTAGTTAACCATGCGTTGAGCTTCAAGTAATTGATAAGCTCGAACTTTTCGAGGTAAAAAACGACGAATTTCATCTTCGTTATACCCAACTTGTAGACGCTTTTCATCAAGGATGATTGGACGTCTTAATAACCCCGGATGTTCTTGAATTAATTCATATAGACGTTGTAGCGGTAAACTTTCCACATCAACATTTAGTTTTTGGAATATTTTAGAACGAGTCGAGATAATTTCATCTGTCCCGTCTTCAGTCATACGTAAAATTTCTTTAATTTCGCTAATACTTAGCGGTTCAGAAAAGATGTTGCGCTCAGTATAAGGAATGTCATGTTCTTCTAACCATGCTTTCGCTTTACGACATGATGTACAGCTAGGTGAAGTAAACAATGTAACCATCATAGGAACACTTCCTTTCAAATGTGTAACAAAAACTATAAGTTTAATCTAGGTTTAATTAGAATGAATTTAATATAGGTTGCTAAAAATTATTATACACCATTTCTGACCAATTGAATATAGATTCTCAACAAAAAGTCAAGTAATTTAAATATCCGTCACAATTCTGCAATAATATGTAGATAAAGACTGTGTTCGTATATGTCTTATTAAATCTTACACTATTAATATACCCGCAGTGACTCCGTAATAAACGTAAAATTTTAACTTTTTTTCATTCTCAATTAGAATTCGAAAATGAAAATACAACAAATTCTCTTCTACTAATAATACGTACGAGCTGCTCAAAAGGTTTCATTTCTATATAAAAAAGATTCCATTTCATATTCTGAAAAGGAATCTTCTTTACATTATGGAGTATAGTCAACGCCAGGCGTATAACGATTGCCAGCATTCCAAAGTAAATATTCATTAATGCCAGCTTCATTTAATGCTTTTATCTGAGCCTCTACTTCAGCTTTGCCATATCTCAAATAATTACCAGCACCTAAATAAGAAGCAGTGAAGTCTTGAATCCACGGTCGAGATATTGGAGGATTTTCAAGTTTTGCTAAAGTAGCATTCTCAGCTTTTGCATATTCTTGTACAAGACGATACGGTTCTAAGTCTGGTTTTTTAATACCAAAATAAGACGTCCAGTGACTTGGATAAATCATTGATGAAATGACATCGACATTCGAAGAAATTTTGCCAAAGTTTTGTCCAATGCCTGGAGCTTCGGGAAGAGTAGCAGAGTATCCAAAGATATCAACTGATACTTTAACACCATAAGGCTTTAATTGCTCACGAGCATATGCTACAAAGTCCGTAACAGCATTTACACGTTGTTGTACATCATCTTCTTTTGAAGTCGCGTAATCACCTTTACCGTATTTCAAAACGTCTGAACGTGTTTCAAATCCTTCTGGAAAGCGTACATAGTCAAATTGGATTTCTTGGAAGCCCATTTTAGCTGCTTCAATCGCAATTTGAACATTATAATCCCACACTTCTTTCATGAATGGATTAACAAAAGCTTCTTTTCTTCCATTTTTCCAAACGCTAGATCCTTCAACAAATGATAGTTCCGGTTTAGCCTCTGCTAATGCAGTATCTTTAAAAACTACAACACGCGCAATTGGGTAAATTTGCTTTTCCTCTAATACTTCTAATACTTCACGAGGATTTTTCATATATTTGTTGCCAATATTTAAAGCTGCTAAAGGTGAATCTTCTGCAGGGACATATGTTAGATCACCAAAATCGTCTTTAATGTCGATTACCATGGCATTTAAATCAGTAGTATCCATTAATTTTAATAAATCATTGAATCGTGCTCCACCTGCACTATGGCCCGTTACGTAAACACCACGAATGGCATCTGGGTATGTAAAAGTTAATCCTGAATCATATGTAAAAAGTGTCGATGCTAAAACCATTTCCTCATCTACTGCTACAAATCCATATGTACGTTCGGTAAAATCTGCTGAAGTCGTCTTTTTTTCTTCTGCAAAAGTTGCTTGTGATGTAGTTAAAAGACTAGTTGCTACAAGTGCGCTTATGCTTAACCATTTCATTGCTTTCATTCTAATATGAACACCCTTTCTACTTCTATTTTAACAATTTTATCTATAATTAAAATGGTCTATTTGTCATATTAAATAGATTCTAATGCAAAATAAAAAGCCCTCTTAGTGGGAAGAGTGCTTTCAAATTATTTAAATTCTAATTCCTAACTCGGGTTTCAACCATCCAATACATATTGAAAATTATCGAAATAGGTTCTTTTTATATAATATTTTCTGAAATGGGAGTAATCCGGTTTTTAAATAATTTTAAAATATTAATCTAATTAACATTCTAACTCTGACATGTTAAGACAATTGCAATCCTCAGAATCAATATTAATCTCGTCAATTGTATAATTTGCAAAATTAAAAAATAATATTTTATTAATTAAATATGGTTGCATTGCCCCTGTTAAGTATTTTAATATTTCAAATGATGAAATACTGACTATGAAATCAGCAATGGATGTAATTGAACTTATAGTGAATTTATTATTAATATCTTTAAATCCTTTTTTATCTTTACCTATAACACTATATAAATAGTTGTGAGCACAAGTATAATTATGAGTTTTTCCTGGAATTACGATTGGGAATATTTTCCCTGTGCTACCAGTATAGTCACCTGAAAATGATAATGTAATCTTCTTTTCGTTGCCATATTTCTGGACAAGTTCATCTACTCCATATTCGTCACTGGCAACAACTAATATATCAACATCATTAAAAATAGTAAGATCTAGTAAATTCTTTACTTTTTTATTATAAATAGTTACTTGAGGATTTTCTGTTCGATCAAAGATATATTGTTTTGCAACTTCAACTTTGGGTTTTCCAATATCCTTTAAAAGAAATGCTGGTTGTCGAGTTAAATTCGTTCTTGATACTGTATCATCATCAACCAATATAAAATTACTTACACCATTTGTAATTAATTTTGAAATAATACCCATCCCTAAAGTTCCACAACCTATCAATCCTACCTTTTTACTCATAATTGATCTTTGGATTTGATAACGGTTATTATTTTCGGATTCAATCTCACCCCAAATCGGAATAACTCTTTCATAAATACTTTCTATATCTTTATCTTCGTTATTTATATATTCATTTTCAAAACCTATGTAATTTTCTCGAATTAATAAATCTAGTATCTCATTCATCTCTTCTAATTCACTTTGACTTCTGATTCCTAATTTTTTAATTATGTCTTCTTTTGAAATAGCATCTTTTAATAAAATTATAATGTCCAGTCCCATTGGTGTTAATTCAAAAATATCTCCTAAATCACCGTCTTTTAATGGCCGTGAAATAATAACTTTAAGCTCCTCTTGATTCAAAAGTACTCTTACATAAGGTTTGAATTTTAATAGCATGATAATATTCCTTTCATAACAAAAATTGCCCATCAATGATGGGCAAAATCATTTGTTTATTAACGATGTGAAGATTGTACTTCAATTGGACATTCAGCCATTTTAATAGGTTGATTAGTAATTTTTTTCATTAGTATACCTCCCATCATTTTATTTTATTGGTTTACTCTTCCATTATATCAATATTTTTATATAAGTCAAACTATTTCAAATAAATAAAATAAAAATTAATTTATTTATTTGAAATAGAAATAGATTTCATTAAATATTTACCTTTAACGAGTTTGCAAGGGTAGCTACAATAATTTTAGATCAATACCACAGGATTTATACTTGGGCGGCCAAGATTGGAATAGAGATCTTCGACCATTGTATTGCTGAACGAGAAATCTTTCGTGGCATCCAGCTTTCGGTCAAGATGGTCCTGTGGGACCAAGTAGTCAATCGTCAACTCCTCAAGCTGGTCGCATTGGTTTCCTAGATTCTACGTTATCATGGTCGATTCCCCCCGAACTAGTTATATTTCTTTTATAAAAAGAAAAAAACTGTAAACAAACTCAAAAATGATGAGTTTGTCTACAGTCTGAGTCAGCCTATAAAAGGATGACTCACATAAAATATTATACTCGTGCAGCTGAAGTTAGTTTTAAAGATTCATACTCACGTTCTGAACAGAATACAAAGTGTCCAGGCGTTACTTCACGCATTGCAATTTCTTCTCCGTCAGCATAGTTATGAGACGTTGGATCATACGATTTACGAACGCGTGTACGCTCATAGTTTGGATCTGGAAGTGGAATTGCTGATAATAACGATTGTGTATAAGGATGTAACGGATTGTTGTAAAGCTCTTCAGCTGGTGCAAGCTCTACTAATTTACCGAAGTACATTACGCCAATACGGTCTGAAATGTATTTAACCATCGATAAATCATGGGCAATAAACAAATACGTTAAACCTTTTTCTTCTTGTAATTCTTTAAGTAAGTTTACTACTTGAGCTTGGATTGACACGTCAAGTGCAGAGATCGGCTCATCCGCAATGATGAATTCTGGATCTACTGCTAATGCACGTGCAATACCAAGACGTTGACGTTGTCCACCTGAGAACTCATGTGGATAACGGTTAGCGTGCTCTTTATTTAAACCTACTGTTTCTAATAATTCATGAACACGATCTTTACGTTCTTTAGCAGATTTCGTGATACCGTGAATATCTAAACCTTCAGCAATGATATCCATAACTTTCATACGTGGATTTAAAGACGCATATGGATCTTGGAAAATCATTTGCATTTTACGGTTGAAAATCTTCAAATCACTTTTAGATTTTTTACCATGCACGTCAACGCCGTCGAATAATACTTCACCGTCAGTTGCATTGTAAAGACGAATAATTGAACGTCCAGTTGTAGATTTACCACAACCTGACTCCCCAACTAAACCAAGTGTTTCACCACGGTAAATATCAAAACTAATATCGTCAACCGCACGCACTTCGTTTGGTTTGCCTTGATTGAAATATTGTTTTAAATTTTTAATTTCAAGCAATTTTTCAGCCATCAGTGCGCACCTCCTTCATAGTAGCGGCTACCAGGGAACTTTTTCATTCGTTCAATAATAGCTGCTGGTGGTTCAACTTGTGGTGCATCTGGGTGCAATAACCATGTAGATGCGAAGTGAGTATCGCTTACTTGGAATACAGGTGGTGCTTGTTCGAT
>JAHIWI010000265.1 GCA_018816185.1 Bacillota bacterium
AACTACAGAGAATTTTAAGTAACGGAAACGTTCCTCGTATAGGCTCGAATTTGCCGCAACTTCATCTGAAATGTAACCATTTGTCAAATGTAAAGAAAAAGGAGATTAAATTTTGACAAATTTTTCAGAATTAAATATTAGTGCATCAACATTAAAATCCGTAAAACGTATGGGTTTTGAAGAAGCAACACCAATTCAAGAAGGTACAATTAAATTCGGTATGGAAGGCCGCGACATTATCGGTCAAGCACAAACGGGTACTGGTAAAACAGCTGCGTTTGGTATTCCATTAATTGAAAAAATTGATCCTAAAAACAACAACATTCAAGGTCTAATTATCGCACCAACTCGTGAATTAGCGATTCAAGTTTCAGAAGAAATTTACCGAATCGGTCAAGATAAACGTGTGAAAATTTTATCTGTTTACGGTGGCCAAGAAATTGGACGTCAAATCCGTGCATTGAAAAACAATCCACATATCATCGTGGGTACACCAGGTCGTCTTTTAGACCATATTAACCGTCGTACTTTGAAATTGGATAACGTTCAAACGCTTATTTTAGATGAAGCGGATGAAATGTTAAACATGGGCTTCATTGAAGATATCAACACAATTATGGAAAGTGTTCCGGCTGAACGTCAAACGTTGTTATTCTCAGCAACTATGCCTAAACCAATCCAAAAAATTGCAGAGAAATTCATGAAAAACCCTGAAATTGTTAAGATCCAATCAAAAGAAATGACAGTTGAAAACATCGAGCAATTTTTCGTTAAATCGCATGAGCGTGAAAAATTCGATATCCTATCTCGCGTAATTAACGTTCACCAACCAGAATTAGCGATCATCTTTGGTCGTACGAAACGCCGCGTAGATGAATTATCACATGCATTAAGCATCCGTGGTTATATTGCTGAAGGTATTCATGGTGATTTAAGCCAAGCGAAGCGTATGTCTGTATTAAAACAATTTAAAGAAAATAAAATTGACATCCTAGTTGCTACTGACGTAGCGGCACGTGGACTTGATATTACAGGCGTTACTCACGTTTATAACTATGATATCCCACAAGATCCAGAAAGCTATGTTCACCGTATCGGTCGTACTGGCCGTGCTGGTAAAAGTGGTGTGGCAGTAACTTTTGTTACTCCACGTGAAATGGGTTACCTACGTATCGTTGAAGAAACAACGAAAAAACGTATGTCACCATTACGTCCACCAAGTTCTGATGAGGCTCTAGTTGGTCAACAACGTCTAGCTGTTGAGTCACTTTCTGAAATGGTTAGCAAAAACAATATTGGTGATTACCGTTCATTCGCAACGGAATTACTTGAAAAACATGAAGCAGTTGATATTATTGCAGCAGCATTAAAATCAATGACTCGTGAGCCAAGTGATACACCAGTTTCAATTTCTGAAGAACGCCCATTGCCATCTCGTAAAGAGGGCGGCGGTGGACGCAGCGGCGGAGGCTATAAAGGCAATCGCAGTGGTGGTGGTGGACGTAGTTCATCAGGTTCTTCTAGTCGCGGTTATGATCGTAGTGGATCACGTCGCAGCAGCGGTCCTCGTGATGGATCATCTTCATCTCAAGGTACTAGCAAAGGTGGACGTCCACGTACATCTTCACGTCGTGAAAGCTAAATTAAATTTCAAATACCACAGTCCTAACCGACTGTGGTATTTTTTTATTTTGAGAAAAAACATAGCATGTGCCAAAAGTGGTGCATTAATGTTGATTTGCATTGCGGCGGTCGCTTTCCGGGGGGCAAGACTTTAGCCGCTTCCCTCGCGATGCTCAGTCCAGGGTCTAAAGTTCTTGCTAATCCCCCAGGAGTCGCCGCCTCCATTTCAATCAACGGAAATCGGTATAAAAATAGATATAACAATGTGCGTTTTTACTCATATAAGGATAAACACAATTGATTTTATAACTGACAAATACAATTTTAGTTCAGCGACATGTCTACTAAAAAATTACTTAAACATGCGTGCCTCTACAAACTATTTGGGAGGAAAGTGGTTGACTATTTCTGAAGACTCCTGGGGAATAACGAAACAACCGAGACCCCACAGGCAACGAATTGTGCACAATTCGTTTGGGACGAGTAACTGCAGGAGCATAGGTTTTTAACAGCTGAGGAGGCTTGCGTTTCGTCCGCGGAAAGCGAAAGAAATAACCAACCACCTTCTATTACAATCAAGTTAATCTAAATCCATGCTGATAATTGGTAAATAATTGGATAAAAGTGCATGGAACATGAAATTGAGTGAAAGATATCAATGTGAGAGAGAAAGATCGTCTGCTGAAAGAGCAAGATAGTCAAACGAAAGAGCAAGCTTTCCAAAAAGTGTTTACACGTTACATAATTTCCAAAAAATATCCCAATCACATTTATAATGAAACATTTTTCCTGTAATATCGTATGCATAGAGAAAGAAGGTGTTTGTATGAGAAATGAGCCCGTCAACCGAATTTCAGTTAAAGGGTTAAAAGTGTGGAGGATATATGGTGTCATGCACACTGTCATAATTGTTCTTTTAGCGATCGGTGCGAGTGCATTAAATTGGTGGCTTGAAGGACCGATGTGGATTTACATAGTAAGTATTGTGATTCCCGTAGTATATGGATACATATTCATTTATTTATTTCCAAAGCTGAGATGGTTGCGTTGGAGATATGAAGTGAGAGAAGAAGAAATTGAATTACAGCATGGGTTGTTTGTGGTGAAACGGACGTTGGTTCCGATGGTTCGAGTTCAACATGTTGATACGGAACAAGGGCCAATTTTAAGGAGGCACGACCTAGCATCTATTACGATTTCAACTGCTGCGACAAGTCATACGATTCCTGCTTTAGTAACGGCCGAGGCAGATGAACTTAGATCACGAATCTCTACCTTGGCAAGGGTGGCTGAAGATGATGTCTGAAGAGCGTTTTAAACTCCATCCCATCTCTGCAGTCATTAATTTTGTAAAAGGCTTGAAAGACTTAATTTTCCCGTTCGTCATTGTTTTTGTAGCAAATGGTTTTCAAGGCGGAGGGGGAGGGGGATGGACAAGTTATATCCCGTATATCATTGGTGCTCTTGTTTTAACACTCGTTTTAACGAGCGGAATTATCAAATGGAAGCGTTTTGTTTATTGGTTCGAGGATGACGAACTTCGTATTGAGTATGGTCTATTTGTGAAAAAGAAAAGATATATTCCGTTTGAGCGTATTCAAAGTGTCAATTATACGGAAGGTATCTTTCATCGCCCGTTTAAATTAGTTAAATTAAAAATAGAAACTGCGGGTTCTGGTGTTTCTGATGAAGCTGAAGCTGAACTGACAGCTATTACAAAAAGTGCAGCAAGTCGGATTGAAAAAGAGTTAGCCGATGCCAAAAGAAGAAAAACCTCCTCTAAATTAAGCGAAGCGCAATTAGTAGAAGAAGTGTCTTTGGAAGAATCTACAGTTAAAACGAAGAGAATCTACCAAATGACTAGTAAAGAATTGCTCGTTTTAGCTACAACTTCTGGAGGTATAGGGGTCGTATTATCAGGTTTAGCGGTATTTGTGTCTCAATTCTCGGAACTAATTCCTTATGAACGTATTTATGATGAAGTAGTTGTGTTTTTGAAATTTGGCGTCTTAATGGTCGCGCTTAGTGTCTTTGTCTTTCTGTTAATTACATGGATATTATCAGTAGTTTTAACAACA
>JAHIWI010000039.1 GCA_018816185.1 Bacillota bacterium
AGAGAACCCGTTATCACATAAGTATTCACCCTTCCGAGGAATTAGTGAATTAAAAGAAGCGGCAGCTGCATTTTATAAACGAGAATACAACGTCGATATCGATCCGTCTACGGAAGTAGCGATTTTATTTGGCACGAAAATTGGTCTTGTCGAACTGCCGATGGCGGTATTAAACCCCGGGGATTTAATGTTGCTACCGGACCCAGGTTACCCAGATTATTTGTCTGGCGTTGTCTTGGCAGATGTCCATTATGAAACGTTACCGCTCGTTGAAAAAAATCACTTTTTACCTGATTACAATGCGATTTCTGACGAAAGTAAAGAGCGTGCAAAACTGCTGTACTTAAACTACCCGAACAACCCAACAGGAGCTACAGCAGACCTTGAATTTTTCAATAAAACAGTAGCATTTGCCAAGGAAAATGATATTGCAGTTTCTCATGATTTTGCCTATGGAGCCATTGGATTTGAGGGTAAAAAGCCAATCAGTTTCTTGCAAGCAAATGGCGCAAAAGATATTGGAATTGAAATGTATACTTTGTCCAAAACCTATAATATGGCTGGTTGGAGAGTCGGTTTTGCCGTAGGGAATAAAGAAATGATCGAAGCCTTGAATGTGATTCAAGATCACTTATTCGTTAGCCTATTTCCAGCAATCCAACATGCCGCAGTAACTGCTTTAAGTGATCATCAAGTAAACGTTACCTCATTAGTGGAACTTTATGAAAGCCGAAGAAATGTCTTGATTAGCGCCTGTCAAAAGATTGGATGGGAAGTAGTAGCCCCTAAAGGATCTTTTTTTGCGTGGTTACCTGTCCCAAACGAATACACAAGCCAAGAGTTTGCAGACAAACTTTTAGAGGAAGCTGATGTAGCTGTAGCCCCAGGAAATGGCTTCGGTGAATTTGGTGAAGGGTATATTCGAGTTGGATTGCTAGTGGATGAAAACCGATTGGAAGAAGCGGTTGAACGGATTGGGAAATTAGGAATTTTTTAATAAAATGATGCAGGGGAACTTTTATTTGAAGAATGTTCCCCTGCATCATATTGGCTTTTAGAGGCCCTGATCTCTCCAAAAGTTTTGACTAACATGTTGTTCCGGACTATACGGTTGAATTGAGTATCCCTGTTTCTTTAGCCATTCAATGATTTGTGGCAAAGCCTTATTTGTCTGCGGCCGATCATGAAGCAATACGACGATTTGTTTATCTTTTGCTAGTCTAGCTTTCTCAACCCCAACTTGTACATTCTTTACGATTTGCGTAAAGTTCTCCTCTTTTATCTTCCAATCAACTGTATCAACATCCCAGTCCCACATTTTATAACCATTCCTCTTTAACAATTCACGCATAGATGATGTCACATGAGGAGTACTACCATAAGGAGCACGAACCAAAGTAGATGTATGTCCCGTCAATTTCTTAAGTAAATCGTTCTCCGTTTGCATTTCTTTCATGAATGCCGTTGCATTCGCGTACACCTTCCTTTTTTCATGCGTCATACTGTGAAGACCAAGATAATGACCATCTAAAAATGTTTGACTCGCTATAGAAGGGTGTCTTTGAACATCTTCCCCAATAAAAAAGAATGTCCCCTTAACTTTGTATTCTCTTAAAATTTGTAAGTGAACACTCGTATAACGGTTTGGTCCATCGTCAAAAGTTAAATACACTATTGGCTTATCTGAAGCTGCAGGCACTGGTGGTTTTCGATCTTTTACAACTTTATTAATAAAATCTTGGTTACTAATATGCGGATAGGTTTCTGAAGTAAGTCTCGCTGTTAAAATGGAAGACAAATACTCAACATTAAAACCTGTTACTTCGCCAAGAAAACGGATAGGTATATAAAGAACATCATTCATCATTTGAATGGCATTCTTCTCTTCGATGACTTCATTAACAAACGTTACTTTGGTGTTGTAATCATATGATATTGTTGTTCCATTTTTAGTTATCTTGATTTGATCTTCGGTTTTTACAATGTCAGCATACAAATACTGTGCCATTTTTTCAAAAGGAACAATCATCTGTCCATTTACAATTTGAACTTCTCCTTTTTCAAAATGCAACATTCGATCATGCAAAGCGACAAAACGGTTTGATTCGGCAGTAGCATGTCCTTGGTTAGGCCATAAAATGATGCACATGGCAAAAATTAATATGATGGTCATGTTTCGGTATGAGTTCATAATTCTTAGCTCCTTTAACTATCTAACTTCTTAGACAGTGTATGAAGCAAACTTTTCTGGTAGTTTCATAATCGTTAAAAATATTTGTATTACTTTTAAGTTAAGAGATTCTATGTCCCGATTAAGACAGAACCACTAACAGAAAACGTGTCAGTTGGCTCCCAACTGACACCATTCTTGCGCGTTAAATTGTTTGGATTTCGTGAATTTTAGAATGGGATGCCCGAATCCTTGAATAGCCCATGCGAATACTAGAATAGCATCGTCCAAACGGAGAACACCATGAGCCAATCCTTGAATACGGCCCGCGAAATGGAGATTGTCTTTTTCTGGCCACTCTATACCTAAAAAACTAAAACCTTTAATGCCATAGATACAATAAAACAGACCGCACGAACAGAAAACGTGTCAGTTGGTGAGCCAACTGACACCATTCTTGCGCGTTAAATTGTTTGGATTTCGTGAATTTTAGAATGTGGGGCTCGAATCCTAGAATTGGCCAGGCGAATTCTAGAATAGCACCGGCTAAATGGAGAACACCATCAGCCAATCCTTGAATACCACCCGCGAAATCGAGAATATCAAAACTCGCCCTACCACGCTCAACCTAAAATAGAACACAAAAAAACCAGTACCTCTCGGTACTGATTTCTTAGTGCCTAGCGACGTCCTACTCTCACAGGGGGAAACCCCCAACTACCATCGGCGCTAAAGAGCTTAACTTCCGTGTTCGGTATGGGAACGGGTGTGACCTC
>JAHIWI010000266.1 GCA_018816185.1 Bacillota bacterium
GAGGGAAGAGAGGCTCAAGTAAAAGTCGCTGCCCCTGGTAAAGGTGGATTCATGGAAGTGTTTCCAATCTTAAAATCCTATCCAGCTGTCATGATGACATTAGTTATGACATTAATTCCACTGCTCTTCATCGGATCATTTAACTTATTGGTCATAAACATAAGTGAGATGCAAGATTCATCTTCCATTAAAGGTGCCATTTATGCAGCGGAAGGTATTGCGTTTATGCTCGGAACGGTAGCTGTAAAATATATTGGCATGAAATGGAGAACAAGTACGATTTTATTCGTATTTGCCTTTATCATTGGTTTTGCCGAGTTAATTTTAATATTTGCTGATATTCCTGTGTTATCAGTGGTTGCCTTTGCTGTTTTTGGATTTTCAGTCGGATGCTTTTTCCCAACAGCTATGACTATTTTCCAGAAACAAATGCCAAAAGCGTTTCATGGACGATTTTTCTCGTTCAGAAATATGTTAGAACGAGTGATCTTCCAAGTTGTTTTATTAGCAACTGGTGCATTATTAGATTTAATCGGCTTACAATGGATGGTTGTCGTATTTGGTGTAATAAGTTTAAGCTTAACGACGATATTCTTGGTGCAAATGAAACGTAGAGATATACATTTAGATACAAATACAAAACCCGTTGAAATCTAATCGATTTCAGCGGGTTTTTTTAAAATCGAATTAAAAATTTCTTAAGCATCATAGTGTCATCATGAATTAGGACACTCCTTCATATACATAACAGATAAATGTAGCATACGGGACCAAATGAAAATATTAAAGTTCTAATGATTCCCAAAATGGAGTGTGATTAGGTATGAAGATTTTACTTACTGGTGGAGCTGGATTTATTGGTTCTCATATTGCAGAAGCTTTGTTAGAAGCTAATTATGAGGTAATTATTGTGGATAATTTGATAACAGGAAATGAAAAAAACATACCATCAGGTGCTAAATTTTACAATCGAGATATATGTCTATCTATAGATGACATTTTTGTTTTAGAAAAGCCCGACTATGTAATCCATCAAGCTGCACAAGTTTCAGTTGGAAAGTCATTGGAATCTCCTATTGATGATGCTCAAATTAATATTTTAGCTACAATTAATCTCTTGGATGCCTGTGTTAAATACAAAATAAAGAAATTCATTTTTGCATCAACCGCTGCTGTCTACGGAAATCCACTTTATTTACCAATCGATGAATCTCATCCCACACAACCAATTTCATTTTACGGATTGTCAAAATGTACTTCAGAATTATACATTAAACTCTATTCTGAATTGTTCGCTTTACCTTATACAATATTACGGTATGCAAATGTTTATGGTCCTAGACAGAATGCTAATGGAGAAGCAGGTGTAATTGCTATTTTTGCCGAGAAAATTATTAATGCCAAGACACTTCGCATTTTTGGAGATGGACTACAAACTAGAGATTTTATTTTTGTGAAAGACGTAGCAAAAGCTAACGTAGCTGCATTGAAAAGAGAAAATAATGAAATAGTCAATATCAGTACGAATGTGCAAACGTCTTTACTAACACTTTTTTTCGAGTTTAAAAGTATCATGAAGAACAACTCTCTACTTCCAGTTTTTTGTGATCCCAAGTTTGGAGATATTAATAATAGCTTGTTATCAAATGATAAAGCAAAAAACTTATTACATTGGAGGCCGATTCATAATATATCAATGGGTTTAAAAGAAACCATTTTGTATTATAAAAATACCATCAAACATAATGGATAAGGTGGTTAGTATGAACGAAAACATGGACTTAAAGAAGTTTCTAAAATTATTGCAGAAAAGATATATTTCAATAATTATCACGAGTATAAGTATAATCATTTTCACTGTTTGCATAGTGATACTTGCAATGAAACCAACCTACGAAGCTACGGAATCGTTACTAATTGGTGTATTTAAAAATAAAGACCTTCAAGAAACTCAAGAAATAACAAGGATTGTCGCTTCATCTACAGACTTTATTAAGAGTCCGGTTGTTCTTCATAAAGTTGAAAAAGAACTTAAAATAAGTAATGTTTCAGAAAATATTGTTGTAAAAAATAATTATAACTCGCAAATCATTAACATTGTGGTTCGGAGTAATGATTCGAAATTAGCTAAGGATATAGCAAATACAGTTGCATTGGTTGCACGGGATGAAATGAATAAGCTATTGAATAGTGAGGATATCAAAATCTTAAGCGGGCCAGATTCAAGCACTTCGTTAAAGCGAGTAGATAGTCCTCTTTTAAATATCGCAATAGGATTAATGGTTGGTATATTTGCAGGGATAGGCATTGCAATGACTAGAGAATATCTTGATGATAGTGTGGAATCGGAATTTGATCTTGAAGCACTTCGTTTAACAGTATTAGGAGAAGTAGACTTAAAAAGAAAGATGAAACTAAAAGGAAAACAACTTCAATCCAATAAGAAGTCAAATAAAAAAACGTTTAGAAAACTGAAACTAAGCCCTGAACTAGTAAGTACAGAGCAAATTAGAATAATTAGAACAAATATTGAAAATAGGCAAAAAAACTGTTCGTTACTATTAATTACTTCTCCAAATTTAAGCGAACAAAAGTCTATTATTTCTGCTAAGTTGGCCATTTCAATGGCTGAAAAAGGAAAAAAAGTTTTACTTATTGATGGAAACTTGGACAATCCATCGTTACATGTGTGGTTCAACTTAGATAATAAATCAGGATTTACCAATGTAATATTGAATGATGGAAACTTACATATTCATTCACATTATACCTATACCACTGGCTTATCTCTTTTAACGACTGGTCCATTATTAGATGAACGATCGAAAGTTTGGGGTTCTCATATTTTGGAAAATTCAATAACTAATTTAAAGACTCATTATGATTTGATTATTATAGAAAGTCGAGACTTTTTGTCCGCTTCAGACTCTCAAATATTAGCTAAATATTGTAATGATGTTTTATTGGTTGTAAAAAAGAATTCAACTACAAAAGAAGATCTTATTAAAACTAAAAAATATTTAGAAACAGGCAATAAAAATATTCTAGGCGTAATATTTCAGGTTAAATAGCAAAATCAAAAGGTGGAGAAAAAATAATTGATTTAACTAGAAATTCCATTGTTAAAAATGTACTTCACCTATTTTATAGCACAGCACTTTCAAGTATTTTAAATCTCTTAACATTAATACTTTTAGCAAAAAGTATGAATTCGGAGAACTATGGTATGTTTAGTATCGCTTTGGCCATTTCTCTGGTCATGGGCTATTTTACGGATGTAGGTTTAAGTGTAACAGTCCTTAGAGAAGGTTCTAAAAAAGAATCCAATCTTGAAGCAATAATTTCATCTTATATAAAAGTAAGAATTGTACTGTTAATTGCCATTTTTTTATGTGGATTTATGGTTATCCACTTAATTTATGAAAATCAAGAATTAATTAAAACAATGTATTTCCTTATAATACCAATGGTGCTAGGTTTATCTTTACAAAGCGTAGGAATCACTTATTTTCAACTCGTAGAAAAAATGCAGTATTTGGGAATTATTAGAATTTCATCGGCATTATTCTTAGTTATAAGTATATTTTTAGGTAGTTGGTTAAAAGTCGGTCCTTTCATTATAAGCTTCTTGTATGGATTTTCGTATTTTTTAGCAGGATTAGTAGGATTATTTCTTGTGAGAAAACATATTAAACTCTCATTTAAATGGCCATTTCAAAAACCGATTCTCTACAAACTTTGGATTTTTTTATTAAGTGGATTACTAATGATGCTTTTGCCACAAATCGGGCCAATTGTATTAGAAAAAACATTAACTCTAAGTCAATTAGGCATGTTTGCAATTGCTCTCCGAATCCCAGCATCACTCTACCAGATACCAGGTGTAATTGCAGGTGCGTTTTATCCAGCTTTGTTCAGACTATATAATAACGATGAATCTGATCAACATTTAAAACTAAATATATTGCAATTAAAAATCATGTCTTTAATGGGAATGTGTATTACTATTGTTTTGTTTTACATGTCTGAAGAAATTATTCTTCTACTATTTGGACATAAATGGATTCATGCAGCTGAAGCATTACAAGTTTTGTCATTACTACTAGTATTACAAAGCATCAATATTGCTTTAGCAGATGGTTTAACTACACAAGCAAAGCAAAATTATCGGACAATAGTTCAGTTTGTTTCTGTTGTTTGTGCAATTTTCCTCTTTTTATTTTTAAGTAATCTATATTTGATTTTAGGTGCCGCTATGGCTTGTTTATGTATAGAAGCAATCGCATTAATTGGTTTCTGGATCACTAATCCAAACAGGTGGATTATTGCCAAAAATGTACTTGTACCATATTCGATTTTTTTCGGTATATCTTTACTTGGTACTTACACATTTTTCGAATCGACTCCTATAGTAGCAATGATTATTTGCATTTTTGTACTCACTATTGTGGTTTTACTAGATAGAGTATTAAGCAGAAACATTATTACCTATTTTAATAGATCGACCATTGGGAGAGTTCTTAGCAAGTTTTGGAAAGGATCTTGATAATGGAAATTCGAACAGATCAAAATAAAATATTTCCATTGTTTTTATTGATTCTACTTATTACCCTAGGTAAATATTACATTTACATAGGTTTTGCATTAAAACCATATATGGTATTTTTGTTTTTTCTATTTGTTTTCAATGTAACTGTATTCTACTTTGTCAAGTTCCATTTCTATGAATTTATTATGATTTTATTTTATTTAACCTTCAGCTTTACTGGTGCATTTTCATTATATCCGATTGAAAGTATTCGTATTATTTTAGGAATAATATTATTAATCATCTGTTATTTTATCATTAGATTCTTTTTAGTTAAATATTCTATATATGCGATTGAGAAAGCAATTGGATATTCAGGACTAGTTTTTAATACGCTAAGTCTTCTCTTATATGGTATTGCACTAAAATTCAAACTTACTACTATTGGTGGAGTAATGATGGATAGAGACTATCCTCGCTTGATTGGAGTAGTTACCGACCCAAATTATTATATTTTTTATAATTCGATTTTTTTCACATATTTCTTATGTAATTCAAAAAGTTCTTTAAATAAAATCGGCTTAATCCTCTGTTTAATTACAAACTTATTAACTTTTTCTAGAGGCGGCATAATGGCCATGGCTTTTGTCTTTATTATATTTTTATTACTGAGTAAACCAATTAAACAATATAAATTAATCTTGTCTTCCATTAGTTTGTTGTCATTATTTGCATTTATTATGACATTTGTATTTCATATAAATTTTATGAATATGATTTTTTCTAGAATTCAAGATTTTTCAACGGATGGGGGAAGTGGCCGATTTGAATTGTGGAGCAGAGCATGGACTTATTTTGGATCACAACCCTTTTTTGGTATAGGTGCATTTAATTTTAAAGAGTATAATTCTCATGATTTTAGTGATACTCATTTTGTTCATAACACTTTCTTAGAAATACTTTCGGAGTCGGGTGTAATCGGTTTTAGTATATATGTACTTTTTTTATTCTTTGTTTGCTATCAATTGCTGGAAAACAATTTGGTTTTTGAGAAACCATTTTTATTTTTAACGTTCATTTTATTTCTTGTACAAATGACTTCACTTACTTTCTTTATTAACGAAGTATTTCTCTTGTATTTGGCTATTGTGGCAAACTATATTCCAAGTCAAAAAAGTTTAAAAGAGCGTTCATTATCAATATGAGATCCATGAGTAATCCCAATCGTTCAATAGTAAATGAAGAATATTAATCTTACTTTATTAACCCCTATAATTATTAACGATTTGTTTGTATATGTCTAAGTATCCAAAACAAATCATATATTATCTTAGTATTAATGGTTTACACGATTAGGTATTTAAGTGTAAAGAAGATAATACTAAGTAATAATTACTGGGTACATTGGAGGTGGTAGTAAATGTCACAATTCAATATTTTATTCACTAGTGTAGGGAGAAGAGTTCAATTAATAAATCATTTTAAACGCACTTTGAATGAACTTGGTGTAGAGGGGAAAATCATAACAACTGATTTTAAAAATTCAGCTCCTGCATCCTATATGTCAGACACACATATAGTAGTTCCTAAAATATCTGATTCTAACTATATCGAAGCTTTAAAGAATATTTGTCAAAAATATAATATCACCCTTCTTATTCCACTAATCGATACCGAGTTAACTCAATTATCTTTTCATAAAGAAGAATTCGAAGAAATAGGTGTAACTTGTTTAGTTTCTTCATGCGAAGTTAATGATATTTGTTTCGATAAGAGAAATACTTATCATTTTTTTAAAAATACAGGTTTTCAAACCCCAGATATTTTTGATGTGAACATACTAATGAATAGCCAACAATTCAATTTTCCTTACATAATTAAGCCAGTAAATGGAAGTAGTAGCGAAGGGGTTAATAAAATAAATAATATCAATGAGTTATTATTTTTTATAAACTATACACCTGATGCGATGTTACAAAATTTTGTTGTAGGCGATGAATATACAATAGATGTTCTTGTCGATTTTTCAGGAAATATTCGTTCTGTGGTTCCAAGACTTCGTATAGAAACTCGTGCTGGAGAAGTGAGTAAAGGACTCACCGTGAAAAATAAATTATTAATTGAGGCAAGTAAAAAGGTTGTAGAAGCACTTCCAGGAGCGCTAGGATGCATAACTTTGCAATGTTTTATCACAAACGATGGGGAAATTACATTTATCGAAATTAATCCTAGGTTTGGAGGAGGTGTACCATTGTCTTTTGAGGCTGGGGCTGATTTTCCTAAGTATATAATCCAGTGGATGAACGGTGTAGAGACTCATAATAGGATTGACGATTGGATGGATGGGTTAGCTATGCTGAGATATGATGAAGCGATTTTCATTGAAAAGGGATCAGAATTATGGCTTTAACGCAAATTGTTATATTTGATATGGACGATACTCTTTACCCAGAAAGTGAGTATGTTAGCAGCGGTTTAAAATCAATATCCCACTTTCTATATACTAAATACAATATACCTAATTTTTATAACCATGCATTTGCGCTTTATAAAGAAGGCGAAAGAGGGAATATTTTCAATCTTGCACTAGATCAATTGGGAATTCATTATAATGATGCATTTATCTTTCAACTTGTTGAGATGTACCGTAATCATTCACCTCAGATTAAATTATTTGAAGATGCTGATTGGGCTCTAAAATTCTTTAGAACATATAAAGGTATTGGACTATTAACGGATGGATATGCAAATTCACAAATTAGTAAAGTAAAAGCGTTAGGTATTCAAGACTCTTTTGATTTCATTGTTTATACAGACTTGTTAGGAAAAGACAAATGGAAACCTAATCATCTACCATATTTAACCATGATGGAGTACTTTAAAGGTCAAGCAAAGGATTTTGTGTATGTTGGGGACAATCCTTTAAAAGATTTTGTTGCTGCAAAAATGTTAGGTTGGAAAACCATAAAAATTCGAAGAACAATTGGCGAATATCGTGATGTAAAAGTAGATGAAATATACGATGCTGACATCTGTATCTCTTCTCTTAGAGAATTAAGTAATGTTATTTAGATGAGGGAGTTGAATATATTTTGGTGAAAACTTCGAATAGAATATTTCTTTCTTCCCCTCATATGAGTGGGTTTGAACAAGATTACATAAAAGAAGCGTTTGATACAAACTGGATTGCTCCTATAGGAAAAAACATAGATTATTTTGAACAAGAGATATCTCAATTTGTTGGAACAAGTGGAGCGGTGGCATTAAGTTCGGGGACTGCTGCAATACATTTGGCATTGAAATTATTAAATGTTGGCAGAGGTGATCTTGTTTTTTGTTCTTCACTTACATTCGTGGCAAGTGCTAATCCTATCTTGTACCAAGGAGCAGAACCAGTATTTATAGATTCAGAGCCAATTACTTGGAATTTATCACCACAAGCGTTGGAACAAGCTTTTCATTATTTTGAAAAAGAAGGGAAGCTTCCTAAAGCAGTTATTGTTGTAAATCTTTACGGACAGAGTGCAGATATGTCTAAAATTCTCGATATATGTAATCACTACAATGTTCCAGTAATTGAAGATGCAGCAGAATCATTAGGCGCAACCTATAAAGGTAAAGCTAGTGGAACTTTTGGAAAATATGGTATTTATTCTTTTAATGGCAATAAAATCATCACTACATCTGGAGGTGGTATGCTCGTATCGGAAGATTTAGAAGCTTTAGAAAGAGTACGATATTGGGCAACTCAAGCGAGAGATCCAGCTCGATACTACCAGCATAGTAGAATTGGTTTTAATTATAGATTAAGTAATGTTTTAGCTGGTATAGGAAGAGGACAATTAAGAGTCATCAATGAACGTGTAAATGCACGAAGAAATGTTTTCGATATATATAATAATGAATTATCAAGTTTGGATGGAATCGAATTTATGTCTGAAGCAGCATTTGGTCGTTCATCTCGTTGGCTAACAGCATTAACTATAAACCCAAAGAAAACTTCAGTAAAAGCTGAACAAGTTTTAGACGCTTTAGAAAGTGAAAATATTGAAGGACGTCCTGTTTGGAAACCACTTCATCTTCAACCACTTTTCAAGAAAAACTTATACTTTCCACATAGTCCTGAAGGTAGTGTTTCGGATCAATTATTTCAATCTGGTATATGTTTACCTTCAGGCTCTAACCTCACAGTAGAAGAAATCAGCAGAGTCGTAGATTGTATTAAAGAAGTATTTCATGAATGTTAAGGAAAATAGCTTTTGAATAACTTCCTAAATCTTTTCATTGCTGTATTGTTAACATTAATTTTATGGCCAGTTTTATTAATTACATCTTTAATAGTTCTACTAAAATTAGGATTTCCAATATTTTTCATACAAGAGCGTGTCGGTTTAAATGGAAAGACGTTTCGCCTTTATAAATTTAGAACTATGACAAATAAAACTGATCAAGAAGATGCTTTATTACCAGATGGAGCGCGTTTAACTAAAGTTGGTTTATTTTTAAGAAAAGCTAGCCTCGATGAACTACCCCAGCTTATTAATATAATAAAAGGTGACATGAATTTTGTGGGTCCTAGACCTTTATTAGTGAGGTATCTTCCTTTCTACACAGCAGAAGAGAACAAAAGGCATTTAGTTAAGCCTGGAATAACTGGTTTAGCTCAAATTTCAGGTAGAAATCATCTGGATTGGAATACGAGACTTCGTTTAGATGTGGAATACGTTCAAAATAAATCAATAAGTTTAGATGTGAAAATTGTATGTAAAACAGTATTAAAAGTGTTAAAAGGTGATGATGTGGTTGATAATCCGAGTGAGTTATTAATGGATTTGGATATTGATCGGAAAACTACTAAATGAAAGAGGGGGTTTTCAATCATAAATTTTACTATTGCTCCACTGAATCTTAAAGATGTCCATTTAATACCTTTATTAATTAAATGCAGTTTTAAAGAAGAGTTGTTTCAACTGACAATTTATAGTTCAAACAGGTATGAAGTATATTTGAAAAATATATTGCGACTGCCTAAAAGATTAAGCAATTATTTTTATTTTGGTGCCTATAAAGATGAACAATTATTAGGATTTACTGAATGGCGAATTTATGAAGATGGGATTTTTTTAAATCAAATTAGCCTTTTTGCAAATTATAGGGGTCTTGGAATAGGCAAAGCACTCCTTGAGCATGGATTTTTTCTTGCGAAATTATATAAAAAAAACAAGATTACATTGGATGTATTTGAAGACAATCAATTTGCGGATTTATGGTATAAAAATAATGGATTTAAGAATATTTCTTCGAATCAATGGTATGTAACTAAGAGATCAAATAGTTCACTTGATGGGGAATTAACTGAAGTTAGTGTTGTAAACTTTCATACCTCTGAAGCTGAACAAGCATTATATGATTTTTCAAATGTATTTATTAAAACATCAAAAAGAACGTATCAAGTAGGAAGAATAAAAGCATTGTTATTTCGCGTCACTGGACTTCAAGCAATAGAAGACGAAGAACTCCAATACGGATTACAAATGTTAGATGATACAAGGTCACTTCTTTTGGTATCTGAAAAAGAAATACATCATAATCAATTTCAATTTATGGGTCTTACGAAAAGATTAAGTTTGATAACTAATTAAATAGCAATATACCCAAGGGGGATTTTTATGAGCTTTACTACCTTTGATATCTTTCAAAGGGAGAAATGGTTAGAATTTTTGGATAAAATTGATCATAAAGATATCTATTTTACTCCAGAATATTGTCACCTATATGAAAAGAATGGAGAAGGGAAAGCTCAATTAATTGTTTATGAAGAAGATAATCTACTAATATATTATCCATTTTTGTTAAGAGAGATTAATAAAATACCCAATGAATATGAAATAGAAGCGAAATATGGAAAAACATATGATATGATCACGCCTTATGGTTATGGTGGACCAATATCTAATATAAAAGACCATCAGATAAAAAATAACATTTATCGCAATTTTAATAAGCTTCTAAACGAATACTGTAAAGAAAACAATATAATCACTGAGTTTATTCGGTATCACCCAATGATTCGTAATGAAATTGACAACAAAGACTATGAGTCAGAATATATTCGAAATACAATATATGTGGATTTAACACGAGACAAAAAAGAAATTTGGGCTAAGTATGATACTAAAAATAGAAATCGGATTAGAAAATCCATTCAGTATGGCTTGAAAGTTGTTCAAAGCTCTATTAATGACTTAGAAAATTTTATTTATCTATACAATAAAACAATGGCTAAAAAGCAAGCTAATGAGTACTATTATTTCGGTTCTACATTCTTTGAAAATATGGTGGACTTACTTGGAGATCAGATTAAATTGTTTGAAGTGACTTATGAAGACAAGGTGATTTTATCCTGCTTCTTTATGTGTTATGGAGAAAATATACATTATCATTTGTTAGGTTCTGAAGAAAATTATTTGAAATATTCACCAAATAATTTACTAATAAATTTTGTTGTTGACTGGGCAAAGTCTAAAGGTTTTAAAACTTTGCATTTAGGCGGAGGGTATTCAGGCGAGGATAGTTTATATAAATTCAAAAAGCACTTTAACAAAGATGGCGATTTACCTTTTTACACATGCAAAAAAATTCACAACAATATAATATATCAAGAGATTATAAAGGATATCGACATTTTAGACAAAGATTTTTTCCCAATATATAGACATCCTAGTTTAATTAGTAAGCTGAAAAATGTTTGAAAAATAAAAAAAATCTCCCCTTTACTTTCTTCCAATCGTTTTTACTTCAAATTGATCAATGGATTTCACAAATACTTTAAAGGAGATTAAGTATTGAGTATTCAAAAAAGATACATATTTTATATCCTTTTAGATTCGTTTATCGTTATAACTACAATCTTTCTTAGTAACTTCATTTTACTTCCGCGGAATCCAATTATTACACTCCCTCTACTAATTAGTGCTGTTACCTTAATAATTACACATCATATATTATCGTATATATTCAAGCTATATAAAAGTTCACTCGAATACGCGAGCATTAGAGAAATGATTATTATTTTAAAAACAGTAACATTTTCCATTTTAGTCCTATCATTTGTTCAATTCTATTTCCTCCAAGATATATACCTGAGAACATTAACAATTACCTGGATGAGTCATATTTTATTAATTGGTGGATCACGGTTTCTACGAAGATGTTATATGGAAAGATATAAGAATATTCATAAACTTAAAATGAAAAGAACTTTAGTTGTAGGTGCTGGATCAGCTGGAACAATGGTGGTAAGGCAATTAAAACAGAGTCATGATGCATTACTATGTCCCGTTGCGTTTATAGATGATGATGTTAGGAAACATGATCTCGATATACTTGGACTTCCAGTATTAGGTGGAATAAAACAAATAAAAGATGCGGTTGAAACTCTATATATAGAAAATATTATCATTTCTATACCTTCCCTGAGTAAAAAAGAATTGAATAATATTTTCCATGAGTGTAAAAAAACCAAAGCGCAAACTCAAATAATTCCAAAATTAGAAGATTTAATGTTAGGTAAGGTATCTGTAAATGAAATTCGAAACGTTGAAGTAGAAGATCTTCTTGGCAGAGATCCTGTTGAGTTGGATACACATTCAATTAAAAACTACCTATCAAATAAAATTGTTTTAGTCACAGGAGCAGGTGGATCAATTGGTTCAGAAATTTGTCGTCAAATTTCGATGTTTAATCCATCCAAACTTATTCTATTGGGTCATGGTGAGAACAGTATATATTCTATTGAAATGGAGCTACAATCTACATTTAAAAACAATATCGAATTTATTACCGAAATTGCTGATATTCAAGATCGAGATAAAATTTTTCAGGTTATGAGAAATTTCACTCCGGATGTTGTATTTCATGCAGCAGCTCATAAGCATGTACCCCTAATGGAAAGAAATCCAGAGGAAGCTTTTAAAAACAATGTTATTGGCACAAAAAATGTGGCTGAAGCTGCAGACGCAGCCGATGTAAAAACTTTCGTGATGATTTCAACAGATAAAGCAGTTAATCCCACAAGTGTTATGGGATCCACTAAAAAAATTGCTGAATTGGTGATTCAAAACCTCGATAAATCAAGTCAAACAAGGTTTGTTGCAGTCCGATTTGGTAATGTACTAGGAAGTAGAGGGAGTGTAATTCCGCTATTTAAAGAACAGATTAAAAATGGTGGACCAGTAACAATTACTCATCCTGAAATGCAGCGATACTTTATGACAATTCCAGAAGCATCAAGGCTCGTTTTACAAGCTGGAGCATTTGCAAAAGGAGGAGAAGTATTTGTTTTGGATATGGGAAATCCAGTAAAAATTGTTGACTTAGCCAAAAATTTGATTCGTCTTTCTGGATTCACCGAAGAAGAAATTCCGATTGAATTTACAGAAATGAGACCTGGAGAAAAATTAATGGAAGAATTATTAAATAAAGATGAAGTTATCGATATACAAATTCATCCAAAAATTCATGTAGGAAAAAGTATAGAAAGCAATTTAGATGAAGTATGGAGATTAATTATTGAGTTACCAAAGATAGATAGTTCGTTATTAAGAAACAAGCTTTTGAACATTGCTAATGGATCTAATCAAACAATCAAAGTGTAAAAATAAACTTTCTATCAAAGGATGAATGGATGGTAAATGTATTGTTTATTACGAATATTTTAGAGACAGGTGGGGCAGAGAGATATTTTGTGAAATGTGAAAACTGTTTGACCGATTTGGGTATAAACTTATTTACTGCGGCTAAAAGTGGGTCGTTTAATCAATTTTTAAAATACCCGGATAAGTATTATGAATTAACTGGGAATCATTTTAAAAATATCTTAATGTTCATATCTATTATTAAAAATAAAAATATTAATCTTATACATGCAAACAGTTTTACTATGCTTCTTTACTGTCTTTTATTAAAAAGTTTATTTCCTAGAACAAAACTTGTATATACAAAGCATAACGTCACCGTTATTGAAAGACATGCACCACGACTTTTTTCATTAATCATTAATGTTTTTGTTAATAAAGTAATTACAGTATTTGAAAGACAGAGACATCTTTTAATAGAACAAGGTGTAAAAGAAATTAAAACACAAAGAATTTATAATGGTGTTGACTTAGATCAATTTAATTATGTGGAAAAAAATACAAAAAAGAGGATTGGTATTCTAGGAAGATTATCACCCGAAAAAAATCATACTCTTTTTTTAAAAGTTGCAAAGTTAATAATTAAAAATGACATAGATTGTACTTTTATTATCGCGGGTGATGGACCAGAAAAACAAAATATAAAAGATTTAATAATAAAATTACAATTGGAAAATCATGTTGAATTACTTGGGAATATTAATAACCCCGAAGTTTTTTTTCATTCCGTTGATGTGATGGTTTTAACTTCAACTACTGAGGCGTTTCCAATGACAATCTTAGAATCCTTTGCGGCGGGTGTACCAGTAGTTAGCATCAATGTTGGTGGCATTAATGAAGTTATTATAAACAATGAAACAGGTGTCTTAATAAATTCTTACAACGCAAAAGAGTTTGCAACTAAAATTCATAATGTCTTAACGAATGCTGAAAACACGGTAAAAATAAAAAGAGCAGCAAGACAATTAGTAGAAACAAATTTCAATTCAAGAATTATGGTAGCTGAAACTCGAAAAGTTTATATTGAGCAAACTTTATGATGGGAGAAGGAAGCTTGAAAAAGGTTCTTATAATTGCTCCCTATACGCTTTTACCTGGCGAAACGGGGTTTAATAGGTTTCATTATCTTGCAACAGAACTTGTCTATAGAGGACATGATGTCACACTTTTAACGAGTAATTTTATTCATCCTTATAAAAAGTTTAGAAATAAAATGATAGAGAATCAGGTTAAATACAAACTTGTTTTAATATCTGAAAAAGGATATAAACACAATTTTAGTTTACGAAGAATAATCAGTCATATGCAACTTGAACGTAATATTAAAGAATTCGTTGAAAATATGACAAATATTCCAGACGTCATCTATTGCGCCTATCCTTTAATGAACACAGCATTTAATGTTGGAAGATATTCTAAGAAAAATAAAATACCCTATATTTTAGATATACAAGATATATGGCCAGATTCGTTTAATGTTGTATTCAATTTACCAAATAAAGTTTTTTCTTTTCTCGTCTTTCCCTTTACTTTATTTGCGAACAAAATATTTTCAATGGCTGATCACTTAATTGCTGTTTCTAATACGTATTTATCACGAGCACAAAAATTTTCGAAAAATTCATGTGTAGTGTTTATTGGCGCAGATCTAGAAGCGTTCGATAAAAAGGGTAATCAATCATTAAATAAAAACCCAAACGAGATATGGTTAACCTATATTGGTACTTTGAGCTATAGTTATGATTTAATAACGGTCATTAGGGCATCCGTAACACTAAAAAACAAAGGGTATTCTGAAATAAAAGTTAAAATCTTGGGAGAAGGGCCAGACAAAGAACTTTTGAAGAAAGAAGCACTTGAATTAGGTGCTCCCGTGGAATTTTTAGGCTACCAAGATTATAAGGATATGGCCAGATACTTATGTGAATCTGATATTGCATTAAATTCACTATCTAAAAATTCACAAGGAAGTATTACAAATAAACTTGGCGACTATTTAGCAGCTGGTCTTCCTATATTGAACAGTGGAACGAATAAAGAAGTGATAAATTTAATAAAAGATTATCACCTAGGTTTAAACTACAATTCTGGAGACAAAGAAATGTTGGTAAGTAAAATAGAATACTTACTAAATCATATGGACAAAATGGTTTACTACGGATTAAATTCTAGACAAATAGCTGAGAAAAAGTTCGATAGAAAGAATACTTATAAAAAAATTTTTCAAATAATAGAGGAAACCTAGGATGGTGTTTGGAGTAAATAAAACCTTTGCGAAAAATCTAAAAATTGTACTTACTATATTAATATTTATTAGTTTTTTAATGGCAGGTAAGTTTTTAGTAATTTACGATATACCGCAGAAAGTTGATGTTATTGTCGTGTTAAGTGGTGAATCTGGAAGAATAGAACAGGGGCTTAATTTATTTCATTCGGGTTATGCAGAGAATCTGATTATATCAAACTCAAATGCTTTTACTACATCAAATAAATTAATAATGAATATACCAAAAAATCATTTGTTCTTGGAGGACAAAGCTACTAGCACTTATGAAAATGCTTTTTTCACTAAAGAAATTATGGATGATCAGCATTTTGAGTCAGCCATTGTGATCTCTACTGATTATCACATGAGAAGAGTGAAAATGAATTTTAATCGTGTCTTTAAAAATGATAATACTCAATTATTATTTATCGGCAGTAAGACCGGTTATATTTCAAATTTATGGTGGTCACAAAACCATAGCTTAAAAATGACTATAGCAGAATATGTTAAAATTTTTGGCAATGTACTTGGTATACATGGTTCTGAGGCGAAATTAAGGATGTATAAATTAAAAGAATGGTTTTTTCACATGGTTATAGATAAGTTCTTAAAAAGGTCCATACACTTAGGGTTGGAGGGAACTTAGTGAGTAAAAAAATAATTAATGAAATATTTTTATTAAGAAGTGTCGCATGTTTAAGTATTGTTCTTAATCATGCAATGGAAAGATCCTTGAACAATCCTAGTGAATTAATGAATGCTGGAATTATGCTTTTAACCTTTGGGACACCTACATTTATCTTTATATCTGAGTTTATTCTCGCGAAGTCATATCCCGATAAACTTCCTGCTCAATTTTGGAGTAAGAGAGTAAAATATATTTTGATGCCCTATTTTTTATTTGGAATATTTTACGCGATTGCTAAGGGATTCGAACAAGCTCTGAGCAATGGAGAAGTAGTTATCATGGCTATCGGCCATAACATTTTGAGACATATTTTATTAGCAGAATATCATGGATATTTTATCATTATTATATTTCAATTTTATCTATTACATTTTTTCTTTAGCAAGTATTTAAAAAAATGGTCTCCAAAATGGGTTATTGGTCTGTCATTAATGATAAATATAGTATATTTGGGTTTCTTTAATTTTGTTGACCCTATACCAACTATAGTAGGGAACTATATATGGTCCTGGTTTTACTGGATACCATTTTTCGGTTGGATTTTTTATTTTACAGTTGCTTATTACAGTGGCATTTATTTTACTGTTTTTACTCAAGTGTTAGCAAAGTATTACAAATGGATTTTAGCAGCACCGCTAGTTTTAGCAATAGTATCGATTATTCTTTTCACGAATGGTTTTTATCCAGTGATATCTTCGAAAAAAATTGATATGGTGTTCTTTACAACTAGTATGATTTTATTTATTTATTTTGTATCAACAAAAGTTAGGACTGTTCCAAAGATCATCATAAGGATAAGTCAATATTCTTTCGGTATATATCTGTTTCATCCCTTTTTTATGGCATTAATTTCTATAATGCTTACAGGACCTTTAAAGGGTACCCATTTCATTGGTGAATTTGTTGTATATTTTGTAGGTAGCATTTTTTTATCGATGATTGCTACTTATTTGATAAACCAAATTCCTTATGGTTATTTTTTTATAGGGAAGATAGGTATGGGTATTACCGATAAGGAAAAGGAATCCAGTCCAAATGTTTTAACAAATACGACAAAGTTAACATAAAAAGATTTGTCACAAAGAACTTATCAGAATGATGTTTTTCCAAAAAATAATCGAGTAAGAAACACTAATTATCGCTACTTAAAATTTGTGCAACACTCATTTAGTACAGCGGTTGAATTTAAAAGGATTTTAAAATAAATTTTACTTTTTAAAGAACATTCATTTTGTCTCACTATTTCAAGTATACTTGTTTAATGATACACAGCTTCCCATAATAGATATTATGACCGGGGCGTAGTTTGAAGTGGCATTATTTAAAGATATATCTATCCTTTCTCTACTCTGTAACGATAATTCATATTCTTACTTTCTTTAACATCAATAAACTTAACACTGTACTCGATAACATCATTTATAAACAAATCATGATTTTTTGCAAAATCTTTAACTTGCTTTAAAAGTTCGGCGTCATAAGTTGTTTTATACTGGACACGATCCTTTGGTCGACTTTCTTTATTAAAAGAAATTGAGTCCTCAACTAACAATGCTTTCAATCCGCTCTCCAGCAAATAATTTACATGGGTATCATTTTGTTCGGAAATTTCTTTTAAAGATTCTATAATGGCTTTGCTAATATTTGTACGGAATTTCACTCTGGAATTATCTGTTGTTTGAATTAGTCTACCATTCATTAATTTCCACATTATAAATCACTCCTTGATTTTGTTGTTTCATTTCATATAGACGTTGAGTCATTCGTTCTCTTTTAAGAGAAATTGTATTTTCTTTCGCATTTTTATAAATTATTTCTGCTAGCTTTGGAATTTCATATTTACCTTTTACCCATACACGATATACACTTCTATTAAGTTTCGTGAATTCTACTGTGATTTCTGCTATTAAGTTCCAGGATATAAACACTTCCAAAAGTCCTTTAGAAAATAATTCACTAGCAGATGTGACATTCATAACATATCCGTTTTTTTGCACCCATCCATCACCATCGATAACCCCTCTAACAAATGATGAAAGATATTCTTCAGGAACTTTTGAAAAAGGAACTGTTAATGATTTACAAGGAGTAATCCCTAATAGTTCAAGATCATGTTTCATTTTCTTTGAATGAATGATTAAAGTTGGGGTTTTTTTCGTTTTTCCAAAAGGTGTTAACACATAATCAGCAGCCATATATTTAGCAATTATTCGAAGAATACGCTCATCTTTTCGAGAAAAACAAATGCTATGGTTTTCTTTGACTATATGACCATCCGTAACTAAAATGCCCAAAACCCATGCCATTTCATGAGACCAAATTGTAAAAAAGTCTTCATTTACATTGTTTTTTCTTGGTTGACCTGATGATTGAGCTCGATTCATAGGAATTCCATGCTTATACATCACATTCCGAATAGCTCTGTCTGAAAGACCGGAAACACTCATCATTTCTTTAAATGGAACGTGGCCTTTATACATTGCAATAATGTCTTCATCTTTGATAGTTGAGTGTCTCGGCATGATCTATCATCCTCTCAATCGTAGAAAAGGTTATATATTAATTATACAAACAAGCGTTCTATTTTGTCCAATTTCTATCCGATTTATTTCACTCTTAAATTTGTAATCACTATATAAAATATATTCATGCAAATACATACTCTTATTTTTGCAATAAACTGTGTTTGAAATACATTAGATATTAATAGTATCACTACATTTTTTTAATTTAGTAACTAAACCGCAACCAGTCACTTCAAATAGAAGGAGGAGAAAATCACCACCTCTCTTCTATCTAGTGGCTGGTATATTTTATTCATGGTAAAATAAAGCAATAGAACAGGAGTGAATAAGCCATGCGCGTAGCAATATTCGACTTTGACGGTACACTGTATCCTCAAGAAACATACACATTGATGATGAACTACTTAAAAGAACATCCAGTCCATTCCTCTAAATATAAAAAGTTTTATAAAGCATTAATGAAACCATACTTAGCATACAAAATGAAGCTTTATCCTGAAGGTAAAATGAAGGCGAAATCAATGCAAATCTATTTAAATGCCTTAAAAGATTTGTCACAAGAAGAATTAGAGGCTTATTTCATTGAAATGTCACATGGAATGAGCAAAGATCTCAATCAAACGGTTGTTGAACGTTTAAAGAAACACCTAATAGATGGTGATCATGTCCTAGTCGTCTCTGGTGCTTTCACAACCATGCTAAATGAAGTGACAAAAGAATATGCCGTACATCAAGTAATCGGTACAGAAATACCTTATTCAAATGGTAGCCTAGATACAGCAAACGAAATCTTCCACATTCAAGGTATTAGAAAAAATATGATGATTGATCAAGCTCTTGATGGATATGATATTGATTGGGAAAACAGCACAGCTTATGGTGATAGCATTTCAGATATTAGCGTTTTAGAGTTAGTTGGCAACCCAGTTGCAGTTCGCCCTGAAAATCGGTTAAGAACGATTGCTGAAGAACGCAAATGGGAAATTCTTTGGGACTAATATAAATTAGAGTGTAAATAAATTCTTCAATTCCATATAAGTGAAAACCCCAGTTGGAAAAGTATTTTCCGACCGGGGTTTTCATTATAATAAACCGTTATTTACACAGCAACAGCAACTTGTGCGTGTCCTTTTTTGTAGAAAAATAGGAATGCTACTAATGTTAAAAGGGCAAACCCTACTAAGAACATAAATAAGACGAATACATTTGCTAATAAGAAGCTCGTATCTCCTAAAGAAATGATGGATTTAAAACCTGCATTTGAATACGTCAAAGGTAAGAATTTACTCAATGCTTGTAAGTTTTCAGGCAACATTGGAATTGGAAGGTTTGAGCCCGTTGTTGACAGTTGTAAGACTAGGAATGCTAGTGCTACAAAACGGCCCACGTTTCCACCTACTACAACTAAGAAGAAAACAATCGCCATAAAAGTCAAACTTGTAAAGACAGAGAATAAAACAAATGTAACCACACTATCTACTTGTAGCTGTATGAAGAGCAAGGCAAATAATGAAACGAGTAAGCCTTGTGCGATAGCAAAAATAGACAAGTTCATCAGTTTACTCGCGTACCAGCTAAAAGCAGATCCAGGAGTTACGACTGGCTTTTTGAAATCAATAACAAAAGATAAGATGAGAATACCTACGAATAAAGCAAGTGAAAGGATATATGGTGCAGTAGAATCACGGTAATAATTCAAACCATTTACTGTTTCACCACTTAAGCCCACTGGATTAGAAAACATCGCAATATTCGCATCTGTTACTTGAATTTGAGCAATTTCATCTGCTCCACCAGCAAGTCCAGTAGAAAGTTCTTTACTACCAGATTGTAATTGTTTTGCACCGTTGTCTAAAGTTGTTACACCA
>JAHIWI010000267.1 GCA_018816185.1 Bacillota bacterium
ACATCATCACGCTCTCAAGATTCTTAACGGTTTTAAACCGGCATCTGCTACTCAAGTTCGTTCACAGATACTGCTCCTGGGCGACATTCAAATACGCGCTAACGGAAACTTTCACCAAATGTTTCCTCTCTAATGATAACGTCGTGATTTTACTCTTCCCAATCAAAGCATCGATATTTAATTGAATCAATTGTATCGGAACTTCCAATATGAAGTCAAGTTTTTTTGAAAGGAGATTTTTATGAGACGAGGATATAATCCCTACCTACTTCCCCCATGGTTACGAAAGACCAGATTTTATTGTAAAAATATTATTTTGCCGATTACCGTGTTTGAATTAATTCGAACGATTTTTCTTCCAACAACATTCGATTTTTTATTATTATGTCTATTAATTGCGATTTTATTTTTATTCCAAAAAGATATTATTTGACTTGGTAAACCGAATAGGTTTCTTTCAATTCTTTTAAGAAAAATGGTTTGGACTTACCCGTCACCTCTGATGATTCGATCACCTCGTGACTTGAAGAAGACGATGAAGAAGATGAACTTTCTTCAACTTGCAATTCAGGCTGAACCAACCTTTCATAAGCACAATCCACTGCCCAGTCAATCTGAAGCGTTTTGTCATTTGTAACGATTGGTTCAATTTTGGTGATCGTAAACTCTGGAACACGTTGACTTTGATTGTAATCCGCAGGTAACTCAATGGAGTGAGGAACGGCATATTCAAAATATCCGTGTTCACCATTCATCTCTAAATCTTCAATTGATACCCAATCTGATATCCCATGATGTTCACATTGACCAGGTTCAAACGCCACATAAGCAGAAATATGGTAAATTCCATTTAGACAACAATACCCGTCCTTTTGTTGAAATTCGAATCTAGGTTTTACTTCTACAAGCGTCGTTCCGGTCGGTGTGCCAAAACTTTCTGGAAAATAAAAAACTTCTTGGAATGACCAATTTACTTTTTCCAATTCTTGTCCTCCTTCACAACTATCTGTGAAAGATTGTATGCGAGGGAACATAGAATTATGATTTAACCCATTTTTTTAAAGCCATTGTCACAAGAGGTCCCGCCAATAAAAGGATGAAAAAGATGCGAAACAAATGGAAACTTGTGACGGTGGATAAATCTGCTCCAGTTTCAAGTGCCGTAATGGACATTTCTGCAATACCACCTGGTGCCGCACTAATAAAGAAGTCGAGAAAAGAATTCACCGGATGGATGAACATAAGTAAATAGGCCATGAAAGCACAAAATGTAATGAGTAAAACATTCGTTCCTAATATTGACCAAAACAATCGGAGTGTAAATTGCTCAGATACTTTTTCAAGTTGCAATCCTAAGTGTGCTCCGACGAAAAGTTGGGATACGATCAGAAGCAGCGTAGGCACTTCTACTACAGATTGGTCCGTGATAAATTGAACAATGGCCATGGATAGGATTGGAGCCATTAGTTCAGGTAAAGGAAAATGTATTCTTTTCATGAGGATAAACAAAATCACACCCATTCCAAGAAAAAACAAGAAATGTGAGACATCAAAAGATGGTATGTCATTTAGTGACAACTCATCAAAGTGAGTCCCTTTAGGAATCCATGCTGTTAAGAATGGAACAATCGTTACAACAGCAAAAATACGGAAAGTTTGCATTAACGTCACTACCGTAGAATTAGCTGATTTTACTTCCTCGCTCAATAAAACCATTTGAGAAAGTCCACCAGGAAGTGAACCTAATATGGAAGTTGCTAAAGATTCACCAGACATCTTCATAAACAAGATACTTAATACTAAAGCCATTCCTACAACTGAAACGGTTAAAAGAATCATTAACGGAAAATCAAACCACATAAGCTCTACTGCTTGTCTTGTAAATGAAGAACCAATTTGAACACCTAAAATGATCAGCCCTATTTGTCGTAATAGCTTTGGCCAAATAAACTCGAGTTTCGTGACCTGTCTTAAAAGTAATAAAGCAATCATCGGTCCTAGTAACCATGGTAAGAATACACCAATTTTATAGAAGGCAAACCCACTTAAGGCTGCAATTAAAAACGTCCGAAAAATCAACCACTGTTTTTGCATTCTTTACACCTCATCTTAGCTGAAAGTCTCTGTTATGTACTGGGACCATATCCCCTTAGGATTAGTTTTTTGATTAGATTCTCTTTAAAGAATGACCTGGTACTCATTGTAATCGGTCCTTCCGCGGAGAGAATCCGACAGTTCTTTTTCTGCTTCTAAACAACTAATCTACCAATCGAAATAGGATAGGAAGTTTAACAGAAAACCCATTGAAAAAAGCCCTGGTACTCATAGGAGTACCAGGACAAAAAAGTTAGACTAATTGAGCAAATACCTTATGGAATGCGTCAACTGTTTTCTTAATGTCTGCTTCCGTATGGGCAGCAGATAGGAACATCCCTTCAAATTGAGACGGTGGTAAGAAAATGCCTTCTTCCGCCATTAGTCGGTAATATTTTGCAAATAACTGAAGATCTGACGT
>JAHIWI010000040.1 GCA_018816185.1 Bacillota bacterium
AAGCTATTACAAAAATGGTTTTTCCAAATTGGTACGACAAAAGGGCAACCAATCCCTGTTGAAATGGATCATATGTTAGATCATGTTCTTCACCTAGAAGAAGAAATTAATGAAGAACTTGAAATGCAAGGTAATTATTATGCTATTTCGATTAGTCCGCTATACAGCGGTGATTCTGTTCGTGGAGCAGTAGCAGTATTGCGTGACATGACTGAGCAGCATAAACTGGATAAGTTGAGATCAGATTTCATTGCCAATGTTTCTCATGAACTTAGAACACCAATTGCTATGTTACAAGGTTACAGTGAAGCAATAGTGGATGATTTGGTTACGTCCGAAGAAGAACAACGCGAAATCATGAAAATTATTTACGAAGAATCTCAACGAATGGGACGCTTAGTTACAGACCTATTAGATCTTGCACGTATGGAGTCTGGTCGTATGAGGTTATATAAAGAAAATGTATCTATAGAGTCAGTCATCAGAAGGATTACACAAAAATTTGCTCAAACAGCTAAGGAATCATCGATACATTTGACATTTGAATCAACTGTATCAGATGAACTGAAGGTTGAAATAGATGAAGACAGAATTGAACAGGTGCTAACCAACTTAATTGATAATGCCATTCGTCATACACCTCAAGAAGGAAAAGTGAACGTACTTGTCGAACAAGAGAATGCATTTGTAAAAATTACGGTTCAAGATACAGGGTCTGGCATTCCCAAGGAAGACTTACCTTTTGTATTTGAACGCTTTTACAAAGCTGACAAATCACGTACTCGAGGTAAGGGTGGGACTGGGTTAGGCTTAGCCATAGCGAAAAATATGGTAGAAGCACATGATGGGACAATTTGGGTGACAAGCGAAGAACAAGTCGGAACCACTTTTGAATTTAATTTACCGATAAAAAACGTGTAACTTTTCACACCCATTACACGACTACTATTATGAACGGGGGGAGTATATGAATGACTCCGTTTTCAATCGATTGTATGATGAGTTTCACCAGGACGTTTTTCAGTTTTTAATTTATTTGGTGAAAAATAGACAGACCGCAGAAGACTTAATGCATGAAGTTTATGTAAGAGTTTTAAAGGCATACAGTCGTTTTGAAGGGAAAAGCACTGAAAAGACATGGCTATTTTCAATTGCTAAAAATGTAGCGATTGATCATTTCCGCAAAACAGCTGTTCGGAAAAAACATTTATTTGATTTTTTTGACTGGGAAACTCAAGAACTTCCTTCGATAGGTCCTTTGCCTGAAGAACTGGCGGTCATGAATGATGAAATGAAGGATTTGTTGCAAGCATTAGATGAATGTACGGGAGATCAAAAGATGGTCGTAATCATGAGGTATTTCCAAGATCTATCTATTGCTGAAACTGCCCAGATATTGGGTTGGTCCGAAGGGAAAGTAAAAACGACACAACATAGAGCCATTCATAAATTACGTGATAAATTAACTGGGCATGCAAGAGGGGAGGTCGTTCAACATGAGTCAGAATAACTGGAATGAACAAAAAATTGAACAGTTACTTAGCCAAATGCCCAAACCGAATGATTCAAGATCGAAAGAAGATGTTTTCAAAAGATTACAGCAAGAAATTGATACATCTATAATACCTAAGAAGAAGCGTAAATATTGGGCACCTCCAGCAGTTGGTGTCGCTGCAATGATCACATTAACATTACTTGGAGTAACTTATATCAATAACTCTTCATCAAATGATGAAATGTCAGTTCAACATGATGCCAAAGAAAGTGCTTTAACGAATGCAGACGAAAGCTCAAGCATGCTGAAAATGAATGAAGAGGCTGAAACAAGTAATGAAATGAGTACTTTAGACAATTCCAATGAAGAATCTGTAATAGCGATGGGTTCAAGTGATATGGAATTCAGCAAAGCTGTTTATGAGGAAGATGTCCAAAATTATACACCATTTCAAATTGGCCTTGCAGGTGACCAAGCAAATAGTGTACCTGTGACAATTTTAATACCAAATGAGATGATTCAAAAAGATTTTGCAAAGGATACGCCATCTCAGCTTGAAGTGTACCAACAGTATGCACCTCTAATTAATGAAGAAGCGCTTGGATTTTCTGAATATCATCCTTATAAGGGTGAATTCACAACAGAGGAAGATTCAATAATTCATGTGTTACCTGAAAATCACGACTATGATTTAGCGAGTGCAACAATAGGGGTGTATAATTCTTCATTAAAGTATACTTTCGATGAATACAAAGAGATTCGTTTTCAAAATGAAGACGGTTCAACTGTCGAATTTGATCAGGTAGGAAAACCAAGAGAACCTTTGACATTAACAAAAGATAAATTAATGCAAAATTATTATTTATTTACCTCTGCAGATGGTCGTGAATATTTGAGTCCGAGTTTTGATCAATCTTTTAAAACTATTACTGAAGCTTTAGAAGCAATGAAAACTAAACCAAATGATATATATACAACTGTGATACCAAGAGGCATTAAATATGAAATCCAAGAAGAAGACAAAGTGGTGCGAATTACATTTGCAGAACCATTAGATTTAGAGGTAATGGATCCTAAAGTAGCTACGCATTTGATTGAAGGGATTTTGTTAACTGGTGGAAGTTTTCAACAGTCCATTCAGTTTGAAAATGTTGTTCAATCGAATTGGAATGGCTTTGATTTTACTAAACCAATGCCAATACCAATAGGACCGA
>JAHIWI010000268.1 GCA_018816185.1 Bacillota bacterium
AAACGCACTTGTATTATCGATGACTACTGCACCTCTTTTTGCAGCTTCAGGTGCTAATACTTTTGAAACTGATCCACCTGCGCTGAAGAGTGCAATATCTACTCCTTCAAATGCCTCAGGAGTGGCTTCTTCAATTGTGTATGTTTGGTTTTGAAAATTTATTGTCTTTCCAACTGAACGTTTAGAAGCTAAAAATTTTATGTGTTTAATTGGGAAATTTCTTTTTTCTAATTGTTCTTTCATTTTTTCGCCTACCGCACCTGTTGCCCCTACGATGGCTACCGAATAACGTTTTGACATTCCAATCTCTCCTTCACAATAAAACACGAGCATAATGGAGGTATTGTATCATAAACTTTCACTTATGTGCATGAAAATTAATTGATTTATTCATGTTGGATGAGTATAGGTTGGAGTTGTTGGTGGTTAATCGCGGCTTCAATTGTAGGTGCAATTAATGTGAAATCGGATATTAAGGAGTTTGGTTTTTTGTAGGGATCGTCTTGACCGAAGGGGATGAAATAGATATGTTTCGAGTTGAGAAGTTTCATTAAATTTACACCGTTTAATCCGAGAGCATCATTCGTTGAAATGCCAATAACTACGGGGGTCCCATTTCTCATCGTTGCTTTGGCGGCCATTAAAACGGGGGAGTCAGTTGCTGCATTTGCAAAGCGACTGAGTGAATTTCCTGTCATAGGTGCAATCACCATACAATCTAATGGAGCTTTAGGTCCTAAGGGCTCTGCATCTGCAATTGTCGAAATCACTTTTGCCCCTGCCGCCTCTTCAATTTTTTTCACCCATTCGTCTCCAGTTCCAAATCTAGTGGCTGCTGCCAAAACTGAATGCGTAACGATTGGTACAACGATTGCTCCAAGTTCACGCAAAGCAGCAATTTTCGGAACCACTTCTTCATACGTACAATGTGAGGCTGTAATACCAAAGCCGATTCTTTTATTTGTTAACACATACTTCCTCCTTCTGATTGTTTAGACAACCTCTGAATACAACTAGACAGTAAAGAGGCAGCATCATTTTCGATGAATTGACCAGGAAGCGAAGTATATAAATGATATGGTACGGTCAAGGGTTCATTACAATTTAAACACCCTGGGGCCGACGCAATATCATAAAATGTTTTCGCTTTTGAAATCTTGTGAACATAACCATCCGTTAACCATGCAGCCGGAATTGTATTAATAAAAAATGCATCATCACAATCTATAGCTGGTCTGAGGATTTCCGCTTCATAACCCATCGCCTTTGCTTCGGCCAGTTGCTCCAATGACCTCACGACAATGAGTGGAAAAGCATCCATTTTCTTTAGTTGGGCAGCTAATAATTTTGATACTCTACCGAATCCTGTAATAACAAACTTTTTCCCTGCTATTGTTTGCTTTTCATGCAAATAAAAAGCAGCGATGAAACCTTCTGCTGTTAATTTCGCATTTAACCAAATAAATTCTTCGTTTTCTAGATACTTTTTAACGGGACAATTCATGTCATTCAATAACTGAGCCCAATCGGATGTTAGCCTTCCAACAAAACAAGTCGGGAAATCTTTAAATATTTCTCGATCGATATTCGGTACTGCTAATTCAAGCGGTTGTATTGGGAATACAATGTAATCTGGTTGAAATTCTGATATGGAACGTTCAAGTTGGTAACCCCAAGCTTTCGTTTTCACATATAATACGTGTTCCCCATTTGTCTCCAGTTCGAATGCCAGTTTTGCCATACGTGGATCAGTTCCAATTACGCACCATTTAGACGTGCTCATGAATGATAATCCGAATCCAGGTAAGACATTTTCGTAAATAAAATACGATGTTCACCTATCAACACAATATCTTCCCAAGCGATATACGTATTTTTGGAAACCGTTTTTGATTTAAAAGGTCGATTTGATTGATCTTTTAACACTAAAAACCCAATAATTTTACCACTTGTTGCTTCAAAGATTAATTCGGTGTCTGCCAATAATCCAACCCTCTTACCATCTTCAATTTGGATTAATTCTTTAATGGCTAATTCAGATAGTAACATTTTGTCCCTCCTCTGTATCCATCACATTATTTATATGCGAAAACAGACCTCAACGTTCATTAGAAAACATATATTGTGCCTACCATTTATACAGATTTTGTTTTTGGGAGAGGGTTAATTTATGACTTAATTATTCAAGAGGAGTCATTTTAATAATCACTCTTCTTGAGGCAGCAACTATAAAAGCAATGATTCAGTCTTGTACTCGGTATGGATGACCTTGCTCTTTCGATTTTAGATCTTGCTCTTTCAAGTCGCGATCTTGCTCTTTCAAACACAAACCTTTCACTCTTCTTCGTGTTCTATGAGCGAAAGCCCAATTTTTTCCAAAAGAAAGACTGCATTTGCTGCCCGAATTAGTTTTTTACGCTTAGCTTCTATGGGTTCTCCCTCTTGAAGCGGGAGGGATTATTGGAACAACTTGTTCTCTCTATCGGTGATCTTGCTCTTTCGAGTCGTTATCTTGCTCTCTCAAGTCGCGATCTTGCTCTTTCAATCAGAAACCTTTCACTCTTTCCAGAAAAAATCACCTACAAATAGACATATGCGATGTTCTCAAAAATCACCTAAAAAAAGAGAATACACGTCAGTCGCTGGAAAACTGGCTTTCGACTCCACAATTTTGCAAGGAGGTTAAAGTCAGTCTGCAGGAAATGACATGTATTCTCTGTTTTTTGTTCATTTTCATTAATACTTATTGTTTCGGTGTGATTGTTGATAATGCTGGTTTTTGATCAAAGATTTCAGATACTAATTTTTGTACTTGATGAATGTGTACTTCATCAATTGATTTTAAAACTTCATCATACGTTTTATGCTCTTCGAAAATCAATTCATTTTTACCGTTTCGATTCATTCGAGCATTCGTACTTTCTAACCCTAACATTAAATTACCTTTTAATTGTTCTTTTGCATTATCTACCTCAGTCTCAGTTACACCATCACTAATAACTTTGTTGATTGTTTCATGAATGGTTTGTTCCAACTCAGGCATTTGGTGGCTTGACGTTCCACCATATATGGCAACAGACCCACTATCTTCATGAGAAGAATGATACGAATAAATCGAATAGGCCAATGCTTTTTCTTCCCGTACTTCTTGGAAAAGGCGAGAGGACATATTCCCACCTAAAATGCTGTTTAAGACGACTAAATCATAAATATGCTTATGTTTAACACTTAATCCCGGATACCCAAGACAAATATGTCCTTGTTCGGTATCTCTCGTCTTTTTCGACTCACCTGCAAAAAATACAGCTGGTTCGAATATCGTTTTCTCGATTGTTGGCGTAGTTGGTGAGAAATGACCAAACAACTCATCAATATGGGCAATAAACCCTTCAGGGATATTTCCAGCAACTGAAATGACGATTTGTTCTGGTCGGTAATGATGATCCATAAATTGATGAATCATGTCTGGAGTAAATGAAGATAACGTCTCTTTTGTCCCTAATATGGACGCACCAATTGACTGGTTTGGATACATGACATTCCATAATTGCTCATGGACATCATCATCCGGTGTATCTTCGACCATTGAAATTTCCTCTAAAACCACTTGACGTTCTTTATCTAATTCTTGTTCATCAAACTGGGAATGAAAGAACATATCTGCAAGAACGGAAACTGCATGTTTTGCATGGTGGTCAAGTACTTTTGCATAATAGCAAGTATATTCTTTTGAAGTAAATGCATTCACATGACCGCCTATACGGTCAAATTCTTCTGCAATTTGACGAGCAGTTCGCGTAGCCGTTCCTTTAAAAAGCATGTGCTCGATAAAATGAGTTAACCCATTTTGCTCTGGTTTTTCATGACGTGAACCGGCATGAACCCAGACTCCCACCGCTACAGAACGAACATGTGGTATGTGCTCGGAGACTATCCGAACACCATTTTGACTCGTATGTTTTTGTAACATTTTGAAACCCCCTAATTTCCAACACACTTAATTATACTCAAGCGACCTTAATTATGATTTTTTGAGTATTAGAAAGACATAGCATACACACAAAATGGTGTAAGCTATGTCTCTTCTTATACTGATATACGTAAACTTTACATTTCCTATCAGTGTAAAAAAAGGCTACCTATTAATCACATAGGTAGCCTTTTACATATGTTCTTAACAGTTTTAAGCTTCTGCTTTTTCTGCCGCTTCTTTTTCTTCTTTAACAACAATTTTACGTGATAAATTAACTCGGCCTTGGTTATCAATTTCAATAACTTTAACTTTTAATTCATCATCAAGTTTCAAGACATCTTCAACTTGTTTCGTACGTTCTTCTTGAATTTCTGAAATATGAAGAAGTCCGTCTTTACCAGGGAAGATTTCAACAAATGCACCGAACTTCTCAATGCGTTTCACTTTACCCATGAAATATTCTCCAACTTGAGCAACACGTACAATGTTTTCGATGATTTGTTTAGCACGAGCAATCATTTCTTCATCAATCGAAGAGATATAAATTGAACCATCTTGCTCTGTATCAATTTTAACTCCTGTTTCGTCGATGATTTTGTTGATTTGCTTCCCACCAGGTCCAATTACATCACGAATCTTGTCTGGATTAATCTTAATCATAACAATTTTCGGAGCGTATTTAGATAGTTTTTCACGTGGTTCAGAAATCGTTGCAATCATGCTTTCTAGAATGTGCATACGCCCAATTTTTGCTTGAGTTAATGCTTCTTCTAAAATAGTGCGTGACAAACCGTCAATTTTAATGTCCATTTGAAGCGCTGTAACACCTTTTGCAGTTCCAGCAACTTTAAAGTCCATATCCCCTAAATGATCTTCCATTCCTTGAATGTCAGATAAAACGGAGTAATTATCACCTTTTTTAATAAGTCCCATTGCAATACCAGCAACTGGTGCTTTAATTGGAACACCCGCGTCCATCATTGCTAATGTTGACGCACAAATACTTGCTTGAGATGTTGAACCATTTGATTCAAGAACTTCTGACACTAAACGAATTGTGTAAGGGAATTCTTTTTCATCAGGAAGAACTGCTTTTAATGCACGCTCTCCTAATGCACCATGGCCAATTTCGCGACGACCTGGTCCACGAATAGGTCCAGTTTCACCAACACTAAATTGAGGGAAATTATAGTGGTGCATGAAGCGTTTTGATTCTTCAATTCCGATACCATCAATAATTTGCACATCACCTAGTGCACCTAAAGTAGCAATACTAAGCGCCTGTGTTTGCCCACGTGTGAATAAACCAGAACCATGCGTACGAGGTAGAACGCCTGTTTCAGATGATAATGGACGAATTTCGTCTAATTTACGACCGTCTGGACGAATCTTATCTTCTGTAATTAATCGACGAACTTCTTCTTTAACCATTTTATCCAAGATTTCACGAACTTGTTTCAATGTAGCATCGTCTACTTCTTTTTCTACATAAGTAGCCATGACTTCATCTTTAACTTCGCGAATCGCTTCTTCACGAGCATGTTTTTCATGAACTTGAATAGCCGAATTTAATTTCGTTTCACAAGTCGCTTTGATTTCAGCCGAAAGTTCAGCATCTAATTCGTATAATTTAATATCTAATTTCTCTTTTCCAAATGCTGCTGCAATCTCTTCTTGGAATTCGATTAATTTAATTATTTCTTGATGACCAAACATAATCGCTTCTAACATAATTTCTTCAGGAACTTCTAGCGCACCTGCTTCTACCATGTTAATCGCATCTTTTGTACCAGCAACAATTAAATCAATTGTGCTTTCTTGTAATTGTGCGTCGGTCGGGTTAATAATAAATTGATCATTAATTAAACCTACTTGCACGCCTGCAATCGGTCCACCAAAAGGAATATCAGAGACCATTAATGCTAATGAAGAACCAAACATTGCTGCCATTTCTGTTGTACAATCACGATCTACGGACATAACGATCGAGATTACTTGTACTTCATTACGGAAACCGTCTGGGAATAACGGACGAATTGGTCGGTCAATTAAACGACTCGTTAATATCGCGTTTTCCGAAGGACGACCTTCACGTTTAATAAAGCCACCAGGAATTTTACCTGCTGCATATAAACGTTCTTCATAGTTCACTGTTAACGGAAAGAAGTCTAGTGGTTTTGGATTTTTAGATGCTGTCGCTGTTGAAAGAACAGTCGAATCCCCGTAACGGACCATAACGGCACCGTTTGCTTGTTTAGCGTACTTGCCTATTTCCACTTGCAAGGGACGACCTGCCCATTCGAAATTGTACGTTTGTTTTTCGTTCATTGGATGAACTCCTCTCCTACTGAAAATCCTGTATCGCAAAGTTGTATGTATCATTAGTAGTGTATCAAAAAAGCGTAATCGATGCGAAAATATTTTCATTTCCGTCACAGTATACGCATTATATAAAATTTATATAAGAACATAAAGAAAAAGCGGGAAAACTCCCGCTTTTTCTAAAATGTATCTTATCGACGTAAACCAAGTTTAGCGATCAAGTCACGGTAACGTGATACTTCGTTTTCACGTAAGTATTTTAACAAGTTACGACGACGACCTACCATTTTGAATAGACCACGACGTGAGTGATGATCTTTCTTGTGAGTACGTAAATGTTCATTCAAGCTGTTAATCTCTTCTGTTAAGACCGCGATTTGAATGTCTGCAGAACCAGTGTCGCTTTCGTGAGTACGGTACTCAGCGATTAATTCGTTTTTACGTTCTTGTGTAATTGCCATCCGGTTCACCTCCAATACTCTATTAATATCCCCAATTACTGAGCAAGCGGTGGTGAATCGCACTGCCAAGCAACAGTTAAGTACACGACTGTGCACCTTAAAATAGTAGCATATTCAGAAAGGATAAGCAACCATTACCTTAAGTTTTTCAAAGTCTCAATGGAAGACTGTTTATCTTTTTCAATTTGTTCTTTTAATGCATGAATACCATCGAATTTTTGCTCATCTCGTATTCGCTTAAACCAATCGACGAACACTTCTTCCCCATAAATGTTTTTATCGAAATCGAAAAGATGAACCTCAATGGTTAACTTCTTGTGTTCTGGATTATTAAAAGTAGGTTTAAAACCAACGTTACAAACTCCCTCAATCCATTCATTTTGCACAAGCATTTTAACCGCATATACGCCGTTCGCCGGAATGAAAGATCCTTCTTGTGCTTGAATATTGGCCGTAGGGAATCCGATTTGTCTTCCTCTCTTATCACCATGGACAACAACACCAGGAATTTGATAAGGCCTACCAAGCAATGCTCGAGCTTTGTCCATATTTCCTGATTTCAATTCTTGACGAATTCTTGTAGAACTAATTTTTTCTGTTTCATCTGTCTTTTTCTGAACTACATTGACTTCATAGCGACCTTCAGACAATTCCTGCATGGTATCCATTGAACCTTGTCCAAATGAC
>JAHIWI010000269.1 GCA_018816185.1 Bacillota bacterium
AAGAACTATGATCTCCGAAATGATTTAGAAGATGTGAAATTACCAAGCTATATATACGCTGGTAAGCATGATGCACAATGTCCATATAAATTCGGTATTGAAATCGCCAATCTTTTACCCAACTCAACATTTATCACTTTTGAAGAAAGTAACCACAACCCTTTCTCGGAAGAGGAAGAAAAATTCCAAGAGTTTGTTAGATTAACAACGGTTTAAGCATATTTATGATTTAGTAGAGAAATGGATCAGTAGATTAGAACGGGGGAATTTTAATGAAACTAGCTGAAGCATTAATATTAAGAACCGATTCTCAAAAGAGATTAGAACAGGTCAAGCATCGGTTACTGTTAAATTCCAAGTTCCAAGAAGGAGAAACGCCAAGCGAGGATCCAAAAGACTTAGAAAAAGAATTAAAGCATTTACTTAAACAACTAAAACAACTCATTCAAAGAGTAAATCGTACAAACTTATTAACACCATTTGATGAACAACGATCACTTGGAGATGCTTTAGTCGAACGGGACCTAATTGGCCAAGAAAGAAAAATATATAGCGAATTACTGGACCGTGCATCCGTGAGGCATGACCGATATTCAAAGACAGAAATTAAATTCGTCACGTCAATCAATGTCAAAGACACACAAAAGCATGTAGACGAGTTATCTCTCAAATTTCGATTGATTGATACTCGAATTCAAGAACTGAATTGGTTAACAGATTTAGTCGATTAATTGAGCAAGTTGGTAGCAAAATGAAAAGGCGAGTATAATCCGCCAACTGGACAAGTTGGAACTCAATGGCAAAGGTTCAGGGGTAACCTTGAGGTTCAAATCCTCTTACAAGTTAAACCCATGACAGTCACAGTTTTACAAGTTACTTATACAGTTTACTACCACGTACTGATTTTCATTTTGTGAGGGTGGATTAGGGGATACAATGTCAAAAAGGAGCTGCTACGGTGGCTCTTTTTTGATTAAACAAAGCTGTTATGAATAAAAATAGTGAAAAATTCTATTAAGATGGGCGTGAGAAATGAATGATGAAAATGAAGTACATCATATATCTTTTCGTAATTGCCTCGCTTCTTGTAGCTTGTAATACTTCTAACGGTTCAGGTGAGATGCAAGAGAGAGTGAAACCGTCAGTAAAGGGAGTAAGTGACGTTGATGTTGTTAATACGCATGGTGGAGTTGAAGGTGTAGAAAAAATGCAGGTCTTTTATGAAAATACTCAAAAAGGGATAGCTGCTGACTTACGAATTGTCCACTACACGATTGAAGGAGATCCAATGGTTACGGATTTAAGCTATAACGGGGATACGATTGAAGTGGAACACGATACAACCAGGGATACATTTGGAAGTGGTCAAGTCATTACAAACACCTGCGGCAATATGTTGGTGGAATCAAACCCAACGAATATCTCGTATATTGTAACCGACTGTAAGGGGATGACTTATGGGATGGGTAGTGTTTTACAAATAGACTATGACATGAATCAGCAAGATTTATTTGAAATTGAACTGAAGTATGGTGTTGAGCTTGAGAACGAAATAAATACGGTAAGTAATACATTGAAAAAAGTTATCAATACTCAAGAAACTCAAAATAAAAATGATTTTGAGTTACCTGAAAGTGTTATGCAAGAGGTTTATAAGAAATTGGTGCTCATGAATTATTTAGGTGAAAAAGACTTGCAAGCTAAATGTGATGATGAAGATGCAATGAACTATGAACTAAATGTGCATATAAACGGTGGCCAACGTGAATTCCAATGGACTTCGTGCGATCAAAGTTATGATGGTCTGAAATTGACGGAAATTGCAGAGTACGTCATTGAACAATCCGAAATAGAACAAAGTGAAATTCTAGATGTTGAGGTCCAAGGCTATGTACTCGAAATAAAAGATAATATGCTGCTCATCGTGGAAGATGTAAATATGCTTGAATTTGAATGGCTTAAAGTGGAATTACCTCAAAATGATATGAATACTTGGATTTTTGATTTCACTAATTTAGAAGGAGTTAATACTGATGAATTCAAAATTGGTGATAAAGTCCACGCGACGATTCAAGGGGAT
>JAHIWI010000270.1 GCA_018816185.1 Bacillota bacterium
CGAAGCCATTATTGTTTTTGTGTTCGTAACCCATGCCTAACACCTCCTTTTCTAACAGGATGATATAGCATATGCGAGATTTCTCAGTCGTTTTGGGGAGGACACATTGGAAAGAAATAATTTTGTAAGAAGTGAAAATTTATATCGAGGAAACTATTTCCTTTGAAATTCATTTAAAAAGTGTGTATGATATGAAAACAAGCTGCATTGTGCGTATGAATATTAAGTTTAAACCTTTAAGCTGTAACAGGGAGTTTGAACTGGGGACAGGAATGACATGCCTCATTCTCTTCGGACAATGAGGACACGCAGGAGCGTTTCCGAAAACACCCACTTTGAGAAGTGGTGGTTTTAAACTTTCTTACGAAATACGGCAAACGCGGCTTTCTAACTTTATCTTTCATAAAACCGGTATCCTTAGGGAGACCGGTTTTTTTGTGCATGTAAACTCTGTGGTTGAAGTTGTCTATCTCGATTTCGAGGGGGACATTCAAGGATTGGAGCGGTGCATTCAAGGATTCGTAGGGGACATTCTAGCATTCACTGGTCCTATTCTAGAATTCAGCACCCACATTCTAAAATTCACGTTTTTTACACAATTCTGGACAGGCTGTTTCTGCATAATTTAGCAAATAAATAACTATTTCTAACTTATGAACCCGCTTTATTCAAACGAAAAAAACACCTTACAGTTGTAACTAAGGCATTTACTACCTTAATTCAATTTGAAGGTGTTTTTCTAATCTTAATAAATCCATAAATAAGTAAACCGAAAACAATCAATCCACTAATCACCTGACCAGTAACAGTCCATTCCATTACTTCATTTGCCGCAAAAACCTCAATCCATAATGCAGGTATTTTACCTAAGCTACTCGCAATGGCAAAAGTGATGAAGCTCATGCTCCCAACAGATGCGTAAAACGTCACTAAACCAGAAGGTACGAAAGGCATTAATCGCAAACCGAGAACCAATAAAAAAGCTTCTCTATTCGTTGTCTTCAACAACCGTTGCACACGTGGTGATTGCTTCGTCTTATGATCGACATACGTACGTAATCCTTTGCGGTATAACCAAAAGGCGATCAGACTCCCAATAATTTCACCTGCGAGAGAAACCCAAAACCCTCCCCAAAAACCAAAGGCAGTCACACTCAAAATGGTTATAAATGCACTCGGAACAACGCCAAGAATGCTGATGATGATACTTAATACAATACTTATAAAAATAGCAAAGGGAATAGGCAGAGTAGCCAATAAAGATTCAATAAACGCCATAGGATCTCCTTAAAAAATTGATACGTTTATCGTATCACGACTGGACACATTAAGGCTCAAAATTCACGCCTTTGAAAAACGAAAGAAACTATTTAACTCCTATGATCACTAATAGTTAGGAATCGCTGATAAAGTATATTCGTGGGAAGATATTTTTGATAAACATTAATAAAGAAGCTGAATCATGCTCAGTGTTTTTTATTGTTCACAGAATATTCTTTGTTTCTAAAAAAATGGATATTACTGGTATAATATAAGGGGAGAGCTGATTAAGTTGAAATTGTATTTAAGGGGTTTTGATAATGCAAAATGTAGAAGGTAAGGTTTTTGGTAATAAAAAGTGATATGAAGAAGAATATTTGTATTTTAATTAGTATAGGTCTGACGGTAATCCTCATATGGTGGATAAGTAAACCAAACAATGACACTACCATTGTTTATCATTTACCTGAAGGTTTCAAAGGATGTATAGACGTTTATTTCAACCAGCCTAATAAAAAAGAACTCGAAATTAAAGATGATACACTACTATTCATAGTCCCTGAAAACGGAAGTATTTCAACTTCATCATCATATGATTTAATTAGGGATTTAGGGTGGCACAAAGTAAAAGCTTTTTATGTAAATGAAGATGGCAAACCAGTTAGTGAGATAAATACTAATGATTTTTATAACGTGTCAAATACGACGAACGGAAATTTCGAAAGAATGATGACAACATTCGATCCAAATCAGGAACAATGTTACTAAAGTTGTTTCCTTTTTCACAAAAATGATACTCCCTTTTTGTCTTTAAATAAACCGTGAAATGGTGATGAGAATATGAACAATGTTTCTTGGGTAAAAGGTCTTATTCTTGGCATTACTTTCTTTCATTTCAGCATTATTGTTTATGCTATTAGGACAAATGTGGGCTGGTGGAATAACCTCATTTTGGGGTGAAAGTTGGTTGTATTTCTCTATAATCGTTCCTTTTGCGATTACGTTTGCAGTCTTAGGTAGATATTTTCACAATAAGAATGAATTAAGTAACAAAAACCTTTGGCTAATAAGTCTATTAATCGCATTTTTTGTAACCTTATACAGTGGAACAGTTGGTGCAATTTTTGGCGAATTCATTGTTAGAGATGGTATGAAAACAATAAATGTTGAAGGAACATTAATTTGGGGAACAATATTCGCCTTCATCCTACTTCCCCTTACTACACCATTTGCGAGGTTATTGATAGGATTCTTATATAAAATCATTAGAAAGTAAGCCTTATAGAAAAACCTTAATAGGGTTCCTATTTATGCACTTTTTGGTGTATTAAAGAACATTTTTCTTATTATTGTTTAATAACCGGAGATGAAACTAGGCTTACAAAAAATTAGAACTAGAAAACACTGATAAAACATTCAGTGTCTTTTTTAATCTTATTTTTTTTGTGAGAAAATAACAAAGAAGCACCGCTAAAGCGATGCTCTTTTTTCTTATTAAACTATAGTTCAATAGACGACTTACTTCGTACGTATGGAAATTCACTAACTTGTCTGAGGAGAGAATTATGAAAATTATTGATACAGTACCTTATTTTTTTCGCAACTATGAACCTACTATTAGTTTTTTAAGAACTTACTATAATGAGTATCCCGATGTTTTTAAAGAATACTTTTCTTATCATTGTAAAGACACGGAAGAGAGACACAATGAATCCCTTAGAAAATATCAGGAATATTTTCAAACCATCAAGCAAGTTCACAAAAGTATAGTCCCAATTATCGAAGAAATAAATGAAGAATTTTTTAAGTTGTATCAAATTTCATTTCCTATTGATGTTAATTTGATTGTAGGTGGTTTTGGTTCAAATGCTTATACGTATCGACAAATTATTCCTAACATAACATTTTCCTTAGAAAAATTGTCTACTGAACCTAACCATTTAAAAGCAATTGTTGCACACGAGTTCGGTCACGCTGCACATAACATTCTTTCTAATGAAGCTGGAATAGATTGGACACAAGTTCAGTGGCATAGCCCTCTCACTTGGCTTAACCAAGAAGGAGCAGCTACACATTTTTCACGAAGAATAGTACAAAATTTACATCCTTCTATATACTTTTCATATGACGATGAGGGGTATAAGTGGTTAACGTTTTCAGAATCGAATTATAAAGAAGTAAAACGTGCATTTGCAGAAGATTTTTTTAATTTAACAGCTGAATTAGTATTTCGTGAGTGGTTCTCGATAAATGGAGGCCAACGGTTCGGCTATTGCAGACTTGGATACTTTATAGGAGATATCTTTTTCCAAAATCAAATTAGAAAATTAGGCGAAATTGGTGCCATCACTGCGTGGAAGGACAAAGATTTTGAAGAAAACGTTAAACTTTGGTTAGTTCAAGATTCCATACAGGAACTATGCTGATGTTTTAAAATGGAGTGTGAAACGATTGGTATATTTAGGTGAAAAACCACTTATAGTTGGACAAAAAGTTATCCTTAGAGCTTTTAAAGAACAAGACCTTTCCTATATAGAAGAATGTTTACAGGATACAGAAATAATAAAACTTACAGGAAGTTCTTCCGATTTTAATCTGGAATCGATTCATCATTGGTACAATACAAGAAATGAACAAACCGATCGATTGGACCTCGCAATAGTTGATCAATTACAAGGTATCTTAGTGGGAGAAGTAGTAGTCAATTTATACGATGAAAAATATCATAGTATGAATTTTAGGATACTCATTGAACCAAGAGGAAGGAATAAGGGATTAGGCACGGAAGCTACCCAGCTCATGATTGATTACGTCTTTAAAAAAATCAAACTAGATCAACTTACGTTGAGTGTATATGACTTTAATCCAAGAGCTAAGCATGTTTACGAAAAAGTTGGATTCGTTGTAGATAGCAGAGATGAAAACGACTTAGAATACGAAGGAGAATGGATAGATTCTATAAATATGAAATTGACAAGAGAAGAATGGATGAAGAAATCCATCTGATATAAATTAGCTTGCCAATATGTATAGATTTCCTATACTTGAGGAGATACATTTTAGTATGAATATATATATATTATTAATAATTTCATTGGTATTATTTCTGATTGGGAATGCTTTTTATATTGCTATTAAAAAGTATGAAGAGGATGAGGATTTTGCTAGAGGTATTGATACATTTTCTATTATTGATTTAATACTAGGACTTCTTCTATCGATATCAAGGAAATTTTCTTCGCACAGATACCATAATGTTATTTTAAAATTTGCTTCATTCTTGCTCGGTGTATTCATCTTAGGGTTACTAATTTTAATCTGGAAAGTTTTCGCTCTATTTGAATAACGATTAAGTTACTTTAAGAAGTAGTAAAGCTCTTGGTGATTCATTACAAATCAAAGCTATATGACTGACTAGCAACCAGTAGTGATAAAATTGATTATTGAAATCGATGGTTATTTCCATCAAGTAGTTCTTTCTGGGAAAAAGTGTTCCAAACAACAGTTAAAGCAAAAATATTTGCAAGTAAAGAAACTAACCTATGAGATGAAAGATCTCCCAAATGTATTTTGCAGGATTCATAACTTTGAACAAATTCCTTATGACTGCAATATACAAGTTGATTTTGTTATTGATACTGATACGGATAGGATTTATTCACCCTCTTATTGAACTAAAAAGGCAGTAGAAAAACAAAAGAAACTTATTGGGGATGAGGCATATTGAGTACTGTTATTTATATGGTGAGACACGGCGAATCGCCAAAAGAAGGAAATGACCGAACAAGGGGATTAACCGATAAAGGTTATTTAGATGCTCAACGAGTAACTGACATATTGAAAGATGAAAAAATCGATGCAGTTGTTTCAAGTCCATACATACGTTCAATATTGACAGTTGAAAAGATTGCTCAACAAATAGGACAAGAAGTTTTAGTCTACGAGGATTTAAAAGAGAGGATATTTTCTCCTGAAAACAAAAGATTAGAGGATAAAGAATTAGTGCAGATTTTGGAAAAGTCGTTTTTCGATTCGAATTTCTCCTTAGAGGGAGGAGAATCAAATGCTGATTGTCAAAAAAGAGCTATAAGAGTCTTAAAAGATCTACTAGACACTATGAGAAATAAAAAAGTAGTGATTGGAACTCACGGGGCTATTATGACATTGATGATGGGGTATTTCGATAGCACCTATGACTTGGATTTTTTACATAGCACATCAAAACCTGATATTTATAGAATGGAATTCAATGAACAGGAATTACTGAACGTTCAAAGAATATGGGGTGTTAGTGTTAACGGGTAAACAACCAAAATTGTAAGTCTTCTAAATCCATTGCTAAAGCGATGGAACCTAATAAGTGTGAAAATACAAAAGAGCCTAATTCAAATAGCGAATTAAGGCTCTTTTGTACGTTTATTAAGCTACCATTGCACGGCAAGCTTCTGCACATTTGCGACATGCCTCAGCACAATGTTGGCAGTGCTCGTGGTCATGTTTGCCACATTCCTCTGCACAACGATCACAAATTTGCGCACATAACTCACAAATTTCTTTAACTAATGGACTGTTACGAGTCATAGCTTGGATGGCAAAACTACACGCTTCCGCACATTCTCGATCGAGCCGAATGCATGGAACCATCATTTTGACATCTTCTTCTTTGAGACAGGAGTCAAAGCAAACATTACACGCCTCTAAACATTCCTGACAGGCCTTCAAACAATCTTCATAGGACATATTCAAATTTCTTCTCCTCGCTTTCTTCAAGTGATTAGTAGTATCCTTCCCTTGAAAAAGCGCTTTAAACTTGATTTACCCATAAAGTTTCCTTATTTTACCGAACCTTTGTTCAGTAATTGTTCCCAAGTCGCACCACCATCGGTTGACTGGTAGACATCATTTTGGAGCGTAGCAAAGGTTAATTCCTTCGTATCCGTTGGGTGCTGTGCCATAAAGATAATGGAATTCTCAGCAGTTAACTCAGGAATAACGAGCGCTTCACCTTCTCCTGAAGCTAAATCTTTCTTATGCAGCACCATCTTGTCATCTTTTAATTCAGCGATGTACGCAGCATCTGTTCCTTGCATCACATAAGTGGTGTAAACGCCTTCGACTGCCAGTTCAAACGATTTCCCTCCATCATCAGATGCATAAACACCGCGTTCTGTACCAATCGCTACCGTATCTGCTTCAGTTGGATGAGCTGAAATATTGGACATTTGCTGTGCGTCAAAGCCTTCCATTGCCATCGTTTCCCAAGACTCGCCTAAATCATCCGTGTAAAAGAATCCATTTTCCATGCCTTCAACTGGCATTTGATTGAAAACATAAATTCGTCCCGTTTCATAACTGGCACCTAAATAGTGAAAATCGATTTCGCCTTCAAAAGCATACTGCTCAAACGATTCACCTAAATTCGTGCTTTTCAATAAACCCAGGGGATTCTCATAGTCTGATCCAGGTTCAGGATGTCCACTGGAGACAAAGCCATCGGATACTGCATGGAATCCCATATAATCATGCTTTTCAGTCTTCGTTTCTTTCCAAACACCATCTTCATACATCACAGGTCCATGATGAGAGGCAAGCATGAATGCATCGCCTGAAGCGGGGTAGCCTAGTCCATGGATATGGTCTACTTTCAAATCAGTTGTATCTACATAAAACCCTTCACTCGGAAGAGTCGACTCTTGTTGAGTTTCTGCTTTTTTCGTATCGTTTTTAGCGTTTGATGAGGGTTCATCATTCGAACAGGCAGAAAGTATAGCTGCTGCCACCCCTAAAATAAGCATCCATTTTTTCATTTTCATTCACTCGCTTTCGTCAATAAGAACCAATACTGCCCTCATTATACCCAAAATTCGGTTGAAAAGGCTTTCCATCTGCCTCTTGTAGGTAAATGAGGTAAACTATTGTTACAGACTTGTGAAAAGGACTGAAACAGATGAAACTAGCCATTATTACAGATATCCATGGAAATGAACTTTCATTAAAAGCAGTTTTACAAGAAATCGACAAGCGGGGGGACATCGATGAAATTTGGTGTTTAGGCGACATGATTGCTATGGGACCCGACTCGAACGAAGTACTCGACATTCTATTTGGTCGATCAGATATCCGAATGATTACCGGAAATCACGATGAAGCGATCTTGTCATTAATTGCAGAAGAAGGCCACCCTGAAACTTACAAACATACACGTGAGCATCATCAATGGATTGCTGAACGACTAAATCCAAACCATGTGGCTAAGCTTAAACAATTGCCACGCATTATTGAAAAACAAGTGAATGACACGCGTATTCTAGGGATTCACTATCATATAGAAGAAAGCAAACGACAAGCCCATATTCAAGACGAACCGTTTTACACAATTCAAGAAGCAACACTTGAAAACATGCAACATATGTTTAGCGATTACTCTGCAGACATCATCTGTTTTGGTCATCACCATCCAGAACACGATTTTCAAACGGATGGAAAAATGTATCTTAATCCAGGCGCACTTGGCGTATCAAAAGGGGAGACAGCCCCATACGGCATTATCGATCTCACTGGAAATGAACCAATCATCACCATTCATCACGTTGCCTATGATAAAAAAGCATTCCTAGAAAAATTTGACCGTCTACAAGTTCCTCAAAGAGAAACCTTGTTCAAGCTTTTTTATACGTAAATTTAGACAAGAAAACAGAGCTGCACCATTATGGGTGTAAGCTCTGTTTTTCTAATGTAGAGGAATGAATGGCATCCTCCATACTTTTCATCAGTTGGAATGCACCAGTGGACTGATTGCAACAGACGACAACTTTAATCGATTTCCCAGGATAATAAGCAGAGTGGAAGCTAACTCCGGGGTCATAGCCCATAACATGGTATTTAAAAATGCGATCATTTTCGGTTTTCTTCATCCATACACCATAGCCATAGAAGTCAACTTCACTTTCCTGTGCGTGGGAGGTGAGTAACTGCTGAGTATAGGCTTCGCTTAATAGGTGATTGTTCATCAGTGCATCCCACAGCCGATCCATGTCATGTACAGTAACAAATGCTCCGCCATCTGAACCCCCTTTTGCGGGCAATGAATAAATATTTGTTTTCCATGAGCCATCTGGGTTATCAATATAACCCTGCGCAGTATTAGGTGGCAGGGCATCCATTTCAAAGTATCCCGAATCCACCATTCCCGCTTTATTGAAAATATGTTCTTGAATGTAGTCAGTAAAATTCATATGACTCGCCTGTTCCACGATTAAACCAAGTAAAATATATCCGGCATTATTATAGTGAAACCGTTCCCCAGGTTGGAATTTCATAGCTTGATCTTGAAATAACGGCAAGAAATCCTTCAAACTTCTAATTCGATACATGGGGTTTTCAACCCATAACTCTTCAAAGTCATCCATCACTTCCTCGTCAAAATAATCAGGAATTCCAGAAGTATGTGTGAGTAAATGATGGATGGTGATTTCTTCATCAAAATTCGGAAACGGAAGATCTAGACATTCGTTTAACTTTGAATCAAAAGAAAGCTTTCTCTCCTCGACAAGCTGACAAATGGCTATAGCTGTAAACAGCTTACAACCTGAAGCGATTCCATACCTTGTCAATGTACGGTTTTGTAACTGTTCAGAACGATTGGCATACCCTTTGTTTACTTCAGCTAAAATATTGTGGTTCTCTTTTATAAGTGCCGAACCTGAAAAGTTGTGATTGATTTCTATTTCTGCAATACTTTTTTTCATATGTATGTTCATCATAGCCTCCAAAAAAATGCATGTATCTATCCCTTAACTACATTCGATACAATAAAGAGATTTCCTTTTTATTGTACATAAATGGCTACCGTTGTTAATAAAGCTACAAAAAAGCACTGCGGTTGCAGTGCTGTTAGAAGTTTTCTATTTAACTCAACTTAATTCTTCTAAGTAACCATCTAATCTTTCAAATTGTGATTCTAATCCTTGGACGATCCCCATATCCTTCACTTGCTGAAGAGATTCTTCAGATGAGAAATGGGAGCGAATGAGAAGCTTCGTCTTGTCGCCATCGTCTACAAAATCCATAGTGATTAAAATATCAGGTATGGCACCAGGGATGTTGCCTTCCTCATCGGAAAACGAATCTGTGTAGACAATTTTTTCTGGCACAACGATTTCATGATACACAGCTTTTCCCCAAGACTCATGACCAAAAAATTCTCCTTGGCTTTCATCCGTGCAGCGCATGCAATAATGCCAAACGCCATCAGGTTTAAACTCAAATGTACGATTTTCTGTTTCCCATCCTTGCGGTCCCCACCATTTCTCTAAATGGTCTGACTTGGCATACATCTCAAATACCAACTTCTTAGGCGCATCAAAAATGCGCTCCATTACAAGATCTTGACCTTCTACAGTAGTTGAAATTAACTTTTTGTTTTCAGACATACTATTTCCCTCCTCCGACATGTTTAGTTACATCCACTATACCTAAATCGATTGTATTTCTCGAGGAATAACAAACTTCTTGAAATTCCCATATCTTTTTTCTTGAAAAGAGAACAAGTGTTCGTTTATAATCAAGAAAAAGGAGGCGGCTGAAATGAAAGAGGTCATTGTAAAAGGAATGAAAAGGCATGATGTATTAGAGATGGTTTACCTAGCGAAGGATGGGAAAATTTCTAAAAGACGAGTAAAAGTCATTAA
>JAHIWI010000041.1 GCA_018816185.1 Bacillota bacterium
AATAATGATATAAATAATGGTACTGCTATCTGGTAGCCTGTTTTCCGGAAAACGAATAATACACTTACTAAAATGAGTGTATGCATGACTAACCAGATCATCGTTAGTGACATGCTGGCATCGTCAGGAATCAATACGAAGAAAAAAGCGATTAACCAAATATCCTGCACATATTTCCCAATTGATTGACTAGTGATTAACGAGTTGGAATCAAATCCTTTTTCCATTGGATCTCTCCCCCTTTCCGATCATCACCATAAACCAATACTTTCGTTTTTTGTTGCCACTTAGCTATATAAGGAGCAGCTTCTTTTTCATCTGGTGTGAAAATGATAACCGACATTGGAAACTCTTCGTGAATTTCCAAATGGCTTAACATCCGATTAAATGGCATAGTTAAATCATTTTGAGAGAGAATCGATAATAGTTCCATTGATTTTTGTCGTTGCTTTTGTCCATCACCAGTAGGTATAAACAGGTAAGGAGATTGTCCAAATGCTCGAACATTAATAACAATTGAATAAGGAATTCCTTCACGATAATAAAAATCAATAAAGGATGCAATTACTTCAATCTTTTCTTCTAAATCAGAAATAATTGAATAACCTTGTGCAATATTGACTATGATCATGACAGACTCATTTGCAATCTGCGTAAATACTTTCGTTTGAAGTTTTTGTAGTCTAGCACTAGCTTTCCAGTGAATATGATGAAATTGATCAGACGGGACATAATCTCTCGTACCGATTGGAGAAAATACATCATTAAAGATGGAGTGTTTCATTTCAAAAGAACCAGGCTTTAGTGGTGATGGGTGTCTCAATTCCTTAACAGGAAAAATATTTGGGAATACCATTTGATCCATTAAGATGATTGGTTGATAGGTCATTACAATTGAACCTTCGCCAAATAAATGTGGAATTGTCAATTCTACATCTTTCAGTTTTGATATGCCCCTCTTAGCACCTTGAACCGGTATATTCAAAACTATTTTTTCTTTGTAACCAATTGTAAATGGAACTAAGATTTCGTTTAATTGACCATGAGCGTTTGATTGTGGATAGATGGGATTGACGGCATTTTGAAAATGAAGTCTTAGTTGACCATTCCAAATGGGCAGACCAGGATTCTCAAATTCCAATGTCCACGAAGATGGACCATGTACTAATAATCGACTTCTGTTTTTCTCATTTTGCATAACCAGTCTTTTTCCAACCTGCCTAAAATACCAATATTGCAAACTAGCAATTGTCCCTAAAAAAGCAAATACACCAGCAACTACATAATTCATCAGAAGCAATGAAAACACAAACAAAAACCCCAAAACCACTAAAGCCCACTTTGTTTGTGCAGCACCATAATAATCTCGTTTCCAAATCATTTGATAGCGGCCTCTACAGGCGTTTGAACCGATTCGATGATTTGGTTAAGTAAATCTATTGGATCATGAATAAGCATGCCTTCTGCTGTCAGCATAAGACGATGGGAAGCAAGCGGTGAAAAGACATATTTTACATCGTCAGGCGTAACAAATGTCCGGTTTTGTAAAAATGCAATCCCTTGAGATGCATGTACAAGGGCAAGTGTAGCTCGAGAACTTAGACCTAATTCAATGTATGGATGTTGTCTAGTAGCTTGTACAAGTTGAAGTATGTAAGTTTCAACATCTTCATGGACAGTTACGGATTTAATTTCTTTCTTCCATTCCAAAACGTCTGAGATGGTCAAAACAGTAGATGAGCGAACCTCTCCTGGATTTTCATTAAAATCGCGTAAGATTTGTCTTTCTTCTTCGAAGGTTGGATATCCAATACTAATTTTAAATAGAAAACGATCTAGTTGTGCAGCAGGTAAAGAAAATGTCCCTTGCTGTGATTCAACTGGATTTTGTGTAGCGATGACCATAAATGGATTTGGTAACTTCAAGGTTTCCCCATCAATTGTTACTTGCTTTTCTTCCATTGACTCTAACAAACTCGACTGAGTCCTCGGAGTCGCGCGGTTTATTTCATCAGCCAGTAAAATATTGGTCATGACTGGTCCAGGTCTAACAATAAAATCTTGTGATTTCGGATCGAAGTAACTGATTCCTGTTACATCTGAAGGTAAGACATCAGGTGTAAATTGCAAACGTTTAAAGTCGCCTTCAAATGCATGTGCAAAAGTTTTAGCCATCATTGTCTTCCCCGATCCTGGGACACTTTCAAGAAGAACATGTCCACCTTGAATCAAGGCAATCAACATAAAATCAATTTCTTTCTCTCTTCCTATTATTGCGTTGTTTAATGTTTCTTTTATCTGTCTAAGCTTGTTCATATACATCCCCCTAAATAAGTAGCTTTTTCTTTACAATGTTCTTTCCAATCAAATTAAAGTGTTTAAAAACCACCTTTAAATCTTGAGCTTCACTGGCACAATTTTTTCAATTGAACGACAATTCAAAAATTCAAATAAAAAACTAAACTGCATAGAGTTTAGTTTTTTAGAACAACTGATTTTCCTTTTGAATGCTTTAACTTTTTAGGTAATTGGTAGATATTTAATAACTGATCTAGTTTTTTACTTAGTTGAATGGTTTTCGAATTACTAAACCCATTTTCAATAGCCGATTGTATCATAGCTTCTCGTGTGATTTCTACTTGCTTTAAAAGTGATTCAGTCACGATAACGGCTCCTTTAAAAACTTCATATTATCCATTATTATACACGAAAAGTAAATTTTCTACAGAGATAGTTTCCGACAAATTACGACATCAACTTAACTTCTTGCAACCGTTTCATACGTATAGATGACAGATCCACCTTGATGTGCAATTCCACGAAAGTGTTTAAAGTCAATTTGTTGAATTAATATTTCTCTAAATTCAAGAAAATCTTCTTTTGAAATACTTAATGAATCGATTTTTCCTTCCTTAAGATCTTGTAATGCTTTTTCAAAATTCCCCACTCTATTCTCCCCTAGCTTCATATTGTCATTTTTACTAAAAAACCTTTACCTTCTTACCTTTTTGATGCAAACTATAAGGTATGCATACACTTGTTATACGAAAGTATACAATATATTATTCAACTCTTCACGCTCAATCTTATTCGATCATTATCGAATGAATTATTATTTAGGAGGTGTATAAATGAATTGGATTGCATCTGCCCAACGTTGGGTTCTTTATATTCCAGCTGCCTATTTGTTATTATATTTCACATTTTCAAATAGCAACATTTTTTGGTATATGTACACCTTTACAACATTGTTATTTATAGCCGCCTCATTTGTCCATGGAAAAATGGAAGACGAAGTTCAAACTTGGGAATTCCTCGTTTTCGGTGTAGGGTATGGTACTTTGACGTACGGTTTAATAGCAGCCGGATTTCATTTATTCTCCATTTTTTCAAATCAAACAATTCTCTCTGTAGAGAATTTTCTTGAAAGTTATGGACCTACTACTGTTTGGCATTATCTTTTATTAATGTTAATCATCGCACCAGGTGAAGAATTATTTTGGCGAGGATTTATTCAACAAAAACTCAAAGCCTATATGAGTCCATTCTTTGCAGTTGTAACAGCTGCCTTATTATTCGGCTTCTCGCTATCATTTAGTGGTTTTTGGTTAGGTGTTATTGCAGCTTGTTTCTCAGGATTAATTTGGGGACTTTTGTATGAGTGGAAACGTAGTATGCCCCTCATTATAATTGCTCATATCACAATGACCATACTCCTGTTTTTGGTCCTACCACTAACTTCTTGAAACAAATCACACGACATCACGTCTACTTACTTAAAGGGGGATTTTAACATGCAGAAATATTGGTTATTAATGGCATCAATTACTCTATCAATTTCAATGCTAGCAGCTTGTAATACTTCGGAAGATACAAACTCTGGTCAAGGAAATACATCATCAGAAGTAGAAGAAGTTGAACAAGAAGAAACGACAACACCAGAAGAGACAGAAGACGAATCAACAGATGACACTAATTCAGAAGAAGTTACTGAGGAAAGAGGTCCTGAAAAAACTTTATCCTTCAGCGTAAAAGGTGAAGCAAAAGAAGAAACTGCTACTCTTACGAATAGTGACGAACAAAACTATTCTATTTATAAATTAGAAGGTTTCGAATTAACAGGTGAGGAGCCAAATAAAGATTCTCTTTATTTAACAGAAAATGATGCGGTCTTTATGCGTATTGAAACGCTTTCCAAAGCTGATGCATCCATCGATTTTGTTCGTGAAAACATGCTTCAAACTATGGCTGCAGTAAGTATTGGTAGTGAACCAGTTACAATTGAAGATGACGCAAAACTTCCACAAGGAACTGGGATTTCTAATCAATCAGGTGTGGAAGTCGTTACGGATCTTGGAACTGTTTCAGGAATTGTATTTGAACAAGGTGACCTAATTGTTCGATTAACTATTTTCGATCGTAAAAATGAAAGCATGACTGATGCATTCTTGAAAATGGGCGAAACTATTGGAATGAAAGAGTAATTAAAAAAAGTGGACCGTCTCCTAGTCATTAAATGACTGAGAGACGGTCCTTTTTAGCATTGATTTTCTTTTCAACGTACTTTTAGCATAATATTGATTTCACATGTACCGCGATATCAGTTGATTGAAATGGAGGTAGCGACTCCGAGGGGATCAGCAGATGTTTTGTGCACCGAAAGCGAAGCGGCAGGTGCATGATCTTTAGACCCTGGACTGAGCATCGCGAGGGAAGCGGCTAAAGCCATGCCCCCGGAAAGCGTCTACCGCAATGAAAATCAACATTTTCTATATTCGTCGAGTAAAAATATATTATTCACAGAGACTGGCGTTCTTCCCCGGAAAGTGAAAGAAATAGCCGACCACTCTCTTTATTCACAAAAAAACATAGCTTGCACCATTTTGGATGCAAGCTATGTTTAACGAACAAGCTTTAATAAGATAAATCCTTTATTGATAAACCTAATTTCTTAAGCAGATAAATAGCTTGGTCTTTTTCTTCAGGTGTTAAAGCATTCATAATTTCATGAAGTTGCTGCTCATGCTCTGGGAATAATTTAGCCATGAAAGCTTCACCCTCTGGCGTTATCTCAGCGAAAGTAACTCGACGATCGGACGGACAATTCACACGGTGAATAAATCCGCGCTTTTCTAATTTATCAATCACGTACGTTATTGATCCACTTGCAAGTAAAATTTTATTACCGATTTTTTGAAGTGGTTGACGGCCTTTGTGAAACAACAGTTCCATCACAGCAAATTCAGTTGGATTTAATCCATTTGCTTGAAAGAATTGATTGGTACATTCGTGAAGAGCTTTATTTGACCTTGATAGAACTATAAATAACTTTAACGATTGCGATATTTCTTCAGATTTCAACTTAATCACCTTATTCCCAATGTCTTGAATTACCACAAGTATATAGGGAATCAAAGAGTTTTGTCAAAATGTCTCATTCGTTCTTCCATTATATGAATATTAAATTACCTTGCACTAGGGGAATTCAATAGTATTGAGTTACTCTCAAGTTTATTTCCAACGGTACTTAGTGGTAAATATAAATGGAAGGTTGTCCCTCGATTCAGTTCACTTTCAATTTCAATAAACCCACCATGCTGTTCAACAGTCTGAATGGCGTGTGAAAGTCCTAAACCAGTTCCATTTTGCTTCGTTGTGAAGAAAGGAAGGAATACTTGATCTATTTGTTCTTTCGTCATTCCCCGCCCTTGATCGCTGATAGATATTTTCACTTTATTGTCAAAAGTGATTGATTTGTAAATTCTAATAACTCCTTCAGAAGTCATTTCTTCAATGGCATTTTTAAGTATGTTAATAAACACTTTCTTCAATTCATAAGAATCACCTAGAATACAAGTCTCTTCCATTTCAGACAAATCATCATGAATCACGGTGTTATACATAATAGCTTGCGGCTGCATAAATTCAATAACTTGGTTGAGCAAGGAATTGATACACACTATATCTTTGGTACGATTTGTTGGTTTTGAAAGTACCAGGAATTCATTTAATATTTCATCCATGCGGTTCAATTCGTTTTCTATGACTTGAATATACCGCGCTCCATCTCCGGTAACCGTTTGGCTTAACAACTGGGTAAACCCTTTTAAAGAAGTCATTGGATTTCGAATTTCATGAGCAATACTTGCTGCAAGTTGTCCTAGCGTTGAAAGAGAATCCGTATGAGCCGCTTTCTTTCTAAGACACACAACCTCGGACTCATCTCTAATAACAGTTACATACAAGTTATTTACTTTATTAAAACTAGTTTTAAAATGGTAGTATTTTTCCGTGTTATTTGATTCATATCGTCTTATTATCATTTCTGCAAAGTTATTAACTTTCAATTGTTGATAAAAAGCCTCAATTTCTTTTGTCGATTCTTTAAAAAGTAAATGTATGTGCATGACTGGTAAACCCAATACTTGTTCTTTTTTTATCGAAAAATAGTCTTCAGCTTGATGATTAATATCGACGATTGTTCCTGCTAGATCAGATAGGATTAGACCATGTTTTGCGTGTTTGAAAAAATCGACATAAGAGATGTTATTTTCAGGAAGACTCTTGCACTCTTTCATACAAAAGAACAATTCTTTTACTTCAGGATCATAGTATCCTGTTATCGTAGATGATACGTATTCTTTTTGTGACTTAGGACGGAAGTTTAATTGGCAGGAAGCAGTTGAATGTGTTTTGACTTCATCGAGAAAATCGAACCATATGTTTCTTGATTCCTTGTCCAACATTTCGTGAAAAGGAATGTCAGAGGATAGTAAAAAAAGCTCTTTTGCAGCGTCATTTAAATCAATCCAATTTTGATTTGGACTTAATATGAACACTGGACTTTGACTTTGTTGAAACAAGAATTCGAAGACTTGATTCCTTTTGCTTCCAATCAAACTGTTCACCGAACCTTTCACTTTATTTAATACTTTTATACTATAATTTTTTTTATATTCTGAATAAACAAAAAAATACAAGCACGTAACTCCGATTATTCCATACTAAAGTATGAAACTGAATAGGTATATAGTGGCATATTGTTTGTAAGTTCTAACCCTGTTAAAATAAACAAATGTAGTAAAGGAGAATGTAAAATGAACATAGTAATTGCAACACTTAATGCAAAGTTTATTCATACAAATTTAGCTTTGCGTTGTCTAAAAGCAGCAGCTCAACCAGATTTTAATCCTGAGATAGCGGAATATACGATAAAAGATCCTGCATTTTCGATTGTATCCGACATTTTTTTGAAAAAACCGCAAGTTGTCGGATTTAGTTGTTATATATGGAATATTGAAGAAACATTAAAAGTTGTCCATATGTTAAAGAAAGTAAGTCCTGAAACTGTCATTGTTCTTGGCGGTCCTGAAGTATCTTATGATGCTAACTATTGGTTAAAGGAAAATAAAGAGATTGATTTTATTGTCATGGGTGAAGGTGAAGTTTCCTTTAAACAGCTACTCCATGCCATAGAAGGTGATATTGAATTAAAAGATGTCCCTGGAATATGCTATGAAAAAGAAGACAAGTTTATGCTAAATCCAATGGGACCCAAAATCGATTTACGTGAAATGCCCTCTCCATATCGATTTACAGAAGATCTTGCCGATTTATCGAAAAGGATTGTTTATGTAGAAACGAGTCGAGGATGCCCTTTTTCCTGTCAATTCTGTTTATCTTCCATTGAAGTAGGCGTTCGCTACTTTAACCGAGAAAAAGTAAAAGATGATATTCGCTATTTGATGGATCATGGTGCTAAAATTATTAAATTTGTTGATCGCACGTTTAATATTAGCCGAAGCTATGCCATGGAAATGTTCCAATTCTTAATCGACGAACACAAACCGGGTGTTGTATTTCAATTTGAAATAACTGCTGACATTATGCGACCGGAAGTCATTCAATTTTTAAATGACAATGCACCTGTTGGCTTATTCCGTTTTGAGATAGGTGTTCAATCGACAAATGACTTAACAAACGAACTTGTTAAACGAAAACAAAATTTCGCGAAATTAACCAGAACTGTCTCAATGGTTAAAGAAGGCGGCAAAATAGCTCAACATTTAGATTTAATTGCTGGCTTACCTGAAGAAGACTACGCTTCCTTTAAACAAACATTTAACGATGTATTTGAAATGCGACCAGAAGAATTGCAACTTGGCTTTTTGAAGCTTTTACGTGGTACAGGACTACGAATACAAGCAAAAGAATACGGATATGTATTTGTTGATCAAGCTCCATACGAAATTTTCTCTAATAACGTGTTAAGCTTTGACGATATGCTCCGTATTAAACAAGCTGAAGATGTACTTGAGAAATATTGGAACGCTCACCGTTTAGACCGTACGGTTGAATATCTAGTTACAACGACCTTTGAAACACCTTTTGACTTCTTCCAAGACTTTGGGTCGTACTGGGAGAATAAAGGATGGTCTAGAATTGGCCATCAATTAGAAGATTTGTTCAAACGTCTTGAAGAGTTTTTACTATTTGATGGACGTGCACATATGGCAACAGTTCGTAGTTTAATGAAACTAGATTACTTAAGTCATCAAAAGTTCCAACCGAGAAAACCTTGGTGGGAAAAAGAAATGGCAAGAGAAGAGCAATCGATGATTTATAAAAAAATTATCGAAAATCCTCTTATTGCAGGACAACAATTTGCACAGTTATCTTTGCATGAACGTGAAGTTCACAAACAAACTTCACTGGTCCCATTCTCGTTGGATTTATCTGCACTTGAGTACGAAAATACGCTCCAAGCAAAAGACGGTTATTTATTAACTTACTATAAGCCAGGTCAATCTCCACAATTTTCATTTATTCAAAAAGAGCAAATATCCTGAGTACAGGATATTTGCTCTTTTTTTCACCCGATAATTACACGTTCTTTCGGGAATTGATATTTTGTTTTTGTCGCTCGTCCACCTATGGTAAACAAAAAGGAGATCAACCCAACTCGCCCAATAAACATCAAAATCATAATTAACACTTTACCAAAGCTAGATAAATCATCCGTTATACCTAAAGACATTCCACAAGTTCCGAATGCTGAGGTTATTTCAAAGACAAGTGCTGTTATCGGTAAATTCGGTTCAGATATCGATAATGCCATTGTTGCAACTAAAACCATGAAAATAGCTAAAATAATGACAGCATACGAACGGAAAACATCGATCAGTTCAATTTCCCTGTTAAATATCTGTATTTCATTTTTTCCTCTAGCAAAGTTGATTAAAAACAAGATTGCAATCGCAAATGTTGTGGTACGAATTCCCCCACCCACTGAACTTGGGGATGCACCTATAAACATTAAGGCACTCATAAAGATATTGGTCCCTTCGCCGAATTGCGTCACGTCGAAAGTGACGAGACCTCCTGAACGGGAAGATACAGAATGAAACATCGCTGTGAATAATGCCTCATGCCACGACATGTCCTTAAAAGAATTAAACATCTCTAAAGCTAATATCACAACAGTCCCAACCGCTAATAATACACCAAATGTGACGGTTGTAATCTTTGTGAATAAAGAAAATCTGAAGTTTTTATTTTTGTTAGATAAAAACGCTTTTACTTCTATTAATACAGGAAATCCAATAGCACCTAAAATAATGAGAATCATATTGATGATTTGAACAAAATAATCGTTATGATACATCATTAAAGACTGACCAGTGATATCAAAACCACCATTTGTAGTAGCAGATACGGCTGCGAATAATCCATGGATAAATGCTTGTGAAAACGTTTCATAAAACTGAGTGAAGTAAAATGTTAAGATCAGTGCGCCGATTGCTTCAATTAATAATAAAATTTTTATAATTTCAATAATCAAACTTACGACACCAGATAGAGAGTGTTGGTTATGATCCATCATAATCAACTGACGTTCACGTAAACCAATTTTTTTACCAACAATTAACCAAATAAAAGTACCAAGTGACATAATGCCAATTCCGCCTAATTGAAGAACTAGCATGAGCATAAAGATACCAAAAGTTGAGTAGGTTTGTGATACGTCTATAACTGTAAGACCAGTTACACTGACAGCACTAACAGCAGTAAAAACACTGTCTAAAAAAGGAACTTTCACGCCATCTTGATGGACACCGGGTAAACTTAATAACAAGACAGAAAAAGCAATCGCAAGAAAATAATAAGAAACGATAGCTTGTGCGGGTGTCAGTCTTCGTATTCGTCGAACAATTGGATTCATAAATCAGTCAAGTCCTTTCAACAGACACGAGAGTCATATTCCTATTCTAAGAAAAAAAACGATAAAAAGAAAGGATTACTTATATAGAAAGACAAATGGTGCCATCAAGTTAGCGCACTCAATGCTACTCCTAAACAGATTCCCTTCTACTTATTCAAATACATCAGTAGAACAAAAGAAAAACAAGCTTTTCATATGAAAAGCTTGCAAAGTTTTCATCGATCATTCTTTTTACCGTTAGAATTTTTTGATGGATGGTCATTTTTGTTCTTTTGACCCTTTTGATTGTTATGTGACTTATTATTTGATTGCTTTGAATCTTGGGATTGGTGCTGATTTCTTTCATTATTTCTTGTTTGGTCCGACTTTTTTGATTGAGAAGAATTTGACGCTTTTTCCTTGTTATCTTTGTTATCATTGTTTTTGTTGATATTTTTGTCTTGTCTTCCGTTGTTTTTCTGGTCTTTACTATTGTTTATCTTTTGGTCTTTATTTTTACGTTGATCGTTTGGCTCGTTATTTTTACCATTATTCTTTTCTTCTTTTTTTGGTTGTTTTTTATTTATGTTTTGTTTAGCTTTACCTTGATTTGATGTATTCTCTTTTTCTTTAGCTTTCTTTTCTTTTGGAAGAGTAACTGGTTGTTTTTCTAAAGATTCTTCTTTTTCGTTCACTTTTCCTTGTGATTCTTTATACGTTTCAACAGATACGCCTTTTTCATTTGCTTGAAGACGTTCCTCGATAGTGGCTTGGTTAATTCTAATCTTTTCCGGAGCAACTTTTACAGTCGTTCGCGTTACAGCTGTTGTAATAATTTTCTCGAGTGCCACTTGATTTTGGTTTTCTGAAATGATTGTTGTAATTCCAAATTGACTATCGTCTTCAAATGAGACATTGGATTCATTTACGATTTTAGACATAACCCATGTTAATGACTTACCTTTCCAAAAAGAGATTTCTCTTTTTAAGGCAACTCCATCTTCATTTAAACCTCTAAATACTTGTACATCACCTTTTCTATCAATTCCAAGTTCAACACTTGGATTGAAATCCATCTGTACATACGCTGATACTTTCGATTGTGACGGTATCAATACAGAGAAAAACATAAATACGATAGCCACTGCAGCAATAAGCGGTACCATGTATGCCGTTCTCTTTGGCTTTTTAATCGCAACCATTTCTACATAAGGACGAAATGATACTTCTTCCCCAACGTCAGACAAAGAGTCGGGAATCCCTTTTAGGAATCGACCATCATCTGTTAAAAAAATACTATATGAAGAAGTATTTTCAAATACGATTCCTTTTTGTTTGTTCATTTTTACATCCGTCCTTTTAAATAATCTTTTAAATAATCTAAATCACTTTTTAATAAGATCACAATGGCTACAATATATTTCCTTTGTCTCTCAATCGTTTTACGAGAAACCATAACTAACTCTTCTAATTCTTTCATGGGTAGTTGTTTTTTTTGTAGGAATGTTTCATAGAATTCGTCAGATTCCGCGATAATCTGAGCGATTTGAAACGCCGTTTGACGTGTATCTTCATGTGAAGGCGATACCTTCACTAATTCTTGAAATGATAATCCGTATGGTTTTAGCAACTGTTCATATGCAAAAATCTGTACTCGTCTTTCTGCAGCTTGCTGCTCCGCTGTAAACTGTTCGAATGAATGTGAGGATTCGAGTGTCCCAAATGCATCTATTTCATCTTCTGAACTATCTAGTCCTAACCCAACAGGTGAATCTTTGCGTCGAGCTTCTTTGCGAATATGATCGATCAGTTTACGCCGAATCAGCAAATGAGCAAAAGTTAAAAAGGAAGCATTTTTAGAAACTTCATAGTGTTGAATGGCTTCATGAAATGCTGATAATGCAATACTGTATTCGTCATCTTGTTCGTGAATGTACCTTTTACAAACAAAAGATGCTGTTTTTTTCATATAAGGTGCATAGGAAAGAAGAAGATCATTTAGAACTTCTTCATCCCCATCCTTAGCTTTAGCCACTAGCGGCTCAATATTTGAGTTATTACTTTTGCGTACAAATAAACCTTGTATTGACGCTAGTAGCATATGCATTCACCTTCCGTTCATTCGATAGACTAATTCTTATCGATTGTAACGGGTTCTTATTAAAATGAAAAGTAGTTTTATATGTCAGTTACCTAACAATTACTCTTTGTCTTTTTTACCTTTATCTTCATGCTTAGCTTTTTTTGCTTCAGCTTTAGCTTGTGCAGCTGCTTTTTTCTCTTCAGCTTTTGCTTGAGCTGCTGCTTTTTTCTCTTCGGCTTTTGCTTTGGCAGCAGCTTTTTTCTCTTCAGCTTTTGCCTTTACTGCTGCTTTATGAGCTGCAATTTCAGCTTTTTTCAAAGCTTTCTTTTCAGCATCTTTCAACTCTTCTTTTTCTTCAACAACTGGTGTTGTAACTTCCGTTTCAGGAGTTGTTACTTCTACTTCTTCTTCTTCAGTTTCAGGTGTTGTTACAACATCTTCAGGAACAGTTACTACTTCTTCTTCAGGTGTTGTAGTTTCTTCTTCTGTAGGAGTTGTTTCCTCTTCAGGAGTTGTTGGAACTTCTTCTGCTTTTTGTTTAGCTTCCCATCTTGCAATAGCACGTTCAATATTTTTTTGAAGTGCTTCTTTCGCTCTAGGATTACTAATTTTTTCTAAATTCATTGATAATGCAAAAATGTTATTTGCTAAATATCCGACTGGTACTACTGATGAAATAACTTCTAAATCTGCAGATGATACATTTTCTTCTTTTACATTTTCTAATGCTTCTTGTAAGTTTACTGTTTCATAAGACGTGTCAACTTTTTCTGTGTCATTTGCGAATACTTGTGCAGATGTTGATGTTACTAATGTTGCTGCAAGTAATGTAGCACTAATCGATTTCCAAGTTTTTAAGTTTTTCATTTACTTCACCCCGTCAAATTATTAGCATCTTTCATTTAAAATTGATGCTCGACATACTATACGTTTATTCCCTATTATTTTTGGGGGGTAATAAAAAAAAAACTGGAAACATCTTTTCGATGCTACCAGTTTTTGTACATTAAATTTTGTCGTTTTTATTTTCTAGATCGTTTTCAGTTACTACTTCTTCATTGTTTTCGATTTCGTTTTCAATTACGACTTCTTCTTTATTTTCGATTTCGTTAGCTTCTTCAACTTCATCAGCAATCTCAATCAGTTTACGATTTTTGTACTTACCAGCTAAAAGTACCGCTACTGTAATGAATGCAATCATTGACCATGTAATAAGTGGATTAGATTCAAAGAAATCTTTTAAAAATCGTTCATGCGTAATCATACGTGCAGCTGTAAATGCTAATACACCAGAACCAATATAAATAATGATTGGGTAACGGTCGATTAATTTTACAAATAACGTACTTCCCCACACCATGATCGGAATACTAATAATTAAACCAATAACAACTAATAAGAAATCACCATGAGCAGCTCCTGCAACAGCAAGAACATTATCTAGACCCATAATTGTATCGGCTACAATAATTGTACCAATCGCTGACATAAGAGTGGTTGAACTTTTATGATCACCAGCATCTCCATCTTCAATTAACAGTTTGTAAGCAATACCAATTAAAATGATACCCCCAACTAACTGTAAACCTGGGATCTTCAATAACCATACAATGGCTAAAGTTGCTAAAACACGAATTACGACTGCCCCAGCTGTACCCCACATAATTGCTTTACGGCGGTGATGAAGAGGTAAGTTTTTTGCAGACATACCAATAACAATGGCATTGTCTCCTGCTAATACTAAATCAATCATAATAATTGAAAGTAAGGCCACAAAAAATTCTGCTGATAAAATTTCCATAATTATCTCCTTTAATCATGTATTGAAAACAAAAAGACCCCTGCCTTTAAAAAAGGCAAAGGTCTTGCTAAGCACATTAATAAAATGGCTATCATAACCGATGGCAAAAGCCATGTAATGACGACTATGAAGTAGGTTTCCCTATAGCTACTCCCCTTTGACAACAGTCAAAAGTAGATAAAGTTTTCATTAGTTATTATACCACAATCGAATTCACTGTAAACAAATTCTATTCAATGACGACATGATATTGTTTATCATTTTTATGAAGTTCATAGAACGCCAACATCGTTGGGAGACTTTCAATGAAATCTTCACACCGAATCTGACTATCTTTTAGCAATGAATTCGCGACGGTCGTATCAAATTGAGCAGACCAAGTTAAGTAATCCAAAGTTTCCTTTTCAACACCTAATGTTTTCCTAAGTAATTTTGAATTCAATCCTACTTTCGCTAATGTCAGTGGAACTCTTCCTTTTGGTTGTTTGCCGGTTATTTGAGCAACCATATGACGATAAACTTCTTCAACTGGATGAGATGACGGATCAGTTAAATGAATCGTTTTCCCATTCGCCTCTTCTTTCTCGCTTAAATACACCACTGATTTTACTACATAATCAATTGGTACGACATTAATATAAGCTTTTGATTTGCCGACAAATGGAATGAACGGTAAAAACTTTAGTCGATCAATCATATTAATAAAGAAGTAAGGTCCATCAAACTTAATGGTTGATCCTGTTTTTGAATGTCCTCGAACGATTCCAGGTCGAATAATCGTTACGGGAAAATCTTCTTTTAATTCCTCAACTAACACTTCAGCATCAAATTTAGTTTCTTCATAGAAATTCTTAAATGACTCAGGACGAATTAATTCATCTTCTCTTAATAAGCCTTCTCTAGTTCCAGCAACGTAGGCAGTACTAAAATAGATGTACTTACGCAAATGGGGCAGAGTTTTCACAAAATCATTCACCATAGCTGTTCCTTGGACATTTACACGTACTGCTGCTTCTTTTGGGACTGCCAAATCGTATATAGCAGCTAAGTGCCAAACTGTATTGATGTCCTGTTGAATTTTTTCTATTATATCCCCTTCAATATTTAAATGAGGTTTCGTAATGTCACCTTCAACAAGATGGATGGTCAATTCCTTTACCTGACTCATCATCGCATTAGCTAGGGTTTGAGCGTGCTCCATTTGACTTGGTAAAACAAGAGCATAGATCTCTTTTACTTTCCTTTGTTCAATCAGTTCATTCATTATTTGCTGGGCAATAAAACCTGGAAAACCTGTGAACAATGGAACCTGCATCTTCATTCCTCCAAAATATGTATTAATTGAATTTTACAAAAATATTTGCTAAATAACAATGTAATATTCTAAACTGACGAGACATTCGTGATTGATGATAAGAGAATAATAGTTTATTAAACATAATAAAATTCGACTTTTTGTTGGAGTTTTCTTAAGGCAATTTCTAATTAGAGTTCGAGGTAAAATGAAACAAAAATCATGGCATGAAAAAAAGAGACCATCTCTTAGTCACAATAATGACTTAGAAGATAGTCTCTTATCTGTTTATGCTTTTGGTTCTTTTGCTCTTTTTCGTGTTTCTTTATCGAGCAAACTATAGAGTACAGGGATTAAATATAACGTTAGTAATGTCGAGCTGATTAAACCACCAATCACGACAATTCCCATCGGCTGATTAATTTCCGTCCCTTCACCTATTCCGATAGCTAAAGGCATAAGGCCAAGAATCGTTGTTAAAGCCGTCATTAAAATTGGACGCACGCGATCTCGAGTCGAAGAAACGATTGCTTCGTAAGAACTTAAACCTTCCCCTTTACGTTGATTAATAAAATCAACCAACATAATCCCATTGTTCACAACAATTCCTACTAAAACAAGAATACCAATAACTGCGGTAATACTAATTGGCGTTTGAGTAACAAACAAGCCAAGAGCAACCCCAATAATCATCAGTGGAACTGAGAACATAATGACAAATGGGTATTTAAAGGATTCAAACTGAGCTGCCATCACGATATAAACTAAGGCTACTGCTAGTAATACTGCGAGCATCATATCATTGATTGCACTTTCAAATAACTCTCGATCTCCTCCAAAGGTTATGTCAACTTCCTCAGGTATGTTCGATTCAGCAATTGCTTCATCCACTTGATCAGACATTTCTCCAAGTGAAAGGGAGGATGCATATTTAATTGTAAAATCTACAGAATTTGCTTGATTTACACGTCTAATCGATACTGGACCTTCAGCAATTTCAATCGTTGCAAGTTCCTGCAATTCTACAAATTGACCAGAAGGTGTTCTTAACTTCAATAACTTTAATTGCTCAATACTGCTTCGATATTGTTCATCAAATTGAACAAACACGCCATAAACATCATCGTTTTCTGAAATAATTTGTGTGGCGAATACACCACGAGTAACGTTGTTAACGATTTGCGCAATTTGAGCAGGAGACATACCGAACTCAGTTGCCGCTTCTTTATTTATCGTCATTTGAATTTCATCAACTGTATCTTCAAGATCATTTGTCATTTCTGTAACTGACTCTAATTTTGATAATGATTCTTGTATGTCATTAACAGCACTTTGTAATCGTTGATTATCAGAATCAGTAACTGTAAACGATAGTGAATTTGGAGTAGAGCCTGCAGCCGTTTGTAAATTAAAACGAACGTCAACGTCTTCTCCAACTTCTTTTAAAACTAAAGGTTGAACGTCATCTACAAACTCAAAGATTGATCGATCTCGATCATCTAAAGGAACTAATTTCACATAGATTTCAGCTCGGTTGGACTGAGATGACCCTTGAGATTGCCCTTGTTGTGTTCCGCCAATTAAACTCACATATACATCTATTTCAGCCTGTTCTTTGAAAATGGATTCAATCTTGCTTACCACTTCTTTTGTTGCTTCTAATGAAGAACCATTTTCGAGATCCACATTTACACTAACAAATCCTTCGTCGGTAGCAGGTAAAAATTCTGTACCCACTTGGAATAAACCTAGCGCACTTAGTCCAAGCATTACGGTAGTTAAAATAATGACCAAAGTACGGTGACCTAGAGCCCATTTTATAGATCTTTCAAAATTATTATAAGCCTTTGAACGTCTTCTTTTCGCTTCGGAATTTCCTTTTGGTTTCTTTAACATTCGACTACCTAGCATAGGAATAACTGTCAAAGCGACAACCAATGAGGCAATTAAACTAAATGAAATTGTAAGGGCAAATTCAGTAAAGATTTGTCCGATCAAGCCGGTAATGAAGATAACGGGTACGAACACGGCTACCGTCGTTAAGGTGGATGCTGTAATAGCACCAGAAACTTCTTTTGTTCCGTCAATGGCTGCCCTTTTCGAATCTTTGCCCATTGCTAAATGACGTTCAATATTTTCAATAACTACGATGGCATTATCGACTAACATCCCGATTCCCAATGCCAGAGCACCAAGTGTCATAATATTTAAAGCAAAGTCCGCAAAATACATAAGGACAAACGTTACAATCACGGAATATGGGATAGCAATACCGATAATAATCGGACTTTTTATTCCTCTAAGGAAAACAAATAGAACAAGCATGGCAAATATAGCACCATAGCCTAAAGACGAACCAATATTGCCGATAGCTAATTTTACATAATCCCCTTGGTCAAATAGGATATCTGCTTCAACACCTTCGTAATCCTTATCTTCCAATAAATCTGACAAAGATTCTTTAAATGCTGTTGAAACATCAGCTGTATTGGCACCTGACTCTTGAAGTACAGACATTAAAACAGCTGGTTCCTGATTAGCCGTTGTTTCAGTAGATGCTTCTTGTTCGCCAAGTGAGACTGAAGCGATATCAGCGATCGTAATTGATGAACCGTCTAAAGGATTTACCGTTACGACAAGTTGTTCAATGTCCTCAACTGTAGTCAATGTACTAATAATACGTGTCGTTAATTTTTTTCCATCCTCTGTATCAATTGGATCTCCAGGGAATGAAATGTTGTTTGACTGTATTAGTTGAACAATATCAGATTGAGCAAGTCCCTTTTCTTCTAACTTTTTAGGGTCAAGTAAAATTTGAACTTCTTCCACTAATGCACCGGATACATTTACGCTCGCAACTCCGTCCGTTCGTCGAAGTTCTTTTTCGAGTTGTTCCGCTATAACTCTAACATCTCCACCATTCTCTGGGGCACGGAGTGATAATTGAATAATCGGGAATTGTGCTGGATCGAATTTTAAAAACCTTGGTTTTTGTGCTTCATCTGGTACCGGAGTTTGGTCAATTCGTTGCATAATATCACTTTGGACATCATCGATATTGGTTGTCCAATCGAATTGCATGAGAATAAAGTTCGCACCTTCTTGCGAAGAGGATTGCAAAGATTTTATTCCAGGCAGTGTCGACAAACTCGTTTCAAGAGGCTTAGTCACTTTTTCGCTAACTTCAGTGGGACTAGCACCTGGATAACTAGTTACAACAACGCCAATCGGGGGATTCAATTCTGGAATTAAGGTAACAGGAATTCTAAAAAAAGAAACCGCTCCTAAAATTAATACTAAAAACATAATGACAGTCGTAAATACGGGGCGGTTAATTGAAAAATCGCTAATTTTCATTGTGTGTAAATCCTCTCCTACAAAAGCTTCTATGTCTATCATATGCTCTACAGTACCTTTGTTCAAATATGAATATTAGAAATGTTTAACAGTTGTGTAGGAATCATGAACAACTTTTTATTTTATTCGAATTCTCCTGACGAAAAACATAAAAACCCCTTAATTGTTCATAAAGAACTTAAGGGATTTCAATGATTTATCTTGATGATGATAGAGCAAGCCAATTAGCATCGAGCGTGGGTTGAGCAGCTGGTTTTCCAACGAGGTAACCCTGTGCTAAGTTGTATCCTAGCGCTTTGCATAACTCAAACTCTTCAATTCGTTCTATTCCCTCAGCTAAAGTTTGAATTCCTAAAGCTTGAGCTCTTTCGTTTGTTTCTTTTAAAAACTTCTGTTTCTCCACATCTTGATCACAAAAACTGATATACGATCGATCGATTTTCACATAATCTGGTTGCAGCAATTCCAACATATCAACCGTTGAGAATCCTGCACCGACGTCATCAAGCGCTACTTTCATTCCTTCTTTTTTATAGCGATCTAACACAGATCTTAAATGGTCCACATCTTCAATTTTTTCGGTCTCGACTACCTCAAAGATTAAATCAGCTGGATCAATTTTATATTTTTCGACAATCCGGAATGTATGTTGCAAACAGAAATCAGGATTATAAATAGTCGAAGGTAAAAAGTTAATAAAACTTTTGACACCTGGAGAGATTTTCCCATTACGTGCTTTAATTGCTTCTTCTCGGGCACGTTGATCTAAAAGAGAATGTAATCCTGTTTGTGACGCCACTTGAAATAACTTCCCTGGAGACATAAACACATCTGGACTCGATGCTCTTAAAAGAGATTCATAACCAAAAATCTCATTCGATTTCATATCAATAATTGGTTGTAAATGACTCATCATTTCACCATGTTGAATGAAATTCACGGTTTCTTTTTCTTCATATCTCAATTTGAAAGTTTTCACATCTATTAAGCGTTCGACTCTCTTCGATCTCGATAATCCAATTCGAATTCCATCCTGATTATCTAACTCTTTCAATTCTTGCTCAATTTCAAACAAAGAATCATATATGAAGTATCCTAAATAATCATTGATCATTTCATACTTTTGAGGCAAATTTGGTTTTGGTGTATTTGATTCTATAAAGAAGTAACCTTTCTCATAAAAATCAAATGAAATACCACAGTGGATGCAACTATTCATCTAATTCTCCTCAATTCTATGTATTTATATATCCTAATTTTATCGTATTAGTAGACAAAAGAAAACTATTTATACAAAAAGTCACTCTGCATCACAGGCCTTTTTTACCATAATACAATCTGACCTATGGTCGCTCAGTTAGAGATTTGGACATCTCAGTTAAAATTTTGCCGTTCTCAGTTCGAAAAGCGTATTGTTGGTTAGAATAATCGCCATCTCAGTTGTAATTGTCTAAGCCGAGAATTGATGTCAAAGAAGAATTCTTTTACAATTGGAAAGTCTAAGCTTAATTAAGAATACAAAAAACGAGACGAAGCAATTTACACTTCGTCTCGGTTAGGGATTCATTTTGAATTAGGAACAACATTTTTAAAGCAAGCTATACAATTCGATGCCCTCATTCTTATCTTGGAACCATCTCATCGCAAAATCATTTTCAAATAGGAAGACATACCGGTCAAATCGATCTCTCACCAACATACTTCTTGGGCTAGACATCGATTCAGTAACCATCTCTTCATTCATAATCCATCGAGCAATTTTGTTACCTATTGGCTCCATGCGAACTTCGACGTTGTATTCGGC
>JAHIWI010000271.1 GCA_018816185.1 Bacillota bacterium
ACCTCAGACCATTAAGTCATTTTCTGATTTTATTTCGATGGCTTCTTGTAGAAGTCTTTGAAGAACTGCAGCAAATACAGCAATAACCAATGGAGCAAAAATCATCACCATTCCCACTAGTCCAAGACCAGGTGCGTCATCGATCTCTGCTAGTATAAAGACGAATGGAAGGGCTAGTACATACAAGCCACTCATGATAAGCGCACTGTTTTTAATTTTCTTTAAAGCTCTTACTGATAACTCAGAGAAAGCTTGGTTTTTGTCAATATAGCTTAAGAGGTTAAATGATTGATACAAAGCAAAGTAAAATGGGACAGTGGAAACATACATAATCAATAGAATGCCATATACCACAAATGCAATATCCGACCCTCTTTCAGCTGCTTCATTAGCTTCAGTTACAATCTGGGGCAACAAAAAGAGACACAAAGCCAGAACCGGAATACCAATAAAAATGACAGCTATCTTTAAAAAGAGTGTTGTTCCGCGTTTCATAAAAAGCACCTCACTATTTTATTTTCATTTAGATTTTAACAAATAATTTATCGTTTTACAATAAATTATTGTTGTTCTTAATTGTATTATTATTGTTATTTAAATATTCTCCTCATTTTTAATAAACAAAAAAACATTTCTCATAACAAAGAAATGTTCTGTAGCTCGTACTTATTTAATTTCAAACCAGAGTAAATTTTTAATTAGCCAATCCTTCTTTAAGAACCGACGTTACGATATGCAACGAATCCCACTCACCCATTGAAAAGTACAAAATAGGATATTTTTGAGGGAAGAGGATTTTATTGATTTGTTTAGGTTTTAACCCTTTACTATGGAGCGCAAAAATTTCATTTTGTAGTTCAAGCAAATAATCGAGTTTACGATTGAGATTGTCTCTTCCGTTCTTTAAATATCCTGCATGATTGCAAAATACCTCATCGAAATCGTAGTCAAGGACTCGTTTTAGGGAATTGATTTGCGTTGGAATACTTTCATCACGAAGAACTACTTTTGTCCGATCCTGACAATATAAGTCGCCAGAGAATAGTTGTCCTGTTTCTTTATTCAGAAAAGCCATATGATCTGCTGCATGGCCAGGAGTGTGAATAGACTCCCAAGTTGCGCTTCTGTTCGTAAAAGTACTCATCATCGGCTTCGCTTGAAATGGGTCTCTTTTTCCCCAAAACACCTTCCTATATAACGGATAGTTTGCATTCGACTGACAGCTTGTTATAAATTGCTCATTCATATAAATTGGTTTTCCTAACTGCTGTAGATAAGCCGCTCCACCCGTGTGGTCTTCATGATGATGGGTGATCATAACCTGATCGATTTCGTGTTGGTCAAAGAATGGGCGGAATTCTTTTTCGAGTGACTTTGCACCTGTATCAATTAAGACGCCGTCCAACAAAAAGCTGTACACATTTAGCTTTACGCCTTGAAATGCGATGGTGCCGTTAATCATTTGAACACCATTTTGTTCGGACTGCTCCACCTTTTTCTTAAAAATCATGAATCCCGCTCCCTTTAAAAAACCTTCTGTTTAGAAGACTTTACCATAAAATGAATGAGTATTCATATCAATTATTTGGCGTTCAAACTTTATATTGAACAGAATAGTGCGGTTTATCTTCCCAGTAAAAGAACAAAATAAGTAATGACGTAAATAGGAATTGCGAGTGAAGTAATGACATACATGGTCATCTCGCCTTTAGAAAGTTTTCTTTTCCACTTAGTTAGTTTGAGTTGTCTATGAAAAATAATACTTGAAATAAATAGCAAAAGTGCTGTTAAATCCTGTAGGTTTTCTAAAAATGCCACCACTTCATTTCATCCTTTCCATTTCAAACTGACGAGATTTTTAATTCCTCCCATTAATCAATTCGTTCTCACTGAAAATTCCATCTTCCATTTGAATTTTACCGTTAATTTAAAACCTTATTTATATATTTTTACAACAATTTGGCATCGCTTATTTTTTAAAAATTTCTCTACATGAATATGATTTCCCAAGACAAACTAATACGAACCAAATTCAGAAAGGATGATGTCATGTGGGCAGAGATGATAACAAATCCCATAGTAATAGCAAACAAACTTTACCTCAGTCTCCAAAAAGCCTAAAAATCGCACCAGGTCGTATTAAAGAAGAAACTGCTAGTGAGTTTGCAGAAATAGGAACTAAAGCTTTGAAAGTTCTAAACGAATCTCCTCAACAAAAAATCGAGCCAGATAATATTAAAGCAGAACTCGCTCGTGAATTTGCAGAGATCGGTTCCAGATCGTTGAGAGGTAAAAATACGTCGCTCCAATACACATCAAAGAAAGAGTAGAACGTGGAAATAAAATGGCACCCACCAGAAACTTTACTATGTACTGGTTGGGTGCATTTTTACATAAAGTGGAGTTTTTCAATCTTGGAATATGAATAAATTTAATCGTATGGATTTGTAAAAAGCTTTGACATGCGAGTGGATATGTTATAAATTACCCTATAGACGAACATTTTTAAAAAACAAAACTTTAATATTCGGATTTAGGGGTGTAAATGATGGAAAACGTATTTGATTACGAAGATATTCAATTAATTCCAGCGAAGTGTGTAGTAAATAGCCGTTCTGAATGTGATACAACGGTGACTTTAGGTAAACATACATTTAAGTTGCCTGTAGTTCCTGCCAATATGCAGACTATTATTGATGAAACGATTGCGATTTACTTAGCAGAAAAAGGTTACTTCTATATCATGCATCGTTTTCAACCAGAGAAACGCATCTCTTTCATTCAAGATATGCAGTCTCGTGGATTAATAGCTTCTATTAGCGTTGGTGTGAAAGAGGAAGAATACGCCTTCATACAACAGTTAGCTACTGAACAACTTGTACCCGAGTTCATTACCATTGATATTGCACATGGCCATTCCAATGCAGTCATCGAGATGATTCAGCATATTAAAAAACATTTACCTGAGAGTTTTGTCATTGCAGGGAATGTTGGGACGCCTGAAGCAGTAAGAGAATTGGAGCATGCTGGTGCAGATGCAACTAAAGTTGGCATCGGACCAGGAAAAGTTTGTATAACTAAGATTAAAACTGGATTCGGAACTGGCGGTTGGCAATTAGCAGCGCTACGTTGGTGTGCAAAAGCAGCAACGAAGCCAATTATTGCAGACGGCGGCATCCGTACTCATGGAGATATCGCGAAATCAGTAAGGTTTGGTGCATCCATGGTCATGATTGGTTCTCTATTTGCTGGACACGAAGAGTCTCCAGGTGAAACATTCGAGAAAGATGGCAAACTCTTTAAAGAATATTTCGGTTCCGCTTCGGAATTCCAAAAAGGTGAAAAGAAAAATGTAGAAGGTAAGAAAATGTTTGTCGAGCATAAAGGTGCCTTAGAAGATACATTGATCGAAATGGAACAAGATCTTCAATCCTCTATTTCATATGCAGGTGGCAACACACTAGAAGCCATTACTACAGTAGACTATGTTATCGTTAAGAATTCGATTTTTAATGGGGATAAAGTGTACTAATAATGCAGCTATTTCCTTTGGGTTTGCCGTTGGCTCACTCGGCCGGCACGAAGAAGCTCTCAACATGTTGTTCATAATTAATCCTGATTTAGATGATGTTTTTTCATATTATTTTGAGTTGGCTATTGCAAAGAAAGTTACGAGGCAGAAAGTAAGCAAAGAATTACTTGAAAACTATAGAAAATGCCAAGCGAGTTTTGAAAATCCATTTGCATCTCATTTTTATTCCACCAAAAACAGCTCAATCATCATGGATGAATTGAGCTGTTTATATTCTATTACTAAGACGGGAATAAAAATCTGAGGGAATATAACGATGGCCAAAACCAAGGATCAATATATTCGTAAGAACGGACTGATAAACTAATCTCATATCTTCATCTTCCGAGTAAATTGGATAAGGACTGAAAAAATGATAAGACTTCCATTCAGCAAGATTGTACTTTAAATCTTCGCCCATAGAAGGATTGTTTTTCAGGTTAATTATCGCATTTATAACGGAATTTATAACATTTTTAAACTTCGTTTCATCCTTAAAAATGGTAGAAAGAGCATAAACGTCCAAAGCCAATTGTTTAGGATCCATTTCCAAATATTGAATAGATGAAATATCATGAATGGCTTGTTTTAATAAAGCATGATTAATCATCAGAATGTTAACCTCTATCTTTCAACAGTTCATCTAAATAATCTGATGCTGCAACAGCTAATTTTTCACCGGAAAGTGGTTCCATTTCTAGTACACGATAACCATATAAATTATTAAGTTCAGCATTCGCTAATTCTTTTTGTAAAAATTTAATTTTTTGTATTAACTGTGGAATTAAATCAGGAGCATTTATTTGAGCGACGGTTTCAGCACCAGAAATAACTTCAATTGTACTATATTTTTCCAAAAGCGGAATCCATTCTTTTGTATCACGAATTTTAGAAAGTGCGATGCGATTTCGATTGGGCATTTCACGTTCTAATTGGTTGATTTTATCATCTAAAATAGTTCCCATCTCTTCCACCTTCTTTTCATGTTCCAAGTTTTATTCCCCCTTATTATATCACTCGACACTTTTATGTACAATTTTTGCATAAAAAAAGCCAAAAAATATCCCACTCATATAATATGTACCTCAACAATTAAAGTTAACCACATTTCCGAAGATTTCTTAGCTTTTCTCTAGATAAACCAACAATGCTGTAATTAAGGACCAAGTCGTTACTATTGAAAGTAGTTGGACGACTTACAAAATATATACCTATTAATGAAATTGCAGATGCTTCCCCCTAAAATACACAGATACCATTTTATTAGAATGCGCGTTGAATGAAATGCGGTTAAGGGAAAAATCAATCAGTATATTCATTGAACTGAAATCACTATTTCATCAACAAAAAAGACCATCAAATTAGCAAATCGATGGTCTTTTTCAATGTTTTCGGTAGGAAGGCATTGCTATCTGAGACTTTCCTTTTTGCCAGTCACTAATAACTATTACAATACTTATAAGAATAAATTAACTGTAATTTATTCCGTTCGACCATCGACATCCACTTCAATATTTCCTTCAAGAGCTCTTGAATATGGACATACTTTATGTGCTGCTTCCACCAAGTGTTTGGCTACATCCTTTTCGACATCACGAACCAAAACATCCAGTCTGACGGATAGTGAATAGCCATCATCACCTTGATTCAGCGTGACGTGAGCAGTCACTTCCGATCCACCGTGTTTGATTTTTTCCTTTCCTGCCACCAAATTCAGAGCTGAATCGAAACAAGCAGCATAGCCTGCCGCAAAAAGTTGTTCTGGATTCGTTGTACCTTTTTTAACACCTGGCATTGCCAGAGCTAAATCAAGTACGCCATCCTCTGATTGGATCCGTCCCTCTCGTCCTCCAGTAGCGGTAACTGTCGCAGTAAAAAGTTCTTTCAAGTGAAGTTCCTCCTAGTTCAATTGAGATTTACTTACGTATTATGTGAAATTACACAAATACCATTCACAAACCGATTTTTCATTTTATTACGAATCCATACTTTTTTGAAAATATGAGATAAATAAAACAGTTAATTAGTTCAGAAAAACCCAAGCAAGTGTTGAGACCACTTACTTGGGCTTTTATTTAAGCGCCTCAATATGTTTACAATAACGGGGTTGGTTCACCAACACTGTAAATTTGCAAGACATGCATCGCTCTGGTGCAAGCAGTGTAGAAAACTCTGCGAAGGCTCTCATCTCCGTATACATCTTCGGAGGCGTCATATATGATAACAGCGTCGAATTCAATGCCTTTGGATAAATAAGATGGGATGACGACAACTCCTTGTTCATAGTCATCTGAGCCTTTCTTCAATAACTTAATATCGTCGATATTTGACAACCCTTCGTATGCACTCTTACTTTCCTCAAATGATTTACATATGATGGCGATGCTATTATAACGAAGACTGCGCAAAGTTTCGACCTTAGATACAATACAGCGGTGTAGTTCTGTGTAATCGTTCACTTG
>JAHIWI010000272.1 GCA_018816185.1 Bacillota bacterium
ATGATTTGGGTAATCGTGAAGTATAAAACCCCTGAAATAACCAATAAAAAAAGAATAAAGACTGTAATAACACTAGTTTTTCGCTTCCAAGAAAATTTGAATTTACTCCACTTAACGATCGGTTCTAAGAGAAATGCCGTAATCAGCGCGAGAATAATTGGAATTGAAATGGGTAACACAAAGGTAATAAATAAAATAGCAAGTAAAGCTAGTAAAGCAAGTATGAGAACCTTTTTTGTCAGCCATTTGGGCAATGAATACACCTCTTTTCAACTGTTCTTATAAGTATAGACAAGAAAAAGAACTTTGAACAGATGAAAAAAACGCCATGGAAAATTTATTTCCAGGCGTTTATATTATGCACGAATTTCAAAAGCGTTTAAATCCGTTCTAACAGCTGCTAAAGTTTGTTGGCATGATTTTACTAAGTGAGCAGGAAAGACTTCTTGGTCCCCATATTCTACACCGTGTGGATAATAATGCTTTCCTACAACTGGTTTCATTAAATTGATGATTGCATCGTGTGATCCAATATCGCCTTCTGGTGTGAAACCAAATATACGAAGATAGAAAGTACCTTCTTTAATTTCATATTTCTTGTCATACGTTACACGTTCGTAATCCCATTGACCTTCACGAACCAATCCGTGCTTTAACATGATTTCATCCAGCAATTCTAAATCAGCTGCTGTATTTTCAAGACCAGTATTTTCAAAATACATAGATTCGTCCTCCTTTAAATGCATTATACCTATGAAGCGTTCCATTTTATAATAGTTGAAATTACAGTTTGTTGCAATGACAACATTGTGTCTAAACACTTTTCATTGATATAATAGACTCATCTCTCCAAGAATAAAGGAGTTTTCGATTTGAAGGTATTGGTTCGAGTTCTTATATTAATGGCCATAATGTTGACCTTATTTTTCTATTCAGACCAATCCGTGAAAGAAAACGACGTTTTAGAGGCCCCAAATTCAAGTGGGCAAGCAATTCCGCAACCTAACTTGCAGCCTCCAAATGAAACAAATTCTATTGCAAGACCAGCGAGTGGTCTATCAACTTTAATTGGTCAGGATACTTCTGGGCTTATTTCACAGTTCGGAGGTCCAAATCGTATTGAAGCGTCTGCATTCGGATATTCATGGTGGATTTATAACGAATCTCCATCTTTATTTATGATGGTTGGCGTCAATAAAGATATCATAAATCAAGTTTATATTGCGGGAAACAAATTAGATGCCGCACCTTTTCAAATACAACAATCTGTAGAAGACGTATATCGGTTTACGATTATTCAAAATGAAATTTCTGTCGCTATTGAGGATAATAATTATACCTTTTCTTTAGGACAAGAAGATGTGATGAATCGCATACTTGTTGAGTTTGATGGCTTATATGCTCAAGTATATGTTGATAAAATAGACCGGGAAATTGAAGCCATTCGCTTTACGGATCCGAAAACATTAGTGTTGCATCAACCTTATGAAATGAGTTATAAAGGCGACTACTTAGCACCGAGTGTCCCATCAACATCTGAGCAAAAAGAAATTGATGAATCAAATGAACGACAAACGTTTGATTTAACTAATTTATTTAGATTAAGACATGATATTCGTCAGGTAGAACCAGATCTTTCTTTGAGCATGGTTGCTCGAAAACATAGTGAAGATATGGCTATTCAAAACTATTTTTCACATGAATCACCTAATTACGGGGATTTAGAGGATCGATTGAAAGAGGCTGAAATACCATTTACAACTGCTGGAGAAAATATCGCTGCTTTTTACTTTGATCCTATTGAAGTTGTGCATGGATGGTTAAATTCTCCAGATCATAGAGAAATGTTATTAAATGAGGATTTTACACATGTAGGATCCGGTGCATTTGGCAAATATTACACGCAAAATTTTGTTGAGCGTGAAATAAGCGAATTGCCTAAAGCGGACAATGAAAGATAATGTATAAATTCATTAACGAACAATGGTTCCTTCATCGGAGCTTCCAAATTGTCTAATATGCAGTGGTATTTGGTGAGTAGTCGCTAAATCCACTGCTTTTTTTTGTAAAATAGGATGACCTTTTATACAATGCGAAGCTAATTCTGCATATGAAATTTCTGTTAATATCGAAGCTTCCTTATTTAGCTTGGGATCATCCGTCATCACACCAGGTACATCTTTATAAAACTCAACCATTTTCACTCGAAAGTTTACAGCCATTAGAATAGCAGTTAAGTCACTACCGCCTCTACCTAAAGTCGTAAAACGATGATTCGTTGTTATACCTTGAAAACCAGGAACAATTACACACGGGACTTGTTGTAAAAATTCTTCAATGTATTGTGTAGACGTTTTAATAATGGCCGCATTTCCAAAATGATCATCTGTAAATAATCCCGAATGGATGCCATAAGCTAATTGACAAGGGATCTGCTCCTTAATTAGCTCCGCTGCCAAAACAGATGAAGCTAATAACTCTCCACAACTAGCAGCGAGATCCTGCGCTTCAGGAGCGCTTTTAAAAGCTTCGCTTAAATGTATCAAAGAATCCGTTGAATAGGGTTCACCAGCTCGGCCCATAGCTGATACGACGACTATGACAGAATTATGAAGACGAATGGCATCTTTAATATGTTGAATGCACGCTGCTCGAGATTTTCCATCCCGCATCGCGATTCCTCCAAATTTTTGAACAATCATTTATCCAGCTCCTCATCAATTTGGTGACACTTTTTCTTTTTCTTACATACGCTGAACGTATCTTGACTGTAATGTATTCAAGTGCGCAATTATTGTGTAGGAGGGGAAGTATGTCCTGCTTTATTGCAGATTTATTAAAAGACTGGCCGTGTACCTGGATTCAAGGGTCTTTTGCACAACCCATATACGGAATAAAAGACGATTCTCGAAAAATAAAAAAAGGGGATCTATTTGTTGCGATTAATGGAAAAAAAGATAAAGGCAGAATTTATATAAATGAAGCGATTCAAAAAGGTGCAATTTGCATTATTTCAGAGGAAAAAGTAGATGATATTTTAAATCCATCCATCGCTTTTGCAACTGTACCCAATACAAAAACATTTCTATCTCATGCCTGTGCAAGATTTTATGGAAACCCTAGTGAAAAGTTACATGTTATTGCGGTTACCGGAACAAACGGAAAGACAACTGTTAGTCATTTGATTGGACAATTATTAGATTCTCAGGGAGTTCAAGTAGCTGTCATTGGAACACTTGGCCTCTTTATTAACGGGAAAAAGATACACGAATTTCATTCGAATTTAACGACGTGGTCAGCTATAGAATTGCATCAAACTTTAGCTTATTGTGTGAACAATCATGTAACACATGTTGTTTTGGAAGCTTCATCTATGGGGTTAGCGCAACATAGGCTTGACCACTGTTCCATTGACCAAGGTGTATTTTTGAATTTGGGTCACGATCATTTAGAGGATCATGCTGGATTTGAAGAGTACGGAAAATCGAAGCGAAAACTATTAAACTTATGTAAACAGATTGTAGCTAACGAAGATGATGTCTATTGGAATGAACATGTAAAGAAAAGTAATAAACCGGTGGATTGGTTTAATCGGGGTCAAATCGAACTTGTGGAAATGAAGTCCAACCAAATGTTGATTCGATTAAAAGGGGATCGTACCATTATCCCTATTCAATTTACAGGGTTATTTAATGTAGCCAATTTAGCTGCAGCACTAATGACTCTTAACCAAATTGGATTTTCTGCTAATCAACTGAAACCATTTTTACCTTACTTGTCGTTACCAATGGGAAGGTTGCAAATGGTAGAAGGGGATTATTGTGAAGTATTTATCGATTACGCACATACACCTGAAGCCCTTCAACAAGTCCTTGAATCATTACGAGACATTGTCAAAGGGCGGTTGGTATTAGTTTTCGGTTGTGGAGGGGACAGAGATCATGAGAAAAGGCCGGAAATGGGGAAGATTGCAAGCATGTATGCAGATAAAGTGATAGTCACTTCAGATAATCCGCGTACAGAAAACCCAATTGACATATGCCACGATATCATTAAAAATCTTCCAAGCCTCTCAACCATACATGTAGAACTTGATCGGAAAGAAGCGATTGAAAAAGCGCTTCAGCTTGCAAATCATCTAGATACGGTCTTGATTGCTGGCAAGGGACACGAAACTACTCAACATATTGGTGCAAACATAATCCCTCTATCAGATGAACAAATCGTTAAAGAGTTTTTAGCTCGTCG
>JAHIWI010000273.1 GCA_018816185.1 Bacillota bacterium
CTTTTCCATTTGGTAATTGTGATTGCAAATTATTTAGAATCGTTTTTCGACGCTGTGCAAAAGAAGCCCTGGATACTGTGAATAAGAAATCTTCATCCTTAACAGAAACAATCGCTTTTTCGTGACGCGTTAAACGAATAACGGCTGAATCCACATTCGGTTGAGGAATAAAAACCGTTTTAGGAACCGTCATGGCAATTTCAGCCTTCATATAGTATTGAATGGCAATCGATAAAGAACCGTAGGCTTTTGTACTTGGAACAGCAGTTATGCGATCTGCTACTTCTTTTTGCATCATAACCACCATCCCGCGAATCGGGAGTTTCTCCATTAACAATTTGATCAAAATAGGCGTCGTTACATAGTATGGTAAATTTGCCACCACCATGACATCTTGATAACCAGAAATTTTTTCTTTCATTACGTCTAATACATTTGCCTTAAGAATATCTGAATGAATAACAGAGACATTGTCGTAAGGCGATAAAGTATCTTCTAATACCGGTAATAAGCGTTGGTCGATTTCAAATGCCACAACATGACCAGCTGTTCGCGCTAAATGTTCTGTCAAAGCACCTATACCAGGTCCAATTTCAATGGCAGCGGATTCTTTTGTTAAGTTTGCATGGCTTACAATATTTCGCAAAACATTCGGATCGATTAGAAAGTTTTGTCCTAGGCTCTTTTTAAATGAAAATCCGTATTTTTTTAATATCTCTTGTGTGCGGATGGGTGTAGCAATATCTTTATGCATGGTGTTCCTCCTGATCAAGTTGCTCAATTGCTAATTGAAATTGTTGACGGTCTATTTGAAACATCGTTAAACGTTTTTGAAGTTGCTTGCCATTTGTATAGCCAATTTGTAGTAAAGCTCCTAGTTGGTCTCTACGCTTTTTAGATTCTGGGTGTCCAATAAGACGCGCTCTCATTAATTCAGATAAAGGAATATCGTCCCATTTTACATCTTCTCTTTTTGGGGTATATACATTTTGTAGGGATGCACGAATATCTTCATTTGTAGCATGCTCAATTCCTAAACTTTTACCATTTTTAGCAATTGCTTTTTCTTTTGGTAAGAACGCGTGCTTTACGCCGGGGACTTGTTCTTCAATAATCGCTCGAATTCGACGACCTGGATAGTCAGGATCAGTAAATACGATTACGCCTCTTTTTTCTTGTGCAAGTTTAATACGTTTTAACGTATCTGCAGAAATAGCCGATCCATTCGTTTCGATTGTATCTGCATGAACTGCACGTTTGATGGCAGTCGTATCATCTTTTCCTTCAACTACTATGAATTCTTCGATATTCAAGATAAACCCTCATTTCCGAACAACGTTATACCTCATTTTACTTCGGTAATAGGAACCTGTATAGGGACGTTACTATAAAAGCGAAAAAAGCTTTCCCCAAAACGCAGGGAAAGCCTGACCTTAATCTAATATTTTAATTCGAACTTTCTTACGACCAAACCCAAAAGCTTGTTCAGTAGATGGGACGAATAAGTCAATTTTCATGCCTTTTATTGCTCCACCAGTATCACCTGCTACTGCATAGCCATATCCTTCAACCCAAACTTTAGAGCCTAATGGAATTACTCGTGGATCAACCGCGATAACTTTTAGACTTGGATTAGAGCGTAAATCGATGCCTGTCGCAGTTATGCCAGAACAACCATTACAATAAGCAGTATAGGCAGTTGCCGTTACGTAAAATTCTTGACCACCACTTGGAGCAGCACTAGAAGATCCACGTGAAACACTCGCTGTAACAACTTTCGTTCCAACAGCTACAACTTTCTTAGAAGGTTCACTCACTACTTTTTCACTTTTCAAATTACGAGAAACTACTTTCCCGTTTTCTTTAATAATTTCAAAAGTACGTTCAACTGATCCTTTTTTACCTTCTTGTACTACTTTTTCTTTTCCTTTAAGCAAATCTTTATCTTTTCTTGTTTCAACAGCAAAATTCGTTGCTTCTTCCACTACATCGGTGACCTTTTCTACGCGAACAACTTGTATAACATCGTTTGGAATCACAAGTTCTTCCATTCTTTGTTCGACACGATCGAATTCATTCATCTGAATCTCTTGTTGTTTTAAAAAGTCAGCGACCGTAGTCGAAGTGGACCATACTTTTTTCTCATTGACTCCATCTTGTAACGTTACTTCAAACGCTTTTTCGATAGCAATGATTCCATCAGATCCGACCTTCGCATCTAGCTTAGGTGTTAACTTATCGTGCTCAGAAACGTTGATGCCTGCTTCTGTTAATATATCTTTTACTTGATTAGCAGTTGTAGTATGTGTTTGTTTTTGACCATCAACTGTAATTGTTATTTCACTTGCCTGCTCCCACTTAACTGAAAGACCATCTTCAATTAACGTGTTCACTGAGGGTGACACTAAATCAGCGTTGGAAATTAGTATATTTTGCTCTGCTAATAACTCTCCAACTGTATCTGCATGAGTTTGAATCTCTTGTTGTTTACCGTTCGTTGAAAGTGCTACGGTATGTTTAGTCCCAACATATAGGACGGCTGATAATACAGATACAAACATAAGAACTGCAACAATTGCAATTCCAGTTTGTTTATTCCTCAATGCTTTAAAGAACAGGTTTCTCATGGATTTATTTGTCATGAAAAACGCCTCCTTATCACTCGGATGATTATATAGACTTACAAATAGACTGTCAACCAATAGGAATTAGTCATACTATTCTGGTTGATTGGAACCTCCGCATACCAAGTATTGGATAGATTCCCGGATTTTATACAGGTAGTTTATAAAAACGTTTTGCATTTTCTGTTGTTGCTTGTGCTACTTCTTCTATTGAAACCCCTTTTAATCGTGCAATTTCTTCAGCCACTAGTGGTACTAGTGAAGGCTCATTGCGCTTGCCGCGATGTGGGTGAGGTGCTAAATACGGAGCATCTGTTTCAATCATTAACCACTCTAATGGAATATCCGTCGCCACTTCTTTCGGTTTTTTTGCATTCTTAAATGTAACAGGTCCTCCAAGTGAGATCATGAAATTCATGTCAATGCATGTTTTAGCAGTCTCAACGCTGCCACCAAAGCAATGCATGACACCTCCAGTTTTTTCAGCCTGTTCTTCTTGCAGGATTCGCACAACATCTTCAGTTGCATCTCTGTTATGTATGACTAGAGGTAGATTGACACGTTGCGCCAATTGAATTTGTTTACGAAAAACCTGTTGCTGTATTTCTTTAGGAGACTTGTCCCAATGATAATCCAATCCTGTTTCACCTATTGCAACGACCTTAGGGTGAGAAGCTAGTTCTTCAATCCACTGTAAATCTTCATCTGTACAATCAATTGCATCTACCGGATGCCAGCCTACGACTGCATATATAAAGTCATACTCTTCAGCTAGTTCAATCGCTCGTTTAATCGTTTTTTGATCAAATCCAATAACGACCATTTGGTTGACACCAACTTCTAATGCACGGTCAATAACATCTTGTAAATCTTCATTGTATTGTTCTGCGTTTAAGTGAACATGTGTATCAATAAACATTTCAGACTCTCCTTCACATGGTATCAATTATAAAATTCATCATGATTTCAGAAATCTCAGATTCACGACATTATAATGACAAAGGCATGTTTTTTAAATGACACCAAAGACTATAGACCCTTTTTATGGGTATTGAAATATTTATTTCCAGTAAAAATAACCTATTAATACCCAAAACGTTCTTTTAAGATAGCACGTTTATGTTTTGAAACACAAATAAAAGCCCCTCAAGGAAATTCCAAGAGGAGCTGAAAAACACTTTATTTATTTTACTTTTGCACCATTTTCTAAGGTTGGATCAACTGTAGCTAAAGTTAAGAAGCCGTCCTTTTCTCCTGCTAAAATCATACCTTGAGACATTTCCCCACGAAGTTTAACGGGTTTTAAATTAGCGACAACGATTACTTTTTGACCTACTAATTCTTCCGGTGAGTAATGTTTGGCAATTCCTGATACGACTTGACGTTGTTCATACCCTAAATCTATTTGTAGCTTTAATAATTTATCCGCTTTTGGAATGGCTTCACACGCTAAAACCGTCGCCACTCGTAAATCCACTTTTAAGAAATCATCAATTGTAATTTCAGGAACATCAGGCACTTCTTCAACTTTTGGAATCTCGGTTTCTGCAGAAACAGGACCTCTCATTTGCTCTTGTATATAGGCAACTTCCGGCTCTACTTCTAAACGAGGGAAGATTGGCACACCTTTTTCAACAACTTTTGTTCCAACTTCAATAGTTGATGAATCCAAAAGAGAGTCCCACGATAATGAATCGGCAGATAAACCAAGTTGTTCTGCGATTTGTTTAGGTGCATTCGTCAAAAATGGCTGCAGTAAAACAGCTGTTTGACGAAGGCTCTCCGCTAGATGCCACATAACTGAACCTAGTTTCGCTTTGTCATCTTCTGACTTCGCAAGAACCCATGGCTGAGTCTCGTCAATGTATTTATTTGACCTGGAAATAAGCGACCACACGTCACTTAGTACCATACTAAATTGCATTCTATCCATATTAACTTCGTATTTTTCGATGACGTCTTTTGCTTGTTGTTGTAAGGCAGCGTCAAATTCTGTTGGTTCGTTCCCTTCAACAGGAATGACACCATCGAAGTATTTATTCATCATGGAAACTGTCCGATTTAACAGATTTCCTAAATCATTTGCTAAATCAAAATTCGTACGCTCCACAAAAGCTTCAGGTGAGAATACGCCATCTGCCCCAAAAGGTAATTCACGCAGCAAGAAATAGCGAGTCGCATCTAATCCGTAACGTTCTACTAACATTTCAGGTTGAACAACATTCCCTTTTGACTTAGACATTTTACCGTCTTTCATCATAATGAATCCGTGAGCGAATATTTTTTTAGGTAATGGTAAATTTAAAGCCATTAAGAAAATAGGCCAATAAATTGTATGGAAACGAACAATATCTTTTCCTACAACATGTACATCAGCAGGCCAGAATTTATTGAATAAAGAATCGTCATCAGATCGGTATCCTAATGAAGTGATATAATTTGACAGTGCGTCAACCCATACATAAATGACATGTTTATCATCGCCTGGCACTTTTACTCCCCAATCGAATGAAGTACGTGAAACCGATAAATCCTCTAATCCAGGTTTTAAGAAGTTATTGATCATTTCATTCTTTCTAGACTCAGGTTCGATGAATTCTAGATTGTCTTCATAATATTGAATCAAACGATCTGCGTATTTTTTCATATTAAAGAAGTAAGACTCTTCTTTAACTTTGTGCACAGCGCGTCCACAATCCGGACAATTTCCATTTTCCAATTGGCTTTCAGTAAAGAAGGTTTCATCAGGTGTACAATACCAACCTTCATATTCCCCTTTGTAAATATCTCCGTTATCTAAAAATGTTTGGAAAATCTTCTTCACGCCTTCTTTATGGCGCGTTTCCGTTGTACGGATAAAGTCATCATGAGAAATATCCATCAAATCCCATACTTTTTTCGCAGCTTCCGCAATACCATCAACATACTCTTGTGGTGCTAAGCCCGCTTCTTGTGCTTTTTCTTGAATTTTTTGTCCATGCTCATCCATTCCTGTTAAGAATCGAACATCATATCCTCTTAGTCGTTTATAACGAGCCATTGCATCAGAGGCAACGGTTGTATAAGCTGTGCCGATATGAAATTTTCCACTTGGATAGTAAATAGGGGTAGTTATATAAAAAGATTTGTTATTTTCATTGCTCACGGTTGTTCGTCCCTTCAGGCTTTAAAATATAGTATCTCTATTCTATAGGAGTGCTGGTTTGGTTTCAATATTAGAAGTTTTGCGAAATTTGTCGAAAAATAATTATCGTAAAATTAGGCCCATTTCCTATCATTTTTTGTAAACTTTTTGTGTCAAAATAAATATCCTATCATATATGTACTATTATTTTTACTTTTTATCACAAAAATACCAAAAAGTAGTTTGAAGTCAAAACATTAATTATTGACGTATATGGTAGTTGTTGGTATGATAAGTAACAGACAAGAGAGAAATGTCGAAATTTGACGAATCACATTTAAAGGAAAAGGGAGTGCTTATATGAAATCAACAGGAATCGTTCGTAAAGTTGATGAACTAGGTCGCGTAGTTATTCCAATAGAACTTCGCCGTACACTAGGAATTGCAGAAAAAGATGCATTAGAAATTTACGTAGATGACGACAAAATCATCTTGAAAAAATACCTACCTAACATGACTTGTGTTGTTACTGGTGAAGTATCAGATGACAACTTAAAATTAGTAGGCGGTAAATTAATTTTAAGCCAAGAAGGCGCAGAAATGTTAGTTAAAGAAATTCAATCTAATATTACGAAATAATAATATTAAATCCGGGATGACTTTGTCATTCCGGATTTTTTTCATCTTGTATATGATATTCCTGGTAAACATCTCGTTTTGATAATTGGCGCTCAATCGATACAGCTTTAATGGCTTCTTTTGAAGATAGCTGTTTTGTATGAATTAAATGCTCCACATGTTCTGCAATCGTCAATGAAGACCACCAATTTTCTACGACTTCTTGATCTTCATCAGAAGCTCCATCGAATACTAGCACGAACTCGCCCCTAATTTCTTCATTTTCCGCCCACTGCACTGCTTCTTCTAAAGTGCCTCTTAAAAACTCTTCGAATTTCTTCGTGATTTCACGAGCTAACACTACTTTACGTGATGATCCAAGGATACTTTCCGCATCTCGTAGCGTTTCTTTTAGTCGGTGAGGTGCCTCATAAAACAACATCGTCTCTTGTTTATACTTTATGTTCTCTAATGCTGCTTTTCTGTCTTTTTTTTGTCTTGGTAAAAAACCTAAGAAAGAGAAAGACAGCGTAGACAAACCAGAAGATATTAAGGCACTCAGAGCTGCATTTGCGCCAGGAACTGGTACAACAGTGATCTCTTCCTCTAAAGCTTTCGCTACAATGTCCGCTCCCGGATCAGAAATACATGGCAATCCTGCATCACTGACTAAAGCAACCGATTTTCCATTTCTTAATAAATCCAGTAACTTATCTCCACCATATTCTAGATTGTGCTCATGATAACTTATTAATGGCGTGTCTATTTCAAAGTAGTTACATAATCTTTTCGTGTTTCGGGTGTCTTCTGCTGCAATGATATCTGCTTCTTTCATCATACGTATAGCTCTTACAGTCATGTCCTCTAAGTTTCCAATAGGAGTTGCAACTAAATACAACGTGCCTGAAGTTTGAGTTTGAGAAAAACTTTTTTGTGATTTCATTGGTCCTCACCTTTCGTTTTACTCTTCATATACTTGATCTTATCTATTTTCTTTAATTGCTTAAAAGCATACTCTGCTTTTAAAGCTTGTTGTTTCGTTTCAAAATTCTCTTGAAAAATACATGTAACGGGTAAGTGTGCTCTCGTATACTTTGCACCCTTCCCCTTATTGTGGACGTCTACACGGCGAGCTAAATCATTTGTATACCCCGCATAGTAACTTCCATCTCCACACTCCAACACATAGAATGTATGTTGATTATTCTTTTCCATATAACATCATCCGAACTTCTTCTGTGTATTCTCCCGCTTCACCGTAAACGTACAAAGGAGGAAGAATCTTTAAATCAGGCTTGCCATCTTTTATTCCTTCTATTAATAGGGTGTTGGCTTCCTTCCCTACCTTAGGATAAACAAATCGAATCCTTTTTGGTTCTAATCGGTGTGCTCTCATAGAAGTAACAATGTCGAGCAATCTACCAGGTCTATGAACGAACGCGGCCTTGCCACCTTGTTTCAATAAACGGCTTGCCGAGTGAACCGCTTCATCTAATGATAAATGAATTTCGTGACGAGCAATAGCGTGATGTTCTTTTATATTTTGATCACTTGCTTCATTTGCGGGAAAGTAGGGAGGATTACAGGTGACGACATCATATTTTTCAATGCCTAATTGTTCGGGAATGGTCTTTACGTCCCCTTCTAAAATGTGAATCTGCTCTTGCAACTCATTATAAGCAACACTTCGTTTCGCCATGTCAGCTAACCGTTCCTGAAGTTCCACCCCAATGATTGGTGCTTTTGTTCGTGCACTTAAGAACAGAGGAATGGCACCGTTCCCCGTACATAAGTCCACAATCTTCCCTTTTTTACTTGGCACGTATGTAAACTTGGCTAATAAAACCGCATCCAAAGAAAACGAAAACACGGAGGGGCTTTGTATAATTCTTAATTGTTCAGCCAGTAAGTAATCCATTCGTTCATCATCTCTTAATTGTATATCCATACTCTTAACCCTCCAACAAAACAAAAGACCGACATCCACAAAAATAGTGGAATCAGCCTTTCATTACCCGTTTTGTTTATTTAAAAAAGATAGGCAAAACAAACAGTCTTCGCCTTTTCTCGAACTTCCAAAGTGTACATGGCACACATGAAAACCTTCCTGATATAATCGTGCCAAGTTATCATACCCTTCGCCAATATCCATAGGACTCACCCGTTTAACTTCTTCTTCAGATTGCTTACGCAATTCTTCTTCTGCTAAATGGATGGCATCAAGATGTGTACGAAGATTGTGGTTTTCTTGTTCTAATGACTGGTGTTCTTCCATCATTAAAGCAACAAATTCTTTTAAGGCATGAAATTGACTTTGCAAGGATTCAAGTTGCTTCTCAAATTCCATGACCGTATCTAAGAAATTACGTTCTTTCAAGAAATCACCTCATTATTCGGTCAGTTGCACTGGTTTTTCAGCATGTTGCAAAATTTCTTCAATCGAATACTCAAGGATTCTTTGTTCATCGAACAATTCTACCTTCAAAATTCTTTCAAGCAAGTTTAAGCCAACGACTTTACCCGCTCCATCTGGAGTAGAAATCCTAGACCCCATATCAGGCATCAGTTCTTTCGCCTGTTCGTAATCGTCGTTTTCGTATTTTAAACAGCACATCAAACGACCACATAACCCAGAAATTTTTGAAGGATTAAGTGATAAGTTCTGATCTTTCGCCATTTTAATGGATACAGGCTCAAAATCACCTAAAAACGTGGAACAACAAAGCATTCGCCCACAAGGACCAATACCACCCAACATTTTAGCTTCATCCCGCACACCAATTTGACGAAGTTCAATTCGCGTTCTAAAAACAGAAGCCAAATCTTTCACTAAATCACGGAAGTCAACTCGACCTTCAGCTGTGAAATAAAAGATGATCTTATTACGGTCAAAAGTATATTCAACATCCACTAACTTCATTTCAAGTGAATGCTCAACAATTTTCTCTGTCCCTAAATCAAATGCACGTTGAGATTCAGATTGATTTTCTTCAACTTGAATACGATCGCGCTCATCCGCGGGACGTACAACTTGCTTAAGTGGCAATACAACATCGTGTTCATCTACTTGTTTAATAGCAACAACGACCTTACCATACTCCACACCTCTTGCAGTTTCTACTATGACATATTGATCTTTTTCTAAAGCAAAATCAATTGGATCGAAATAATATATTTTACCCGCTTTCTTAAAGCGGACACCTACCACATTATACAAAAGAAAACCCCTCCTGCAGATTCAGCATTAGCTGTTCCATTAACAACGTCCGGTTCATATTGCGATGCAATTGTTGCTTCGCTTTTAAAATCGCTTGTATTTTATCGGACAACTGCTCATATGTAACATGAAGAACTCGTTGTTGATAGAAATGCATGATATCCGGATAAGTACACACTGCGTCAGGATTTGCTTTGACGGCCACTAAATCGCGATATGCGAATAGTAACAAGTCTAGCCCCAGCTCTGTTTCCTCTTTTTCTTTAAACGTTGGAAGCCAATCTTCTTGGACACAAAGCATCGCTTCATGAACATTAGTTTCAGCAACTTCTACTAATTTTAACACTGTTTTTCGAGCCTGTGCAAACTGCTCATCTTTTGCTAACACCAAAGCTTCTTCAATGTCATTCGTAACCATAGAAACAGTTGCAGCCATCGAGGCTGTTAAACCTTGATGAATCAACGATTTCACTCGTTCATCTCTAGGGATTGAAGGAAACGAAATTTGTTGAACCCGAGATCGAATGGTCGGTAAGATTGCATATGGTTTTTCCGTAAGTAAGATGGCATGAACTTGTCCTTCTGGTTCTTCTAGAAATTTTAATAACGTATTCGCAGAAGAAGGATTTAAGCGATCCGCTCGTTGTATCACATATATTTTACGGCCTGCCTCGAGACTCGTTTTATTCATTTCCATAATAACTTGTAAAATTTGATCTTTTTTAATATCTTGGCCATCAGGCTCAACAACCATAAAGTTTGGATGATTTCCTGATTCAAACCTTCTACATCCTCGACACGTTTCACATGGAACATTTTGAAGAGGATTTTCACATAATAATAATTTTACAAAAGCCCGCATTACTGCTTGCTTCCCGGTGCCCTTACCACCTTCAAAAAGATAGGCATGAGCAATCCGTTGTTTTTGGTAGATCATTTGAAGTTGTTTCATTACAACCGGTTGAAGCTTTAAAACTTCTGAAATAGACTGTGTCACGTTTTGCTCACACCTTTATTGCTAAATTTTTTTAAAAAACCCGTGTCCCGGACATCCGGAAGACACGGGATTTTACGTGTAAAGATTGATTAACAATCCTTTAATTTCACCTATTTTGTCTAATAAATCAATTGATTCTTTTTCTTGCACTAAAATTTCTTGTGCAAGCTCAACCAACTTTTCATCAATGGTTTCTATGATTTTCAATCGTCTACCTTCACCAAAGCGGTTCCAAGTATGTGATTGTTTCAGTCCCATTCCGTAATCTACCGCTTCCGATAAAAAACGTTTGACCAACATTTTAAATTTGGCCATTTCACGCAGATTTCGTGACCTCGCTAAACGGTCACCTGCAGTCGAAATATCACCTAATAATCTCGTTAACTGTTCGGTCTGCATTCTATTTTCTTGTTTTGCTACTAATTGTCCAAACCGATTCGCAGGTTGCAATGGTTGTGATGAATCTTTACGAAGCTTATCTACACCTACACGAACGTCTTGGTTAATTTTCATGTGAAATCAACCTCCGTGTCTTAAAAATGATGGAATTGTTCAATCGGAAGTACAAACACTGTAGCTCCGCCTACTTCTACTTCAACTGGGTAAGGGATATACGAATCAGCATTTCCTCCCATTGGAGAAACTGGCGCAACCATCTGTTCTCGAGATCGACAATTATCACGAATCAAGTCGAGTGCTTTTCCAACTAGTTCATCATCTGTACCGATTAAGAATGTCGTGTTTCCAGATCGTAAAAAACCACCTGTACTTGCTAATTTTGTTGCACGAAAATCACCTTTTGTTAAAGCACTTGATAATCGATTACTATCTTGATCTTGAACAACCGCTACTATTAACTTCATAAGCTCATCCCCTTTTTTCGGAAATACTTCCTACTATTATAACATGAATGGAAGCATCAATTCATGCGTGACTCAAGAGTTTTTTTCAGAACATTCAGCACATAATTTGTTACCTCTTCTTGTGACTGTGATGCATCGATCACTTGAATACGATTCGGATATCTTTTCACGACTTCTTGATACCCCGTGCGAACGGCCTGATGGAATGCTAAGCTCTCTACATCTAATCGATTTAATTCCCTATTATCGTTCTTCGCAATCCTATTAAGACCAATTTCTGGTTCTACGTCAAAATATAACGTGAGGTCTGGCATTAGTTTACCGATGGCAAATTCATTAATCGATAACACTTCATCTATTCCAAGTCCACGTGCGTATCCTTGATAAGCAAGAGACGCATCGACAAAACGATCACATAAGACAATTTTTCCTTGTGCCAAAGCTGGCTCAATTTTTTCGACTAAATGCTGTCTTCTAGCAGCTGCATACAGCAAGGCTTCCGTTCGACCATCCATTTCCGTAAACTCATTATCCAAAATGATTTCACGAATTCTTTCTGAAATTCGAATGCCCCCTGGCTCCCTCGTTGAAATAAGGTCATATCCTTCAGATTGAAGCTGCTCAAACACATCTTGCATAACCGTCGTTTTCCCAGCCCCTTCAGGTCCTTCAATAGTAATAAAAAATCCATTAGTATTCATTTAATTTCCTCCTTCAAAACAAGCAACTGTTTCCGGCTTAAATCGTGCTCCCCTTGTATCGTTGCCCCACTCGCTAAATAATCAGCAAGCATTTCTAATTTATTCGTCGTAATTTTTTCACCGCGAATGAAAAGGGGAATCCCTGGCGGATAAGGAATCACCATACCAGCAGAAATTCTTCCCACTGCTTTCGAATAAAGAATCCATTCAGAATCATGCTCGTCCATCTCTTTGTATGACGTTGCAAGTCGAGAAATAGCTTCTAAATCATGTGTATAATCAATTTGAATTTTGCTTTTCGGTTGCTTCATCAACTGTTCAACAGCTAACTTGATGCGCACCCGGATATCAGCAAACGGAAATGTATGTTTTCTTTTTACTAGAGGTAAGATGAAAAGCACTTGTGTCATATCTGCTAATTCACCATAGACGCCCTGTTCTTCTAACTTCTTTTGTAACTCAAATCCCGAATAGCCATTCACTCTCAGTAGCAGCTTGAGTGGATCCTCAACCTCAACGATGCTCAAATTCTTAATTAAGTTTAACCCATTTACAAATTGCTCTCTCGTGCGAATAAAATAATTGGCATCTTCTTTCGAGAAAGTCTCTATATAATCTCTAGCATCATCTAGAGAAGCTAATAATAAATAAGAGGGACTGCTCGTTTGGAGCATTCTCAAATATGCATTTACTTTCTTGGATGACACTCGATTTGATTGAATATGTAAATAGGATCCCATCGTCAAAGCTGGTAACGTTTTATGAGCCGATTGAACGACCGCATCTGCCCCTATATCAAGCGAAGAGGCCGGAAATGTTTCATTGGCACTAAAATGAGCTCCATGTGCTTCATCGACAAGCACTGGCATATTCGATGCGTGAGCCAGTTCAATGATTTCCTTCATAAATGGATTAATAACGCCATAATAAGTCGGATGCGTTAAAATCAATGCTTTTGCGCCAGGATACATGTTCAGTGCATTTTTTAACGTGTCCTTACTAATATGAGTCGCAGTTTCGGTCTTTCCATCCCACTCAGGTGTCAAAAACACCGGATTTGCACCAACTAATTGCAGTGCATGAAATATTGACTTATGGGCATTACGCTGAACCAATACCAAATCGCCTTCTGTACAGGTAGCATAAACCATGGCCAAATTCCCAACAGTTGATCCATTCACCAAAAAGAAGCTTTGATCCGCACCATACGCATTCGCCAGCATAACTTGAGCTTCCTCAATCACGTCTTCCGGATGATGATAATCATCCAGTCCACTTAACTCCGTATAATCAAACCTCATCACATCACGAAATGCACGTGGTAATTCGGTTAATAATCCATGCTTATGTCCAGGAACATGAAAAGAGACCGGTTTCTTTTCATAAAATTGAACCATCCGTTCCACTATTGGTCGTTTCCCCATAATTAACGTCTCCGTTCTTCCCATATGGTAACAATTATACAGTATTGATCAGTTAGGCTGATAATTATATCTTGAACTAATGAACAATGTGGCTGATTTTCATTGCGGGGGACGCTTTCCGGGGGGCACGAGGCCAACAGGATGTTGGTTTCAAAGACGTTGCCACACGATGTGGCGTTCTTAGTCTTTGTTCCTTCAAGAACCGCGCCAGGGTCTTCAGCTCGTGCTGTTTCCCCTCGGAGTCACCCCCTCCATTTCAATCAGCAATAGTATATAAAAAATAAAATTTACAATTCACTTTTAACTACAAACTATTGCCGTTGATTCAGTATATAAATAGCTCTAACAGAAAACGTGTCAGTTGGTGA
>JAHIWI010000042.1 GCA_018816185.1 Bacillota bacterium
GCGATTTATCAATCAAAATGGCACATTTATCAATCAAACAGGTCTCACTAGCAAGTTAACTAGGTGATACATTCACAAAAATAGCCGCTCCAGTGAAGAAGCAGCTACCTTTTTATAATCCCATTTTTTTCGCGACAATGACTTTCATGATTTCGTTGCTGCCTGCATAAATCGAGGCAACGGGAATATCTCGATATCTTCTTGCGATTTTGTATTCTTCCATATAGCCGTATCCGCCATGAAGTTGCAGGCATTCACCAGAAATTTTCTTCGCCGTTTCAGTTAGCCAATACTTCGCCATGGACACTTTCGATACGATATCTTTTCCAGCCATATGATCTTCGATTAGGGACTCTAAGAAGGAATGACCAATTTCGACTTCAGTCGCCATCTCTACCAACTTGAATTGTGTGTTTTGGAATGAACCAATTGACTTGCCAAATGCTTTGCGTGACTTTACATATTCAAGCGTCATCTCTACCATATCTTCAGAAGCGGTTTGTGCTGAAATCGCAACCATTAGTCGCTCTTGTTGCAGTTTTTCCATTAAATACGTAAACCCTTGACCCTCTTCGCCAAGTAGATTCTCTACAGGCACTCGACAATCCTCAAAATACAGTTCAGCCGTATCTTGTGCGTGCATGCCGACTTTATTTAACTTGCGTCCTCGCGTAAATCCTGGCATTCCTTCTTCTATTACTAATAAACTGATGCCGCGGTGCCTTGGTTCAATTTTGGTATCAGTCTTCACTGCCATAACAACCAAATCAGCGTTGATACCATTTGTAATAAACGTCTTTGATCCGTTCACAATATAGGTATCTCCATCACGCACAGCAGTCGTTTGGATCGCCGCTAAATCGGATCCCGCTCCAGGTTCAGTCATCGCAATTGCCGTAATATGCTCACCCGTTACACATCCAGGTAGCCAACGTGATTTCTGCTCATCTGAACCGTACGCTTCTATATAAGGAACAACAATATCGTTATGCAGCCCAACGCCAGTCAGACTTGCGCCAACACGTTCCATTTCTTCTCCAATAATGACGGCATAGCGAAAATCAACTTCTAATCCACCATAGGCTTCATCTACTTGTGGACATAAGTAACCCATTTCACCTAATTTACGCCAAAATGTTTTTGGAATTAAACGATCCTCTTCCCATTGTTCAAAATGAGGAATAGCTTCTTTCTCCATAAATTTGCGTAAAGATTTACGGAACATGACATGCTCATCGGTTTCAAATCGATATTTACCCATTTAACTTCCTCCTCATTTCGGTTGCATGCGAATGGCACCGTCTAGTCGAATCACTTCTCCGTTTAATAAAGGATTCGTTAAAATGCTTTCAACTAACATTGCATACTCGCTCGGTTTGCCCAGTCGATTCGGAAAAGGCACTGTTCGAGCTAAAGACTCTTTCGCATCTTCAGGCAATCCAGCAAATAAAGGCGTTTCAACTAGTCCTGGCGCGATTGCCATAACGCGGATTCCATCCCGTGCAAACTCTCGCGCAATGGGTAATGTCATGCCTACAACTCCTGCTTTAGATGCACTATATGCCGCTTGACCAATCTGTCCTTCAAATGCAGCAACCGAAGCGGTATTTATAATAACGCCACGTTCACCCTCTTCATTCGGCGGATTTTGTTGCATCACATGCGCAGTAACTCGTAACACATTAAATGTGCCAATCAAGTTCACTTGAATGATTTGCTCAAAGCGACTTAAATCCATTGGTCCTTTTTGAGAAATTACTTTTCCAGGCGTCGCAATGCCTGCACAATTCACCAAAGAATTTATTGACCCAAAACGCTGGACTACTGCTGCTACATTTTTTTCAACTTGTTCAGCATCCGTGACATTTGTTTGTACATAACATACGTTTTCTTCCCCTAACTCCTTAACAAGAGCTAGCCCACGTTCTTCATTTAAATCAAAGATAGCGACTTTCCCACCACCCGCAACTAAATGACGCGTAGTTGCTTCACCTAAACCAGAAGCACCGCCAGTTACAATTGATATACTTTCATTTATCTTCATGCATTACCCTCCGCATCAGTTAGCCTTTCAATGATTGTTGCATTCGCCATGCCCATTCCTTCACAGATGGAAAGCAATCCGTAACGACCGTTCGTGCGATCTAATTCGTGTAATAAAGAAACGAGTAGCTTCGTTCCTGTTGCACCGAGTGGGTGACCAAGCGCAATGGCTCCACCATTTGGATTAAGCTTTTCTGGGTCAGCACCGATTTCTTTTAACCACGCAAGTGGTACGGGTGCGAATGCTTCATTTACCTCATACGAATCCATGTCTTCAATCGTCATATTGGCTTTTTCTAATACTTTTTGAGTGGCAGCAATTGGACCAGTTAACATCAAGGTTGGATCCGAACCGATCACCGTTCGCGCAACAATTCTTGCACGGGGCTTCAACCCAAGCTCATCCGCTTTTTCACGAGACATTAACAACACCGCCGAAGCTCCATCACTCATCTGACTGGCATTGCCTGCCGTGATGCGTCCATTAGTGTCAAAAACTGTTTTCAGTCCTGCAAGTACTTCCATTGTCGTTCCTGGTCGGGGACCTTCATCGACAGAAAACGTCTTGGTCGATCCATCCTCTTGTTCAACTTCTAATGGAATGATTTCTTTTTCAAAATGTCCTGATTGGATGGCTTTTTGTGCACGTTCATGACTTTGTACAGAAAAGGCATCTAACTCTTCACGCGATAAATCCCATTTCTCCGCTATACGTTCAGCTGATAATCCTTGATTAATAATTTCATAAGACTTCGTCAGATTTGGACTTGGCTTATAATCACCCATATTGGAAAACATAGGGACGCGCGTCATACTCTCTACTCCTCCAGCGATGACAATCTCCATATCACCTGAAGCGATTGCTTGAGCTGCAAAGTGGACCGCTTGTTGACTGGACCCACACTGACGATCAATCGTAACGCCTGGAACGTATGAAGGGAACCCTGCAATAAGTGCAGCGGTTCTTGCAATATTTCCACCTTGTTCATTCACTTGGGATACACAACCTAATATAACGTCCTCTACTAGGCTTTTATCGACACCGGCTTTATTAACAAGCTTATCTAAAACCATTGCGGCTAAATCGTCAGCTCTCGTATGCGATAGACTCCCTTTTCTTCTTGCGACTGCTGTTCGAATACCTTCTATAATCACGACTTCTCTCATCGAGACACCTCTTTAATTTCAAAATTGAATGAATATTCACTCACTACTATTCTACCGAAAAACTGGAAGACTTTCTACCACTATCTTAGAAGTATCTACACCTCAAGTCTTAGATGAAAATGCATTCCAAGGCCGTTTGGTAAAAACAATTGCGTTGGTACGATAAGGGTACAAATTGAAAGGGGAAACAAACACATGAAAAAATTCGGATTAATTGTACTCGGAACCATCGCGGGGATTGTCGCACTTGCTAGCTTAGGTTCACTGCTAGGCCTTGCATTGTCAGCACTACTTGTCTTTGCAGGCATGCATTTTTATTTAAAAGGAGATTCAAAGCTATCTAAGTTTTTCTGGATTGCAGTTGGGATTGTTGGTTTATTAACAGCAGTAGCAAACGTACCAGGTTTCTTCGGAATTTTAGCGATCTTGGCATTATGGTATGTCATTCGTGAATGGAAACAAAATCCAATGACTTTAACAAGCACATCTTACTCAGCTGACCCATTTACAAACTTTGAAAAACAATGGGATGAACTTACTAAATAGGAGGAACAACACATGACAACATTATGGAAACGATTCAAATACGCATTCGAAGCAGACTTGCACAACACATTCGATAAAAAAGAACAACAAAACCCAATCGCCATGTTAAATCAATATATTCGGGAAGCCGAAAAACAAACCGCTCAAACGGGAAAATGGATTGACCGCCAAGCTCAATTAAAGCTTCAATTGGAGAAAGAACTTCAAGAAGCACAAGTTATGCTTGAAAAACGCACAAAACAAGCTGACCTAGCCCGTCAAACAAATCAACAAGAATTAATCGCATTTGCAGAGCAAGAGGTTCAAGCTTATGAAAACCGTGCGAATACATTACAAGCGAGTATTACCCGTACGATTGAAGAGTTGTTTGGATTAGAACGAAAATATGAAGAAATGAAACACAAAGTGAAGGACATGAAAGTTCGTCAGCTACAGTTAATGGGCAAGGAAAATGTCACACGTGCCCACCATCAAATGGACCGTGTTTTACAACCTGAATCTGCTAAGCAGGCTGAAAAGCGTTTGGTCACTTTCGACGATATGGAACATTTCATTAACCGACTTGGCAATAAAATCGAAAAAGATCATGAAGTTTCTACGATGGAACGTCGTTTAGAACAACTGACGGATGACGCTCAAAAAAATGAACACGCCAAACAAGAAATTGTGTAAACTTAGCTTAGATGGAGAAGGCACTCGTCTTCTCCTTTTCTTTATCATTACCTGATTCGAAAAAGGAGGAATAAGGATGCAAAAAATTTCAACGGATCGCATAACTTTTTGGTTACTTGCGGCGTTCTTAGTTGTTTTTGTGGAAGCGATGTTTTTCCATAACGGCAGCGTATTATTCGTTCTTTTTGGGATCGGGTTAATTTACTTCAGCCTTAGAAAAAGAAGTCGTCTTATGTTTTGGGGCGGGATTTTTTGTTTAGGTATCTCCATTCTATCCATGTGGAGTTTGCGCTTATTAATTGCTTCAGCAATTGTTTATATTTTAGTCCGCTTGTGGAAAGGTGACGAAACACATCAAGTTATTGAACCTTTTCTAGGTGATGAGATGGAATCGTCGAATGCCATCATTCAAAATAAATTATTCTCTGTTCAAAGTACTCCCTTCCAAGCATATGAATGGAAAGATGTTCATGTTCAAGGCATCTACGGGAACCTTACAATTGACGCAACTCAAACCGTATTACCAAAAGATGTCTCCCTAATTTCGGTTCGACACGGGATTGGAAAAATTAGAATTGTCGTTCCATACGAAGTCCCTGTTCGCATTCATTACTCAACATTACTTGGGGATGCTCGATTATTTGGCGGTCAGAAAAAACGATTATGGAATCAATCCATCACCTGTAAAAATGGGTATGACGAAACGCAAACGGCTTCAACTGCAGAACTTTTAATTTCCGTATCGACTTGGCTTGGAGATGTTGAGGTGATTCGTAAATGAACGGATGGATTAGTCGCGTATTCACGATTGCCTTTCTACTAGCAGCTGGCGTGTTCGCTTTACTGTTTTCACTTTGGGGGTGGCCGACAGTTGAAAAGTGGGATCTTCTTTGGAAGATCCAAGATGATAATTTACCGTTCGGCGTATGGATTTTGGTGGGAATTATCGGAATCAGCTTCTTTATTTCCACATCGACTACGTTACAGATTTCTAAAAAAGAACGGATTGTTGAGCGATATTTACGGCATTCCATTGAATCTGAGAAGCAAATAAGTAAAGTGGATGCACCGAATGTGCATGCCAAATTGAATAAAACAATGAGTGACGTGTTTCAATTAGTATCGACGCAAAAACGCAGTCTACAAAGACTAACGGATGAGCGTGCGGAAGGTGAAGACAAACGTATTCAAGAGCGCGTTATACAAGAAAGGCAACGGTTAGCTAGAGAATTGCATGATTCTGTCTCGCAACAGTTGTTTGCGGCTTCTATGTTACTTTCTGCCATGACCGAACAGGAAGATGATGAAATAGTAGTTTCTCAGCCATTATTGCAAGCTGAAAAAATGGTGCAACAAGCCCAATTAGAAATGAGAGCACTGTTGCTTCATTTGCGACCAGCTGCTTTACATAACAAATCTTTGGCACAAGGGTTAGAAGAGTTACTAATTGAACTACAACAAAAAGTCCATTTCTCCATTCAATTTCGTTTAGAAGATATTGCTTTATCAAAAGGTGCGGAAGATCATTTATTCCGAATCGCACAAGAAACACTCTCCAATACGCTACGTCATGCAAATGCTACGGAAGTGGAAATCCTTTTCATCGAAAGAGACGGTTTAGCCATTTTCCGCGTGCAAGATAACGGCGTTGGATTCAGGAATGAAGATGGCAAAGCCGGTTCATATGGACTTCAACATATTGAAGAAAGAGCCATTGAAATGGGTGGTTCCAGCAAGGTCGTCTCCGTTCCATCTCAAGGAACGATTATAGAAGTGAAAGTACCTGTTGAAAAAGAAGGTGAAGCAAAATGATTCGAATCGTATTAGTAGATGACCATGAAATGGTGCGGATTGGCGTGTCTGCATACTTACAAGCACAAGCGGATATGGAAGTGATTGGTGAAGCGACAAACGGTCAAGAGGCAGTTGATGTCGTCTTATCATTGAGACCTGATGTCGTCTTGATGGATATGGTCATGCCGATCATGAATGGGGCTGAAGCGACAAAAGCGATTATTAACCAATGGCCAGAAGCTAAAATCATGATCGTCACAAGCTTCCTTGATGATGACAAAGTATACCCGGCCCTTGAAGCGGGTGCTGTTAGCTACGTCATGAAAACGTCCAAAGCCAAACAAATTGCCGAAGCAATAAGGGAAACCATGAATGGCCAAGCTGTATTAGAACCTGAAGTCACGAACAAAATGATGAAACGCATGAGAAATGGCAACGAACGTCCTCTCCATGAAGAATTAACCGACCGTGAAAATGAGATTCTACTTTTGATCGCAAAAGGTCGTAGCAATCAAGAAATTGCGGATGAGTTATTTATCGCGATTAAGACGGTCAAAACGCATGTAAGCAATATTCTTTCTAAGCTGGATGTTCAGGACCGAACACAAGCAGTTGTTTATGCTTTCCAACAAGGGCTGGTTCCGAAGAGTTAACTGCTTTGCATTGGGAGTGTCGATTTGTTAATTTTACTCGTCACTTTTGATGTTTTACTCGTCAACTTTCGTTATTTACTCGTCACTTTTTGGATTTTACTCGTCAACTTTATCGTTTTACTCGTCAAAATGGTCTCAAACCCAAGTAGTCTTGGAGTTGAGACCATTTTTTAATAGACACTAATTTTACTCATTGCCGAAATGATACCCAAGTGAATACCTCCATACCAGACAACTGGTAGCTACGTTTACTCGTCACTTTTGACGGTTTACTCGTCAACTTTTGTTGTTTACTCGTCACCTTTTGTATTTTACTCGTCAACTTTATCGTTTTACTCGTTAAAATGGTCTCAATCCCAAGTAATCTTGGAATTGAGACCATTTTTTAATAGACACTAATTTTACTCATTGCCGAAACGATACCCGAGTGAATACCTTCATGCCAGACAGCAAAATGCATTAGTGCTTCAACTGTAGCCATCTCATGTAAATTTCCGATCTTCATAGGTTCAGGTAAAGTTTGGTTCAATTTACCTTCTAACACACCTTTAATCCGTGCCGGTTGTTCTGCGAGTGCAGTTAACAATTCCTCATTTGTTGGCGGTTCCACTGTCCAGTCAGCTGGTTTAGTTCCCGGAGCAAATAATGGAATCCACTCTGCGTGAACTGGTTCATATTCAGGTAATGATCTTTGTACTAAGGTTTCCATTGAAACAAAAATATGTCCGACATTCCAGCGAATTGTATTATGAAATCCTTCGGGTTGAATATCCCATTGTTCTTCTTTCACTAATTGCAGTCTACCTTGTGTGTAAATACGTGCAAAATTCATTTGACCTAGTATTTCCATTTTCCCACACCTCATTGATTCAGTATTTATTAAGCGTAGCTGAATCAATGAAAGAAAGAAATCAAAAATGAACTATTTATCTTGATTTATTTTTCCTAAGCTATTAACTACTTATTCAAATGCAACGTTATGTTGTGCAGAATCTTGGTTTGTCCAAGTAATAACAGTTCCAGGAGCTACTGTAATGGTTTCTTCACTAAATTCATAATCCACGATTTCTAAAGAAACATCACCTGATAGTTCCGCACCTTCTTCAACAACTACATTCATTTTCATCACTGGATGAGGCTCACAATAAATAGAGAATTCTCCAGCTTCACTGAAAACGAAACTAGTTGACTCACCTTTTTTCAATAAAGGCGAAGCTTCTCCCATAGTTGCTTCAGACGCGTCAGTTGAAGGTTCTTCTGGTGTTTCTTCTTCAGAAGTTTCTGTTTCTTCAACAACCTCTTCTTCAACTACATTCTCTTCCATTTCCTCTTCTTCCATCGTGTCATTTACGATAGGTTGTTCTTCTTCACTACATGCACCAAGAACCAACATGCCTCCGATTACTATCATTCCTAAATACAATTTCATTTTAAATCCTCCCTCTCCTATTCATTTTCTAGCTAACGAAGTGAAAGGAGAAAAAGATTACTATTATGCAACTTAAATTCCTCTCTAAAAATTAAGTGATCGGCTATTTCTTTCGCTTTCCAAGGATGAATCGCAAGCTTCAGTACATTGTCAGCACAATCTGCGGTCCCTTTATTGTCAATTTCTATTCAACAAAAAAACAGCAACCCCTTTACAAAAAGGAGTTGCTGTTTCATCTTTCACGAAAAATTATGGACGGAAAGGATCGTCTTTAGGTTTCGTGTTGTTCCAACTATCATGAGCATCCTTATTAAAAGTTGAACCCTCATTTGGAGGAGTTTCGTCATACGGATGTTCTTCATCTAAAGTTGGCGTATTAAATCCTTCTTCAATTGGATTAATTGGTGCTGCATTTTGAACTTCATCTACATGTGGTTTGTTACCATATAAACTTTGTTCTTTTTTCGATGCATCTTTAAACGTTTCTTTCATTGACTCTTTAATTGATTCTTTTTCAGCTTTATAGTTTTCTTTTGAAACTTCTGCATCTTCTAAACTCTTTTCCATTTTCGTTAAATAGCGAGATGCATGTTCACGTCCACCAAGACCAAATGCAAGGCCAAACGCTAGTGCAACTCCACCTAAGATTAAAATAAAGGCTGAGTTAATAATGGAAGCAGCAATTCCTAATTGATCTAATGCCATAAAGAATGCGAATGCTAGAATCGCATATTTTGCTACGTAACGTAGTACATGTGGCGAACCAGATGAATGACTCATTACGCTTCCAACTAATTGCTCTGCTAAGTTAGCTAACCAGAATCCAACAGCTAGAATAATAATCGCTGCAAGAACGGATGGCAAGTAAGCAAAGATACCAGTTGCTAAAGTTACCATAAACTCAAGTTCTAGTAATTGTAGTGCTTCTACTACGAATAATAGAATGATTACTACTTGAACGACTGTTCCAAGTAATTTTGCAAATGATGGAGCTGTACCAGTTCCAGAATTGAAGCCCATTTTCCCAAAGATTGAGTTCACACCCAATTTTTCAAGCAATGAAACGACAATGTCTTTGACCCATTTAGCAACAACAATACCTACTAATACTAATACGATTGCAATCGCAATTTTCGGTAACATGGCTAAAATATCATTTAACATACCAACTGCTGGTTCTGAAATTCCATCTAAATCTAGGATTTCTAAAGCAGTAATAGAAACTGGAATCATGATTAAGATAAATGCGATGATTCCTACAACTTTACTAATGCTTGTCCCTTCAAAGAAAGAAGAGATATTTAAACGATCTGCTAAGCGATCTGCACCAGCAGATTGCAAGAATTTCTCAAGTAAATTGCGAACTAATCTAGCAACCAATAATCCGATAAAGAAGACAATTGCTGCAGAAACTAGTTTCGGAATGAATGTAAAGAAGCTTTCTAACATACCTTCAAATGGTCCACTTAAGCCATCAATGCCTAATGCATTTAAGATTGCTGGGATAAACAATAAGAAGATTAAATAATAAGCAACGTTAGCTGCTGTTTCAGTCCATTTTGCTTGGTCAGCTGGCGTAGGTTCTACACCTGCTTTTCCAGTATATTTGTTTAAATTAAGTTTATTGCCAGCCATTAAAATGACTTTCTTCACGATGGTAGCTAGTACCCACGCAAATAATAAAATTAATCCAGCTTTTAAGATGTTTAAGAATGCGCCTGTTAATCCTGAATACATAGAGACAAACGGTGCTGCCATCGTATTCAAGTTTAAAATATTAAAGAATAGTACAAATGCTAGAATTAAAACGATAAAAAAGACGACCTTACTAATAATTTTTTCAACCGTCCATTTTTCATTTTTATTCCCTAAACGCTCATTTACACGAGATTTACGTAATACTTTATACGTTAAATTCTCCAAGAACTTTGCTACAAAAAACCCTATTAATAATACCAATAATGCTAACAAAAGTTCTGGTAAAAACGAGAGCGTATCTCGCCAATACAAACGATCATACATGTGGTGTCCTCCTTTTAATTTCAAAATATTTAAATTCTTCATCCGTATCTATTTACCCTAAGCATTTCTTTTTAAACGCCTCACTTGCTCCTTTTTCTCCATAAATAATTAATACATCATTTTTCTGTAAGACTTCCTCTGCAGCAGGATTACTAATCAGTTCTCCATCTCTATGAATCCCTAACACAGTCACCTGCATATCTTGTCGGATAGCAGCATCTTTCAGTGTTTTCCCTACAAAATCACACGCTTGTTCCAGTTTCACTTCTTCTAATGCTTGATTTTTTTCTTTCGTATGAATCAATAAATTCACTAAATCCGTACTTTCAGGTCTTAAAACAGAGCTTACTAACTCTCTTCCGCCAATTGTAGAAGGGTTTACGACTCGACTGGCACCAGCACGTAATAGCACTTCTTCGGAACCAGCATGCTCTACACGCGCAACTACCTCTAAATCTTCATTTAACGCTTTGGATTTGATTGTAATAAAGACATTATCAGAATCACTTGGTAATGCAGCTATTAACCCTCGAGCCTTCTCCACATTCGCTTCTTTAAGAATTCCTTCCTCTAATGGACTGCCTATAATACGAAGTGTCCCTTCAGGTAGAACAGCCACCATGTCCTCTTCTGAATCGTGAATATAGACAACGAGAACATCCTCTTCTTGAAGTTGTTCAAAAACTTGTTTTCCTACTCGACCTAAACCGCAAACAATGATGTGATTTTCTAAATTTTTAATGGTATGTTCCATTCTTTTATTCCACACCTTTTCTGAAAGTTGATGTTCAATGAAATAAGAAGCCACCGCACCTGTTGCATAGGTCACGACTGCAACACCGAAAGGAATTAATAGTAAGGCAAATCGCTTACCAGCCTCTGATTCTGGAACGATATCTCCATATCCAACCGTCATTAAAGAAATAATCGTTAAATAAAACGCATCAAAAAAAGATAATTCTTCAATTGTCATAAAACCGATTGTGGAAACACTTACCAGCACTACAAATCCAATGACTGCAAATAATATATGTCGAAAACGCACACGCAAATCCATCCATTTGGAAGCCTTCATTCATTCACCTTCTTTATTTTATTGACTAATTGTATCTACCCGCTTCGAATCCTTTTTAGACAAGATTCGTCCATGTAAATGGGAGTGATTTTTATGAAAAAATGGGTCATAATATACCCTTTCATTAGTATTTTGATTTTATTATGGATTGAACAAGGTATTGAAGTTACTTACATATGGAAGACACTAGCGAAAATTATTTTATTTGTTGTGCTTCCACTTATTTATATAATCCGCATGAATGGAAACATTCTAAATCAACAGCAATTGAA
>JAHIWI010000043.1 GCA_018816185.1 Bacillota bacterium
AGGGCATATTGCCATAATCGTCGATACTTCTCCTTCGGTCATACTTGTACCCACAACCATTTTTCATCATTTACAGCATGCAGAAGAATATCGACAAGCACCAATGGTTGGAACGTTTGTTCGTTTATCGAGAATGGCAGGTTTTTTAATGAGTTTAACGTTTTTACCATTTTGGTATTTACTCGTTAAAGAAAAGGAACACTTACCCGATTTCCTTTCATTTATTGGACCAAAAGAAATGGCAGAAGTCCCTTTGTTTTTACAATTAGTTTTTGCGGATCTAGGGTTAGAATTTTTAAGGCTAGCAGCTATTCACACACCGACACCCTTGTCTACCGCTATGGGATTAGTTGCCGCTATTATAATTGGTCAGATTGCCATTGATGTCGGTTTGTTCATACCTGAAGTTGTTCTTTACTCAGCAATTGCTGCAATCTTTACTTTTGCAATTCCCTCATATGAGCTCAGCGTGGCAACGAAGATTTTTAGAAATATGTTGTTAGTAATTACAGCTATATTTGGGGGAGTAGGTTACTTTGTAGGGTTACTCCTATTATTTATGTATTTATCTTCTTTAAAACCTATGGGCGTCCCATATTTATGGCCACTCGTTCCGTTTTTCCCGAAAGCATTTAGCCGAATATTGGTGAGGTTTCCGATATCTTCAGGTGCATTAAGGCCATTTATTGTTCAGTCTCCTAATCGTAAAAGATCATAGTCCATACATTGCATCTAAGTCTTTTCCTATGGTAAGGTTCATATATTGAAAAATCACCAGGAGAGATGAAGATGCATTTATATGGAACGCAATCAATTAATGATTTAGGCGTATTACAAATTGGACAGGTTGACACTGTTGAACTAGCTAAAATATATGGTACTCCGTTATTTGTATATGACACTTCTTTAATTCGACAAAGAGCGAGAGCTTTTATTCAAACTTTTAAAAAAGCAAACGTAAAAGCAGAAGTTGCATATGCTAGTAAAGCTTTTTCAAGTATTGCAATGTACCAACTTGCAGCGGAAGAAAAGCTATCTTTAGATGTCGTTTCAGGTGGAGAGCTATTTACTGCAATCCGAGCAGGTTTTCCTGTTGAACGAATTCATTTTCATGGAAATAACAAAAGTGATGAAGAAATCATGTTTGCCATCACTTCCAAAATTGGATGTATTGTTGTTGACAATTTCCATGAAATCGATCGTTTAAAAGCAATCGCAAGTGAGCAAAACGTAGAGGTGCGAATTTTACTACGTGTTACTCCTGGCATTGAAGCCCATACACATGACTATATTACGACAGGTCAAGCAGATTCGAAATTCGGATTTGACTTAATGAATGGACAAGCTGATCAAGCATTTCAATCAGTAAAGGACCATTCATCAATTCATCTATTAGGTATGCACTGTCATATAGGTTCTCAAATTTTTGATACCGTTGCTTTTTCATTAGCCGCTAAAAAACTGATGAATAAAATGAAAGATTGGCATCAAAAAGATGATTTTATATGTGAGGTTCTTAACTTAGGTGGAGGATTTGGAATTCGTTATACCGAAGAAGATGATCCGCTAGAGCCATCAGTATATGTTGAAGATATGATTAAAACGATCAGAGATGAATTAAGTAAAGTCGATTATCCAATGCCCGAGATTTGGATTGAACCAGGTCGTTCGTTAGTTGGTGACGCTGGAACTACGTTGTATAAAATAGGTTCTCAAAAAGAGATTCCATCAACCCGTACCTATTTAGCGGTAGACGGAGGAATGTCAGACAATATTCGACCTGCACTTTATCAAGCTAAATATGATGCAGCGATTGCCAATAATATGCTTTCAACTTACGATACAACTTATACGATTGCAGGGAAATGCTGTGAATCTGGTGACAAATTAATTGAAGAAATTAATCTTCCTAAAGCGAATGCAGGTGATTATTTAGCTGTTTTTTGCACCGGTGCATACGGCTATTCTATGGCAAGTAACTACAATCGTCTTGCTAAACCAGCTGTTGTTTTTGTTGAAAATGGAAACCATCGTTTAGTCATTAGAAGAGAATCATTAGAAGATTTAATTCGTTTAGATGTTTCTTTATACGATGATTCAATTGGTGGTGTAAAATGAAGAAACAAAATGTCATGTTGTTCATATTTATAGGTTTAATCGCGATAATATGGGGTATTATATATTGGGTTTTCATTGCTCCGAATCGCTAATGAATGGAACTTTAGTTGAAATTCTTTTCTTTATCATGTAGGATTGTCATGGTGCTTAAAGGGATCAAAAATGAGGGATATCAAATATGTTAGTACGTTATAAAAAAACATGTGAAAAAATAGCGATGGGTCTTTTATCGTTTATGCCAGAGGAAAAAGCTTTGAAAAAATTGCAGGTTTCCATGCAATTATATGAGACAAATCCGAATTGGCATTTATTCATGTGGAAAAAAGAAGAAGACTTTGTTGGCTTAATAGGTGTGGAGTCCGTTGAAGACGTTTGCGTTATTCAACATATTACGGTTAATCCGTCACATCGTGGAGATGGTATAGGCAAAGCAATGGTGAACAGTGTTCTACAATTTTTACCTTGTACTGTCGTAACTTCTACTGAAATTACCAAGCCATTCATTGATAAATGCATGAACTAAAAAGAAGGAACAGACTTTACTGTCTGTTCCTTCTTTTTTCTTCTCTAGCTTTTAGTATTTCACTGCGGTCTCTTCGCATATGTTTGTGTATAAGTTCTTCACCAATCAAGGCTAACGGCATCTGTTGGTTTTGAATCCGTTGATTTAACTCATCGGAAAGGATCGAGAGGGTGAACGGTTTAAACTCTTTTGATTGATTGATGAGGGCGATAGAATTTTCTAAGTTCAAATGCATTTCTGCCATATCTATTCCACTATAATATTCACTATTTAGATCCAATGAAAATCGTTTTTGCGCATTTTCTAAAGACCGTTTTGCGCCCGCTCTGTTATTCCTTCTCCAGTGGTACATTCCTGTTGAAAGTAAGATCCACGCAGTTAAGGGATGTGACTTATCATTAGGTGAAACACTTTTCCAATACTCCTCTAGTACTTCATGACATTCAAAATAATCTTGTTGTTCATTGAAATAAAGAATAAATTGCAAAAAAAGTGGATGAAACAACGGATGCATTCTTTTCACCATTCCTCTATACTAAAGTTTGATTATATATTGCTAGGGGGAGAGACTGTGTCTTACAAAGTTAGATTAGAGGCGTTTGAAGGTCCTCTCGATTTATTATTGCATTTAATACATCGTTTGGAAATTGATATCTATGATATTCCAATGGCAGAACTGACAGTTCAATATATGGACCACATACGTGCAATGCAGGTAATGGAATTGAATGAAGCAAGTGAATAT
>JAHIWI010000274.1 GCA_018816185.1 Bacillota bacterium
ACTCGAAACAAATCTCCCGTAGTAAAAGAAACGAATTTGCTCAGCAGATAAAGAAACATGCAAAATCATATAGCATTCATGTTCAGCCCCCATTAAGAATAGATGAAATCAATATTTACGAAGCAACTAAAGAATCCATGGGTGAATCTGTCAAACTTTTAAGCATTCAACCGGATGTATTGTTAATCGATGCAATGAAACTTCCGTTAGACATTTCACAGCACTCGATTATAAAAGGTGATTCAAAAAGCTTATGTATAGCAGCTGCTTCTATATTGGCTAAAACAACTAGAGATGAATTAATGGATGAATGGCATCAACAATATCCGAACTATCTTTTTTCAAAAAATGCAGGTTATGGAACAGCTGAACATTTAGAAGCCTTACAACGTTTTGGCTATACGCCAATTCATCGGAAATCATTTGAACCTATTAAATCTATGTAGTTGGAAAGGTGGGGGTTACCTATGACAGCGGCGTCTTTTTCATCTATTCAACCAAATATGCGATCACAATCAGTGGTTGAACAACCTCTCTCTTTAAAGCAGGGACAAGTATTTCATGGCAATATCAAAAAATTGTATCCAAATCAAACGGCTGAAGTGCAAGTAGGAAATCAAAAAATGATAGCCAAGCTTGAAGTTCCACTAAAGGCTGGCGACTCACATTATTTTCAAGTAACAAGTGTTAAGCCAGAGTTGCAACTAAAAGTTGTAACCGGAGCGCTGCCACAAACGTCGTCTCCTTCTGTGCAAATTCAACAATTAATGGATTCGCTTCAATTGCCTAAAACTCCGACAATGCAAGCGCTCGTTCAACATATGGTGAAGGAACAAATTCCTTTGTCCAAAGACCAACTAGTACAAGCAGAACAGTGGATAAAAAATCTGCCGCCCCAAGTGAAACTGGCAGATGCAGTGCAAGCTATTCAAAGAATGAGTGAGATGAAATTACCATTTACAAATGAGATATTTCGATCAATCATCAGTGGTGGGGATAAAACAGGACTCAATACGCTATTGGATTCACTTAAGCAAACGCTTCAGTCTGACCAATCCCTACCACCCGCTCAAAAGGCTGCAATTCAACAAACACTAAACCAGATTACTCAACCATTGTCGAAGGAACTAGGTGGGACCATTGTTGGCAAGGCTTTGGAGACATTGTTGTCACCGAATTCTTCTGTTAGTGATAAATCTAGTTTATTAAGCATGTTAAAAGAAGTGGGTCTTGTTCCAAGGCAGGCATCCATCTCTAATTTTTTGACCCCACCTTCAACTACCAGTGCAAGCTCAAAAACAGAGAGTCAAGGAACGATTGGTCAGCAATTAATTCAGTTGCATCAATCAACACCTAGTCAAGTTCAAACGAATGTCCAGGCGTTACAAAACTCGATTCAGCAAAACCAATTATTATCGAATGAAGTCAAACTTCAATTGCAAACACAATTACAACGTTTAGAAAATACACCAGTAAATTCACAAGCTTGGAAAACAAGTATGAAGACAATGACAAATGAAATCGTGAAAGCATTTGCTTCACTTAGCCAATCAGCACCTTTACAAACTGATGTTCAAGGCAATGCGCCTAAGGAGCATATTTTGTCCTTACTACAATCTTTAAATGGAACTGCTCCAAACTCAAAAGTTTTTCAGCAACTAACGTCACTAGCCAGCCAATCTACTCAGATACCCGTTCAACAAGTGTTAAGTCAGGCTGAACTGGCTGTCCAATCTGGGGTGAATCAGAAAACAATTGAATTGGCGATGAAGCAAGTCTTACAAGATTTAGGATTCTCCTATGAAGCTAAGTTAGGACAATTAGGTAGTAATCTTACACAAATGAGTGAAACACTTAAGCCGCAACTATTAGCTTTATTACAAGACCCAAGTATTTCTATGCCAATGAAAGAAGTTGCAGATACCATTATTACTCGAATGAATGGACTTCAAATTTTATCAGGTGAAAATGGTCCTCAACATCAATTGCTTATGCAAGTTCCGCTTGATTTCTTAGGGAAGAAAATGGATGCTACCCTTCAATGGAATGGACGCATGAAGGAAGATGGAAAAATTGATTCGAACTATGCTCGTGTTATGTTTTATTTGGATTTAAATGCTCTCAAAGAAACCGTTATTGATATGCAAGTTCAAAATCGAGTGGTTACCGTGACGATATTTAATGAAAATGATGCCCTACAAGCGGTAGCAGAACCGTTTAAAGAAGCACTAAAAGATGGTTTGCAAGCATTGGATTATCAATTATCGGGTGTCTTTATGAAACCTTTTGAAAAACAACCGATTCCAGGTCTCGATCGTCAACATCAAGTGCCTACACAAGGAGTCGATATTAAGATATGAATGAAGAGCAACTAAGAAGAAAAGAAGCCATTGCCCTCACATACAAGCCAGATGCTGAAAATGCTCCAGTCATTATTGCAAAAGGAAAAGGAAAAATTGCAGAAAACATTTTAAAAAAAGCACAAGAAAACCAAATACCGATACAAGAGAATCCGAGTTTAGTGTCTTTGCTCGGTCAACTGAACATTAATGAATCAATCCCGGAAGAATTGTATCAAGCGGTTGCTGAAGTATTCGCCTTTATTTACCGGATTGATCAAACTCAAGGGTTAAAAAGAAGATAAAAGAGATCTTTCGTTAGCATCGTTAGATGGACGAATGATCTCTTTTTTATTGTCGAAAGGTAGCTGGAATGCGTATCAAACTGTTTTGCTATAAAACGACAAGAAGTCGGAATATTTGATGTTTTACGTGTTATAGCAGTCTTATGTGGACATTGTATGACAGGTTTTATACAATGGTAAAGGTAGTAAATTACTTGACAGAAGTTTGATTGGAGGATGTAAAATGAATATCCATGAATATCAAGGTAAACAACTCCTCAGACAATATGGTGTCGCAGTGTCGAGCGGTTTAGTTGCTTTTTCTCCTGAAGAAGCGGTAAAAGCTGCAAAAGAACTTGGCACAGACGTTGTCGTGGTGAAAGCTCAAATCCACGCAGGTGGTCGTGGTAAAGCTGGCGGTGTTAAAATCGCGAAGAACTTAGATGAAGTTCGTACATACGCGAAAGAACTTCTTGGGAAAGTACTTGTTACTCATCAAACAGGTCCTGAAGGAAAAGAAATTAAGCGTCTTCTTGTTGAAGAAGGTTGCGACATTAAAAAAGAGTACTACTTAGGTTTAGTACTTGACCGTGCCACTTCTCGTGTAACTCTTATGGGTTCTGAAGAAGGCGGAATGGATATTGAAGAAGTTGCAGAAGCAACTCCTGAAAAAATCTTTAAAGAAGTTATCGATCCTGTTGTTGGATTGACTGGTTTCCAAGCTCGTCGTATGGCTTTCAACATGAATATTCCAGCTAACTTAGTTAACAAAGCTGTGAAATTCATGCTTGGTCTTTACCAAGTATTTGTTGATAAAGATGCGGCAATCGTAGAAATCAACCCATTAGTAGTTACTGGTGGTGGGGACGTTATGGCACTTGATGCGAAGTTTAACTTCGATGCAAATGCTCTATACCGTCACAAAGATATCTTAGAATTACGTGACTATGATGAAGAAGATGCAAAAGAAATTGAAGCATCTAAATATGACCTTAGCTATATCTCTTTAGATGGAAACATCGGATGTATGGTTAACGGTGCTGGACTAGCTATGGCAACAATGGATACAATCAGCTATTACGGCGGATCACCCGCTAACTTCCTTGACGTTGGGGGCGGCGCGACTGCTGAGAAAGTAACGGAAGCATTCAAAATCATCTTATCTGACAAAAATGTTAAAGGTATTTTCGTTAACATCTTTGGTGGAATTATGAAGTGTGACGTTATTGCTGAAGGTGTAATCACAGCTGCTAAAGAAGTTGGATTACAAGTACCATTAGTTGTTCGTTTAGAAGGTACAAACGTAGAACTTGGTAAAAAATTATTGAACGAATCTGGCTTAAACATTATTGCGGCTGGCTCTATGGCTGATGGCGCGCAAAAAATTGTTGAACTAGTAGGCTAAGAAAGGCAGGGACAAAAGATGAGCGTATATATTAATAAAGATACGAAAGTACTCGTACAAGGTATCACGGGATCAACTGCTCTTTTCCATACAAAGCAAATGCTTGAATATGGAACTAAAATCGTCGCTGGTGTTACTCCAGGTAAAGGCGGAACTGAAGCTGAAGGCGTTCCCGTTTTCAATACAGTAGAAGAAGCTGTTAAAGCAACAGGCGCTAATGTGTCAGTTATTTATGTACCAGCTCCATTCGCTGCAGATGCAATTCTAGAAGCTGTTGATGCTGACTTAGATATGGCGATTTGTATCACTGAACATATTCCAGTATTGGATATGGTAAAAGTGAAGCGTTATATGGAAGGCAAAAAAACGCGTTTAGTCGGACCTAACTGCCCAGGTGTTATTACACCTGAAGAATGTAAAATTGGTATTATGCCTGGTTACATTCACAAAAAAGGCCATGTAGGCGTAGTTTCTCGTTCTGGTACACTTACTTATGAAGCAGTACACCAACTTTCTCAAGAAGGAATTGGACAAAGTACAGCTGTAGGTATCGGTGGAGACCCAGTAAACGGAACTGACTTTATTGATGCACTTTCTGCATTCAATGAAGATCCAGATACGTATGCAGTAGTTATGATTGGTGAAATCGGCGGAACAGCGGAAGAAGAAGCTGCTGAGTGGATTAAAGCAAACATGACGAAACCGGTAGTAGGATTTATCGGTGGTCAAACAGCTCCAGAAGGTAAACGTATGGGCCATGCCGGTGCAATTATCTCTGGTGGTAAAGGTACAGCTGCTGAAAAAATCAAAGCAATGAATGCTGCAGGTATGGAAGTTGCAGCTACTCCATCTGTTATTGGTGAAACTTTAATTAAAGTAATTAAAGAAAAAGGCTTGTACGATCAATGTAAAACACATTAATATAATGTTAAGCGGCACATCAACCGATGTGTCGCTTTTTTTCGATATAAACCTGAATAGTATTGGATGAAAAAGGAGGAAACGAATGAATGATGATCAGTTTAAGCAACGTTTACTAGCACTGCACTATGTTTTTCCGGTGCCGCTAAACAGACTTACCCCACTTCTTCAGGTAGATCCTGAGTTAGAGTCTGTCGACAAAATGCCAATCCATCAACTTTCCCACTTATTAAAATTATCTTATGAACGAACTGTAAGATTTCAAAAATCATATGATAAATCGCTAGAAACCCCACTTCTGCGAGCATATGAAAAGCATCAAATTACCCCCATTTTATTTAATGAATCCACTTACCCTAAACAATTATTAACGTTATATGATCCGCCAGCCATTTTGTATGCAAGAGGAAAAATCGGCTATTTAAAAGAACAATTATTTGTTGCGATTATTGGATCTCGAGAAGCAACGTCATACTCTCTAGAAGCGATGAACTTTATTATCCCTCCACTAATCAAGGACAAAGTTGTGATTGTTAGTGGACTAGCTAAAGGGGCTGACGCAATGGCTCATGCTATTACCCACAATCTTGGGGGAAAAACGATTGCTGTTGTTGGACATGGTTTATTTACGCAATACCCGAAAGAAAATCGTGTGTTATTTCATACCATGGAACAACATCAATTAATTTTGACGGAATATCCACCTTATGTAACGCCAAAAAAATGGACTTTTTCTATGAGAAATCGAATAATAAGTGGATTATCTCATGCAGTGGTAGTTACTGAAGCAAAAGAAAAGAGTGGAACGGTTAGTACAATGCAACATGCAATTGATAATGGCAAGGACGTATTTTGTGTTCCAGGTTCCATTTCTTCAGAGTTGTCAGTTGGTCCTCATTTACTTATGCTTGAAGGAGCAAAACCCGTGTGGAATGGATTCCAAATTCTTGAAGAACTAAAACAAAATGTGCATCAAAGTTGACACATAAATGAAAAATGGTTGCAATCTCCTGCAATCTGTTATACATTTTGCAACAGGTATTTCTTTTATTGATTTATTAGGAACCTCTATAAGGAGGCACATACATGTCGGATTTTTTAGTGATTGTAGAATCGCCAGCCAAAGCGAAGACGATTGAACGTTACCTTGGCAAAAAATATAAAGTTAAAGCATCACTTGGTCATGTGCGTGATTTGCCGCGAAGCCAAATGGGTGTAGATGTAGAGAATAACTATTCTCCGAAATACATTACAATCCGCGGAAAAGGCCCCGTAATGCAAGATTTGAAATCAGCAGCTAAAAAAGCGAAGAAAATTTATCTCGCAGCTGACCCGGATCGCGAAGGTGAAGCAATTGCTTGGCATCTCGCGAACTCATTGAACATTGATATTGAATCAGATTGTCGTGTTGTATTTAATGAAATTACAAAAGAAGCAATAAAAGAATCTTTTAAAAATCCTCGTCCGATTGATATGGACCTTGTTGATTCACAGCAAGCTCGAAGAATTCTAGATCGACTTGTTGGATACAACATTAGTCCAATACTATGGAAGAAAGTCAAAAAAGGACTCTCTGCTGGACGTGTTCAATCAGTTGCTCTACGTCTAATTATTGATCGTGAAAACGAAATTAAGACGTTCCAACCTGAAGAGTACTGGTCAATTGAAGGAAACTTTGAAAAAGGTAAAAAACCTTTCGACGCCGTTTATTTTGGAAATGGCAAAGAAAAAGTCAAACTAACAAACGAACAACAGGTTAAAGAAATATTAAAACAAATAAAAGGCGATCAGTTCGAAGTGACAAGCGTTGTCAAAAAAGAACGTAAACGCAATCCAGCTCCTTCGTTTACAACATCATCATTGCAACAGGAAGCAGCTCGTAAACTTAACTTCCGTGCAAGAAAAACAATGATGCTTGCTCAACAACTATATGAAGGTATAAATGTTGGCAAGGAAGGTTCTGTTGGTTTAATAACTTATATGCGTACAGATTCAACTCGAATTTCTGATACGGCTAAAAGAGATGCACAATCCTATATTGAAACTGAATATGGAAAAGAATACATCTCAACAAC
>JAHIWI010000275.1 GCA_018816185.1 Bacillota bacterium
AAAAGAGTAAGATCATAACCAGTAAGGGGCTATCTCAAAGGTCATATAGTGACTGAGAGATGGTCCCTTATTTTTGTGCATTGATATCTCACTTTCATGCCTCAAGCGAAGCGATGCATAAGCAGAACGGAAACACCAATATGTAGGACAAGCTCTTATCATAGATAAGTAGACATCTTGTGTTATATCAAATGTAAAGACGAGGTGAGCATCTGAATCTCTTGGTGTCTTTATTTGTCGAAAACAAGACAATTCAAGTAATGACCTTGTAGGTTTGGTACTTCTTTCAGTATAATAAATGAATGTAGATTTAAACTGATGTGACTAGGCAAAGGAGTGTTCTCGTGAACGAAGAACAGCGATTAAATAGTTCTCAAGTGAAAGAAATAAATCCGCAAAACAAGGAAGGTAAAGACTATAGTCAATACTTTCAATCTGTTTATGTTCCTCCTAACTTAAAAGAAGCAAAAAAAAGAGGGAAAGAACAAGTAGAATACCAACATGATTTTGGCATTGAACCAGAGTTTGCAAACATGGGGATTGGTCGAAAGTTTTATATTCGGACTTATGGATGTCAAATGAATGAGCACGATACTGAGGTTATGGCAGGAATATTTATGGGTCTTGGATACGAACCAACGAACACTGTTGCAGAAGCAAATGTGGTCTTGTTAAATACTTGTGCCATTCGTGAAAATGCAGAAAACAAAGTGTTCGGTGAGTTGGGTCATTTAAAATTATTGAAACGAAATAATCCGGATGTGTTAATCGGTGTGTGTGGTTGTATGTCTCAAGAAGAATCGGTGGTTAACAAAATTCTCAAGACATATGATCAAGTCGATATGATTTTTGGCACACATAATATTCATCGCTTACCTAATATTTTGCACGAAGCTTATTTATCAAAAGAAATGGTGATTGAGGTTTGGTCAAAAGAAGGCGATGTCATTGAAAACTTGCCTAAAGTGAGACGCGGAGAAATAAAAGCATGGGTGAACATTATGTATGGCTGTGATAAATTCTGTACATATTGTATCGTTCCTTATACACGTGGAAAAGAACGCAGTCGTCGTCCTCAAGATATTATTCAAGAAGTGCGACACCTTGCTGCACAAGGTTATAAGGAGATTACATTATTAGGTCAAAACGTAAATGCTTATGGGAAAGATTTAGATGACTCTTCGTATCGATTAGGCAATTTAATGGACGACTTACGATTAATTGATATTGAAAGAATTCGATTTACAACGAGTCACCCTCGTGATTTTGATGATCACTTAATAAGTGTCTTAGCTAAACGTGGAAATCTTGTCGAGCATGTTCACTTACCAGTCCAATCTGGATCAACAAGTATGCTGAAATTAATGGCACGTAAGTATAGCCGAGAGCAATATTTGGAATTGGTACAAAAAATCAAGTATGCTATACCTAATGTGGCATTAACGACTGACATAATTGTTGGATTCCCAAATGAAACAGAAGAACAATTTGAAGAAACCATGTCTTTATATAGAGAAGTTGGATTCGAAATGGCATACACGTATATTTATTCCCCTCGTGACGGCACACCTGCTGCGAAGATGGAGGACAATGTGCCAATGGAAGTGAAAAAAGACCGTCTGCAACGTTTAAATAACTTGGTTAATCAATTCGCTCTTGAAGCGATGGAAAGATATAATGGTGAAGTTGTTGAAGTGTTGGTAGAAGGTGAAAGTAAGAAAAATCCCGATGTACTTGCTGGTTATACAAGAACAAGCAAATTGGTTAACTTTGTAGGACCAAAAGATATTATCGGAAAGCGTGTATTAATTAAAATCAATCAAACAAAAACATGGTCATTATATGGAGAACTTATTGAAGTCCTATCCGGCCAAGAAGTGGGTGTCATATGACAACAGAATTTACAAAAGACGATATTATTGCGAAAGCAAAAGAAATTGCAGATATGATCGCACAAACAGAAGAAGTTGACTTCTTTAAACGAGCAGAAGCTCAAATTAATGAAAATCAAAAAATCCGTGAAAAAATCGCAAGCTTAAAAAGTTTGCAAAAACAAGCTGTTAATTTCCAACATTATGGAAAAGAAAAAGCTTTGTCTTTGATCGAAGGAAAAATTGAGAAAATTGAAGAAGAAATTGATACGATCCCGATTGTTCAAGAGTTTAAGCAATCCCAAATGGATGTAAATGATTTGCTTCAACTTGTTTCGAATACAATTGCAAATCAAGTGACGAACCAAATCATCGAAGCCACTGAGGGAGATATTCTTCGTGGTGAAACTGGATCACGCGTTCAAAACAGTAAACCTGGTTCTTGTGAATAATTTGACTCGGAAGCACAGCTATTCCCCTAAAAAGGAATTAGTTGTGCTTTTTCTTTTGACATCGAACTATATAAAATGCACAAAGTTACGACGAAGAAAAAACAATGTGCTTTCACCTAATGGGTAATCCGTGCATATGATGAATGGAATCGAACGGAGGAGGATGGGTTTGAAATATTTACGTCAAATTGTGACAAAAGCCGTCGTGGCCAAAGGGAAGAAAAAAGTCGAAGCTTGTGAAACGCTTCGCCCACCTAACAACCCTTCCAGCATTTTAGGGTGTTGGGTCATTAATCATACGCATTCAGCGAAGAAACACGGAAAATTTGTGGAAGTGACAGGGAAGTATGAAGTCAATGTTTGGTATGCGCATCACGACCATTCGAAAACATCCGTATTTTCTGAAACAGTTCCATACAGAGATCGTATAAAACTTCATTATCGAGATGGAGAATCACACGGATCTGAAGAAGTGCATGTACGAGTTTTACAACAACCAAATTGTACGGAAGCCATCATTACACCAGATGGAGAGCAGTTCCAAGTAACAGTGGAGCGAGAGTTGTTGGCTGAAGTTGTTGGTGAAACAACAGTTTGTATTTCAGTTCACCCTTCAGATTTTGAAGAGGAATGGGTATATCAAGATGAAAGTTCGTCATCTTCATCTACATCCTCATTTAACGAATCAAAAGAATCGTCTTCATTTTAATGAGCCGGAAAAAATCCGGCTCTTTTTTTTTCTATTAAGGAAATTGTGCATTTAGAAATTTCAACTTAATAGCAGGAATGTAGAATAGATTGCTTTCAAAATTTCTAGTTAGTTGTATTGGTGAAATGAAATAACATCTAAAATACAAAGATGTAGCAATTGTTGTTTTTCTCATCACGTGTTTTGTTATAATGAAGGAATAGCTTCAACAATTGAAAGAGGTATCAACATGACAACTTACACGCCAATGATTCAGCAATACCTAACAGTTAAATCTGAATACACCGATGCTTTTTTATTTTTTCGCTTAGGTGATTTTTACGAACTCTTTTTCGATGATGCAGTAGAAGCATCTCAAATATTAGAAATAACATTGACCAGTAGAGATGGCGGATCGAAAGAACGTATCCCTATGTGTGGTGTTCCACATCATGCTGCTCAAAATTACATAGAAACTTTGATTCAAAAAGGATATAAAGTAGCCATTTGTGAACAAGTTGAAGATCCTAAGGTTGCAAAAGGTGTCGTTAAGCGAGAAGTCGTTCGTTTAATTACGCCTGGTACGATTATTGAAGGAAAAAATATGGACAGTAAATCGAATCATTTTATTGCTTCTGCAGAAGAAATAGATGAATCACGATATGCGTTCTGTTACTTAGACTTATCGACTGGCGAAGGGTCAAGCACTATATTAAATGGTGATGAAAAAAGCTTGATGCAAGAACTACAAACATTATCAATTCGAGAACTAATCGTATCTGAACATATGTATGTATTATTGTCTGAATTTGCTAAAGCACAATCGATTTTATTATCCATTGAAGAAAGTGAGAAAGTGGGAACTTCACATCTTCCTTATTTTGACGAGAATCCGGTAGAAGTTCATGATGCTTGTGATCGATTAATTCGATATTTACATCGAACACAAAAGCGCTCGCTCGAACATATTCAACCTTTTGCGTATCAAGAAAGAAATACATTCTTATCGATCGATTTTCATTCGAAACGAAATTTAGAATTGGTACAATCGATACGTGGTGGAGACCAAAAGGGTTCCCTTTATTGGCTTCTAGATGAAACGAACACAGCAATGGGTGCACGAAAACTAAAACAATGGTTACATCAGCCCTTAGCGAATCGTCTGCAAATCGAGGAACGTCAAAACATTGTCGAAGAAATGATTGAGGCATATTTCGTTCGTGCGGATTTACGTGAAGCACTAAAAGAAGTATATGACTTAGAGCGATTAATTGGAAGAATCTCATTTGGGACTGCTAGCGGACGGGATTTAAGTCAGTTAAGACAATCTTTAATGCAAATTCCTTTAATTAAAGCACATTTAAACTCTAGTAAGTTAATAGCCTTACCAAAATTGGCATCAGCTTTAGATGAGTGCTTGGAAGTTGTTGAATTACTTCAAACCGCAATTGCAGATCATCCTCCTTTGTCAGTAAAAGAAGGAGATATTATAAAAGATGGATACCATGAGCGCTTAGATGAACTAAGATATGCGAAAAAGAATGGGAAAGAGTGGATTGCTGCACTCGAACAAAAAGAGCGAGAGCGCACCGGAATCAAAGGACTTAAAATTGGTTATAATCGTGTGTTTGGCTATTTTATTGAAATTACAAAGTCCTACGTTCATCTAGCGGATGCTACTCGATATGAGCGTAAACAAACGTTAGCGAATGCGGAACGTTATATTACCGATGAATTAAAAGAAAAAGAATCAATTATATTAACCGCTGAAGAAGAGAGTCTAGCACTTGAATATACTTTGTTCGTTGAAATTAGAGAGAAGGTAAAAGCATTTATACCTCGTGTTCAACAGGTTGCTTCTCAAATTAGTGAATTAGATGTCTTTGCTAGTTTTGCTGAAGTTGCGGACCACTACCGCTTAACTAAGCCTACCTTTCATGACGGGCATGAACTGAAGATTATAAACGGCCGTCACCCAGTGGTTGAAAAAATGATGAATAAACAACACTATATTCCAAATGATTGTTCCTTAACAACTGAACAAAATATGCTCTTAATTACAGGGCCGAATATGTCAGGTAAAAGTACGTATATGCGACAGGTAGCCATCACCGTTATTATGGCTCAAATGGGTTGTTATGTTCCTGCTGAGGAAGCGTTATTGCCAATAACCGATCAAATTTTCACAAGGATTGGCGCAGCTGATGATTTAGCCTCAGGGCAAAGTACATTTATGGTGGAGATGCTCGAGTCTACATTTGCTATTACGCATGCGACTGAGCGAAGTTTATTGCTATTTGATGAAATAGGGCGAGGAACATCAACATACGACGGTATGGCCCTTGCACAAGCCATGATGGAGTATATACACACAGAAATAAAAGCGAATACTTTATTTTCCACGCATTATCATGAATTAACTGGACTTGAAAATGAATTAGACAAGCTAAGAAATGTACATGTTTCTGCAGTTGAACAAAGTGGTAAAGTTGTATTTCTGCATAAAGTTAAAAATGGTCCTGCAGATAAAAGTTATGGTATCCATGTTGCTGAACTAGCTCAATTACCAGAACCGATTATTCAACGTGCGCGATTAATATTAGAACAATTAGAACAAGAAAATAAAAGAGACTCTCAAGTCGCTCAAAATGCATTAAATGAGCAATTATCGTTCTTTGGAACTGAATCAGTTGATTCAGCGCAACAACAAACTAATCTTAAAGCAAATGAAACAATTGAATTAATTCGTAGCATAGACATATCTAATACAACACCTTTAAAAGCACTTCAATATTTACATGAATTACAACAAAAAATAGACAAGTAGAATAAATAGAAAGGAGTTGTGCTTATGGGACAAATTCGCTTAATGGATGAACCTTTGTCGAATAAAATTGCTGCTGGTGAAGTTGTTGAACGTCCAGCGTCAGTCGTAAAAGAACTTGTTGAAAATGCGATTGATGCGGGTAGTACTTCGATTGATGTCTTCCTAGAAGAAGCGGGACTGCAAACCATCCATGTAACGGACAATGGAAGTGGGATGGATGAAGAAGATGCCGTTCTTTCTTTTTCAAGACATGCCACAAGCAAAATTTCGAATGAGCATGACTTGTTCCGAATTCGAACACTTGGATTTAGAGGCGAAGCTCTTGCAAGTATCGCTTCCGTTTCAAAAGTGTCGTTATGGACTTCCGATGGCGTTACTTCAGGCACTCACATTGAAATTGAAGGCGGTTATATAAAAAAACAAACCGCTGGTGCATTACGAAAAGGAACAGATATTAAAATCTCCCAATTGTTTTACAATACGCCAGCTCGGTTAAAGTACATGAAGACTATCCAAACTGAATTAGGTCATATTATTGATTTACTTAATCGTTTGGCATTATGCTATCCATCCGTTGCATTTAAGTTAACACATGGTGAGCAAACTTTATTGCAAACAAATGGTCGTGGTGATTTACAACAAGTTATAGCAGCGATTTATGGTATCTCCATTGCTAAAAAAATGATCGCATTTGAAGGCGAGTCTGCAGATTATAAAATTTATGGCTATGCTTCATTGCCGGAAATCACAAGGGCTTCAAAAAACTATTTAACACTATTTGTAAACGGTAGATGGGTAAAACATTATACAGTTCAACAATCAATTGTAAATGCCTATCATACCTTTTTACCAATTGATCGATACCCATTGGTCATTCTTCAAATTGAAGGAGATCCGTTCCTAACTGATGTAAATGTTCATCCGTCCAAACAACAAATTCGACTTAGCAAAGAAAAGGAACTAATGCAGTTAGTCGAAGAGACGATTCGTAAAACCATTCGTTCGATTATGCGTGCACCAGAAATTGTCGAGAAAACAAAAAAAGTATCTACTCCAAGTGAGCAGATGGACTTGTGGAAGTCTACGCCCCCACCAGTCAAGTCTTCTTATGTGAAAGAAGTTCCTTCTTTACCAACGTTCAATAAAGAAGTGGATTTTAACGTGGTAAAAGAAACTCATGAAACACACGCAATGCCAAATCTTGAAGACGAAGATATTGAATCTTTAAACACTGCATCAAATGAGCCGTTTCCTGAACTTGATATTGTTGGTCAAATCCATGGAACATATATTATTGGTCAAAGTGCAGATGGATTTTATTTGATAGATCAGCACGCAGCTCAAGAGCGCATTAAGTATGAATTTTTCCGAGAAAAAGTAGGGGATGTTCACTCGGAAGAAAGACAATCGCTACTTATTCCACTTTCGTTCCATTATTCAGCTGATGAGGCACTAAAAGTAAAAGAACATCAACTTGTACTTGAGGAAATAGGAATTTTTCTAGAAGAATTTGGTCCAACTACGTTTATCGTGAGGGAGCATCCCGTTTGGTTCCCCAAAGGATTTGAAGAAGAGGTCGTGAAGGAATTAATTGAACAAGTTCTAAATGATCGCCGTCCCGATATCAAAAAACTTCGTGAAGAGGCAGCAATTATGATGAGTTGTAAACGTTCAATAAAGGCAAATCACTTTTTAACAAAGGAAGACATGTCCATGTTGATCAAGGATTTAAAGAACACCGAACATCCATTTACATGTCCACATGGGCGACCAGTGATTATCCATTTCACCACTTATGAAGTGGAAAAGATGTTTAAACGAGTCATGTAATATTTTTAGCAATAAATTTAATGAGGTGTTCCTAAAATCATGAAAATTGATTTTAGGAACATCTCTTTTCTCTTTTTAAAAAGGAAGTGGGTTTTCTCATTTCTACCGCTTTCCGAAGCCAATAAAAAACAAGTAGAGAAAACAAACATTACTCTACTCGTTCTATTAAATACTTATTGGAAGGTCAATAGTTAAAATCAGACGTGTTGATCCACTAAAATAGGATTCCCATCTGGATCTTCAATCGTAAAGCTTGCTGGACCCTTACTTGATTCGTCTGCTTCTGTTAACAACTTAATTCCTTTTTCTTTTAGTTGCTTTTGAAGATCCCTAATGTCAGAAAATGAATCGAGATTTTCGGCATTTTGGTTCCATCCAGGATTAAAAGTTAGAATGTTCTTTTCAAACATTCCTTGGAATAAACCAATGACACACCCTTCATTCTTAAGAATGAGCCAGTTTTGAGTAATATCCCCACCTAATACTTGAAATCCTAGAGTTTCATAAAATGATTTTGATTTTTGAATGTCCTTAACATTTAAACTGATAGAAAAAGCTCCTAGATTCATAGTTCCTCCTTTAAATAATTCGAAATATTCAGATATACAATTTAGTATAAGTGAGTATATAGAAATGCACAACTTAACAAAGTTTAAAAAGTAAAGGATTCAGTTTTGTGATATTTATATCACAGTTATTGAGAGGTGCACTCTTGCGTTTTTGATTTCTGAATAATTTAAGCTCTATTAAAGCTGGTTAGCAGTGATTTTAGTGAAAGGCGACGACTCCAGCGGGAAAAGTGTGTCCTGTAGAGACCCCGCAATAGCTTGCGACGAGGAGGCTCACGGACCGCCCGCGGAAAGTGTTCGCCAGTAACGAAAATCAACACTAGGTTTATATATAGATCTATTAAAAAGAAAGCCACCCTATCTCGATAAACCGAGATAGGGTGGCTTGATAAATAAACTATGTGTACATGTTCACTAATCTCAAGAAAAATGGTAGCCCTTTTTAAATGGAATGAAAGCCACAACAAATCACTTTATAAGATTTCATTCAGCTTAATCTTCATCCTGAATATCTTCGTTAAACCACAATGGATCATCATTATCAACTTCACCATTATAATTAATCAATATTTCTTGACCAGCTTCAATATCCGTATAGGCATAAAAATCGAATGTGTGGTTTTCGAAGTTTATATCGTAATGCGCATTAGGCGTATAAGAATGATTGAATAACATGCCGTAACCTAGCACGATTGCCGTGTGGTTTGCACCATATTC
>JAHIWI010000276.1 GCA_018816185.1 Bacillota bacterium
GAGTGTTCATATTAATGCAAAAAAAGGCGATATCGCCGATACGATTTTACTACCAGGAGATCCACTACGTGCTAAATATATTGCAGAAACGTTTTTAGAAGACGTTGTTCTTTATAATGAAGTTCGTAACATGTTTGGTTACACAGGTACTTACAAAGGTAAACGAATTTCAGTACAAGGTACTGGTATGGGTGTTCCTTCTATTTCGATTTATGTAACTGAATTAATGAATGAATATGATGTTCAAAAACTAATTCGAGTTGGAACTTGTGGATCTATTCATCACGATGTGAAAGTTCGAGATGTAATTATTGCACAGAGTGCATCGACGGATTCAAAAATGAATGAAATTATTTTCAATGGAATTAATTTCGCTCCAACAGCAGACTTTGATTTACTTTTAAAAGCATATAATGCTGGTAAAGAAAAAGGCTTGAATTTAAAAGTAGGAAATGTCTTCACAGAAGATGTTTTCTATAATGAGCATGCTGAACACGAGAAATGGGCTCAATACGGTATTTTAGCTTTAGAGATGGAATCTTCAGCATTATATACCCTAGCAGCTAAATTTGGTCGTCAAGCACTATCTATCTTAACGGTAAGTGATCATTTACTTACAGGTGAAGTGACTTCTTCTGAAGAACGTCAATTAACATTTAACGATATGATTGAAGTGGCTTTAGACGCTGCTATTGAAGATTAATTTTACGTTCATGAGAAAAGGCTGTCATATGAGAATTGACAGCTTTTTTCTTTCCGTTAATACGTAGAAACTGATAAACTATACATATACATTGAAGCGTATTATTTAGGTTTCGATTTGAAAGTGGTGAATAATTTGGACGATCAACAAAACAATCAAGAGCATCAAAATGAGCAAGCTGAAATTGACCATCAAAACGCACCTGCAAGTAAATATATACGGTTAAAACCTTTCTTCTTTATCATGTTAATTTTCACCTTAATATTAAGTACAGCAGGTTTAACTATATTCGCTTTAACGTTTGGTGAAGATAAAGTAGTTGAAGTTGGCTCACCTGAGAGAAGAGAATTCCAAAAATTATATCAAGCTTATGATGATTTAAAAGCTGAATATTACGCTGATATTGACCAAGAAGCATTAGTAAATGGTGCGATTAACGGTATGATTGATGCACTTGGTGATCCATATTCAGATTATATGAATCAAGATGAAGCTGCTCAATTTGAAGAAAGCATTTCTTCTAGTTTCCAAGGGATTGGTGCAGAAATCCAAGAACGCAATGGATTTATTTCAGTCGTTTCACCAATTAAAAACTCACCAGCTGAAAAAGCAGGTATTCTTCCAAATGATCAAATTATCGCGGTAGATGGTGAAAGTATTCAAGGAATGAGTGCTTCAGAAGCTGTACTTCTGATTCGCGGAGAAAAAGGAACATCTGTCTCTTTAACCATTAAACGTGGTGATATGAGTGATCCAATGGAAATTACAATCGTTCGCGATGAAATTCCAATTGAAACTGTTTATGCGGAATTATTAGAAGACCAAGTTGCCCATATCCAAATTACTAGTTTTTCACAGAACACATATGATGAACTGCTAAAAGCTATTACTGATATGAAAGAAAAGGGTATGGAAGCAATGGTTCTAGATGTCCGACAAAATCCAGGTGGTTTATTAACATCGGCCATTGATATTTCGAATTTGTTTGTGGATGCTGGAAAACCGTTATTCCAAACAAAAGTAAAAGATAAAGATGCTGAAATCTATACAGCTACAAATGGTACAAAAGTTGAAGTGCCTGTCACTCTATTAATCGATGGTGGTAGTGCATCAGCTTCTGAAATTCTTGCAGGTGCAATGAGCGAATCCGCTGGCACACAATTAATCGGATTAAATACATTCGGTAAAGGTACTGTTCAAACGGCTAATGAATTAACTGATGGTTCCAACATGAAATTTACAACTGCTAAATGGTTAACACCAGAAGGTAACTGGATTCATGAAAAAGGAATTGCTCCAGATATTAAAATTGAATATCCATCCTATACTCAACTGCCTTATTTAGATGCTTCAGTCGAGTTGAAAACAGGCGTTCTTTCAGATCAAGTTAAGGCGGCAGAAGAAATGCTTGTTGCTATTGGACTTGATACTGGGAAGGTAGATGGATTATTTGACGAGCAGACTGAAACAGCCATCAAACAAATTCAAAAAGAGAGTGAACTTGAAGAAACAGGTATCTTAACAGGTGACACAACATATGCCTTAATGGATCGCTTGCGCGTTAAAATTGAAAAAGAAGATCCACAGTTGCTAAAAGCAAAAGAATTATTAATGAAAGAATTAGCTAAATAATTTAAAGCTGGCCTGTTCAATAGGCCAGCTTTTTTCCTAGGATTTTATCGTGAAAGGATGCTTTTTATGAAAGATGTATATTTACTTAGTGGTTTTTTAGGGAGTGGCAAAACCTCTTTATTAACAGATATCATACGTCAATTTAAAGAAAATGGGTTAAAGCCTGCAGTTATTATGAATGAATTAGGGAAACTTCCGTTCGACTCGCAATCAGTGGAAGACGATGTCCCTTTAAAAGAAATGTTAGAAGGGTGCATTTGTTGCACGGGTTCCGAGAAAACGGAAGCTCAATTACAAACTTTATTAACTGGTGAAACATTTGACGTGTTATTAATAGAAACAACAGGAGCTGCACATCCAGTTGAAGCATTAGACGCAGTTTATTCGCCTTTATTTGCAAAGGATTTGAATGTAAAAGGAATCGTTACTGTTGTTGATAGTAAACTTTGGCTAGATCGTGAAAAACTTTCACCTCAAATGCGTTCTTTATTCTTAGAACAAATTCGACATTCACATCTTTTGTTAGCCAATAAAATGGATTTATTAACAGATGGTGAACAGGCTAAAGTCATTTTTGAGCTACAAAGTTTTAATTCAACGGCAACACTGATTCAAACTTCACATGCTAAGTGTCCTCTATCTTATTTAGAAAAAATGAATGGATCGATTACTGAACATCAAATAGTTCCAGCTCAAATAGGAAAAGATCTATCACTTTCAACGCGACTTGTTACATTTAAACATCCAGTTATCCAAGATCAATTTGAAGATTGGTTAAGAACTTTACCGTCTTCTGTTTATCGAATGAAAGGATACATTCCTATAGAAGGAATAAAAAATCCAATGTTGTTCCAATATTCATACGGGATGGTGCAATGGCTTCCTGAATTTGTGAAAATGGAACCTTCAATCGTAATTATTGGAGAACAAATATCTGAACTTAATGTTCCTGGAAGTGAGTGAACGGGAATGAAAAGTTTAATTGAAGCTTATCAAACGCTCTTTCCATTTCGAGGTGCTACTCAAACAATTAGTTCTATGAATGACCTTGAATCGATCATTAAGACTGAATTGCTTGATGAATTAACACACCCACGAGTAAGGAAAAAATCATCCGAAAAATTACAACTCGCTTTCTTACGAATTGACGAAAGTAGCTTAGCTGAACTAGAGAAAACGAGTCTGAAAGCGTTTTACGAAGAAGTTTTTAATAGCGTCAATACCTTTTAAAATGAAGTTTATGGGAAATTCTCTAATACTACACATTTTTTTGCTATAGAAAGCCTTATACAGCATACCTTTTCAATTCCGATGGTCACATTGGAAATGATTAGGTATTTTTTTGCGAGAATTAACAGATAAGCTAGTTTGCGAGGAGGGATACAACATGAAAAAAATGTTAATCGGTTTAACAATGGGAACAATGGTTTTCTCATTAGGTCAAGCTACATCAGCAGAAGCATCATTTTCATCTAATACACCTACTTGTAACACTGA
>JAHIWI010000277.1 GCA_018816185.1 Bacillota bacterium
ACGAACAACAACGTGAAATATTAGAGAAGTATGATCCGGAATCGAATACACGAGATTTAAAAGGCATTATGTTGAAAGTTGTATTCTTTGGATTGCTAGCCTTTTCTTTATTCCAAGTGTACACAGCCATTTTTGGCCAATATACGGCTTATATTCAGCGTTCGATCCATTTAGGCTTTGCCTTATCATTAATTTTCTTGCTGTTCCCAGCAATTAAAAAAGGCGATCGCAGCAAACGAAACAGGATTCCCTTTTATGATTATATTTTATCGATTTTATCCATTGGAGTCGGTTTATACTGGCCAATCATGTACAACGATTTAGTATTCCGAGTAGGTAATGTAACTACACCAGACTTAATTGTCGGTGTATTAGCCATTTTGCTTGTTTTGGAAGCAACTCGAAGAGCGGTTGGTCTACCAATCACGATTATTTCAACTGTATTTATTCTTTACACGTTCTTCGGTCGTTATTTCCCAGGATTCTTGGCTCACCGTGGTCAAGATTTAGAAAGTGTTGTTCAACTGATGTTCTTTACAACGGATGGTATTCTAGGTACTCCTTTAAGCGTATCTGCAACGTTCATATTCGTATTCTTGTTATTTGGAGCGTTTTTAGTAAAGACCGGTGTGGGTCAATATTTTAATGATTTAGCCGTTGCTTTTGCAGGACATTTAATTGGTGGACCTGCTAAAGTAGCCATTTTCTCAAGTGCATTGCAAGGAACAATCTCAGGAAGTTCTGTAGCGAACGTAGTTACATCAGGATCATATACGATTCCAATGATGAAAAAACTTGGCTATAAAAAAGAATTTGCCGGTGGGGTAGAAGCAGCTGCTTCTACTGGTGGTCAAATTATGCCTCCAATCATGGGTGCAGCAGCATTCTTAATGGTTGAATTCATTGGTGGAATTGAGTACTGGGATATTGCAAAAGCAGCAGCAATCCCTGCACTGCTTTATTTCACAGGAATTTGGATTATGACTCACTTTGAAGCCAAACGAGTTGGATTAAGAGGGTTAAAACCAGAAGAAATGCCGGACCGGAAAGCAGTCTTAAAGAAAATTTACTTACTGCTTCCGATTGTTGGAATTATCGTTATGTTATTTAACAATATCCCTACGATGCAAGCAGCTTTGTACGGTATTTTATTAACGATAATTGTAAGTTCATTCAATAAAGAAACACGTCTTGGATTTAAAGATATTATCGAAGCACTAGTAGATGGAGCCCGCACAGCACTTGCTGTAGCAGCAGCAACTGCAGCTGCAGGTATAATCGTAGGTGTTGTTGTAAAAACAGGACTAGGATTAAGTTTAGCTAATGGACTTGTTTCTGCATCTGGAGGAAATGTATTGCTAACGCTATTCTTTACGATGTTAGCTGCAATTGTTTTAGGTATGGGATCACCAACTACAGCAAACTACGTTATTACGTCGACCATAGCTGCGCCAGCCATTATCACATTATTAATGCTGGATTCTCCTGAAGGTGCCGTGGTACCTATCGCTGTTGCATTGTCAGCTCATTTATTCGTATTCTATTTTGGTATTATTGCCGATATTACACCACCAGTTGCATTAGCAGCATTTGCTGCATCGGGTGTTTCTGGAGGCGATCCAATCAAAACAGGTGTAACTTCTGCAAAGCTCGCGATTGCCGCATTCATTATTCCATATATGTTTGTGCTTTCTCCTGAATTGTTAATGATTGATACGACCATTCCACAATTGATATGGGTATTAATCACAGCAATATCAGGTATGATCGCAATTGGTGCTGGAATGATTGGATACTGGTACCGTGATGTGAAGTGGTATGAGCGTATATGGGCGGTTATAGCCGGACTATTGCTTATTTACCCTGAAGGTATTTCAGACACAATTGGATTAATTATGTTTGTAGCAATATTTGCATTACAATATTTCACACGTGATAAAAGTCATGACAAAGTAAAAGCTGCACCAGTAGCTTAAGAAGAGAAACCGAATGTAACGGCTAAGATGCCGATGCATTCGGTTTTTTTTTTGAAATAATTTTATTTAGTTAATCAAAATAGTTTTCAAATATGATATGATTTAATTATCAAGTTATCATATTGTTACCATTTTTAGGTAAAAGGAGATTAAGCATGAATCTACAAGAATTAGCTACGAAAATTAATGCGTGTGTAGAAGATGTTGACTTAGTTGCAGCTCGTAAGTATATGGAAGAAAACAAAGAGCTGCTGAAAGACAATAAAAGTTTATTAAAAAGAAATGCACGAGAATTGTTCGATTTTCTTTTAAATGCTTCCGAATCTAATTCAAAGCCCTTATCTAGAGAAGAGGTAGCAGCAACCAATGCCATCAACCTATACGCTAATAGGTTTGATATTAGAGGCTTAAAGATTGCTGTGAAAAACCACAGTGAGTTGCTTCTTCGAGAAGACATTACGCCTTATTTGAATAAAGACGCAAGAATCTTACTAGAAGGCATGGGAGCAATACAAAAAAGTAATTAATACATAATGAGCAATTCCACTCTAGAACAATTAGAGTGGAATTGTTTTTTTGTACTGACAAATATTTTATTGGATTAACTCTAAGAAAAATCAAGCTTTCACCATTTTTTTGTGCAGGCTATGTTTTTCTTATTGCGTTGGAATGAATAAGAAACACTACGAATACAATAATACAAAGTTAATAGGAAAGGAGGGAAAGAGTTGTTTGAAGTTTACAATATCGCCATTATTCCATTGATTCTTGGATTAGTCGAATTGTTTAAACGTGCGGGAGTATCGAATAGATTCTCACCATTTGTAGCTGTCATTTTAGGCGTGTTAGCCGGAATCTTTTATATCACGACAGATATTAAGCAAGGGATCATTATCGGACTTATGTTAGGTTTATCTGCAAGTGGATTATATAGTGGATCTAAAAACTTTATGCAAGGAAGCGGGAAATAATCACAAATTATTAGTAAGTATTTCCCTATGATTAAAGAATAAAGTGGTCGGGTATTTCTTTCGCTTTACGCGGACGAAACGCAAGTCTCATCTGCTCCTCTGTCAGTGACAGTTGAGCTTGTGGGGTTTAGTGTAATTCGTTCCTCCGCAGGAGTCTTTAGAAATAGCTGATCACTTTTCTATGGAAAAACTAATACATACTTACAAAAGCTGTTGTATTTTGACGTACATAACACTTTTTATGAAAGTAAATTAACATTGCATTTTATAACAATTTACTTGGAGTGGCAGTCATGATAGCTTTGGCTACTAGAGCGAGATTGTACTTTGTATTCATATATTTAGTGGTTTTTGTTGATTGAAATGGAGGTGCGTAAAACATCTGCTCCTGCATCGCTTCGCTAGCTTCGTCGCAAAGATTAGCACCAAATTCTTTGGTCCCAATCTTTCCAGCGGAATCAGCAAGAACTGAAGACCCTGGACTGAGCATCGCGAGGGGAAGCGGCTGAAGTCTTGCCCGCGGAAAGCGTCCGCTGCAATGAAAATCAACATTTTCTATGATCTCAAACTTATCCTGCACCTTTTAGTGTGCAAGCACCTTAATAATAGTAAAAAACCTTCAAATAATGCATGTAGATTCACGGCAAAATACCCCAAATGAATTGTTCATGTATTTTATTATGAAAAATTGCTCATTCTAGTGTTGTGGACAACCACTTAGGGAATAAGTTAAATGGTAAAGGATTTTATTCAAAGGGGATATGAAGATGAATGACCGATTATTAGAAAGTTTAGGAGAATATTTTGTTTACCACAGCGTTTTAGAGCGGTGCGGATTAACGTTCGAACAATTTATTGATAAATGGGAAAAAGGAATGTGGCAAGGATTTTAAAATCCCTTGCCAGATTTTTTTAATTTAATACCCTCCGCGTTCATCTACATGGTGATTGTTTTGACCGTCTTTCACATGTAGTTCTTTCTTTTTTTCTTCAGACAAACCGTTCCCAATAGGTTGAGCGTTATTTACTTCATGAATGCTGGTTTGAGTGTATTTTTCTTTAGACTCATTCGCTTTCTTTTCCATTTCGTCTCATCCTTTCAATTATGAATTAACCCATTAATGGTATGTACAACTACTTTCTTTTCATACACTTTAGATTTAAAAATACCGCTTTGCCAAGAGGCGAAGCGGTTCTGACTATGTCTATTCTTCTTTTTCGTTCTCATGGTTTTGATTCGCATGAAGTTGATTTTGTTCCATTTTTAAACGATCTTGCTCGTTTTCTTGACCTTGATTATTCTGATTGTTTTGTTGCTGATACATCCGTTGATGTTTGTTTTGTTGATTATCAGTGTCTTGACCTTTTTGCCCCATCATAATTCCTCCTCATCATTAATGGAATTGCTATTGACTATTTTCCCTTTTGACAAAAAATAAAACATTTTTCCAACTAACTGGTATTTTCTATTTAATCGAAGGAATTTAAAGTAAGCAGTTTGAACCAATAATTTTTTTCGAAAATGCATACTTTTTGACAAAAAGGGGTAAGAAATAAATAGACACAGCGATTTAACGACTAACGTTAAGTCTTCTTCCTTTATTACCAGGAGTTAAGAAGACTTAATGGGAGGTGTTAAATGAGAAAAGTTCAAGGAATTAAAAGCCTTATGGTCTACCTTGACTCTGTTGACTATCCACTATCTGAAGAAAAGCTAAGTTCCCTAGTTCAGAATGGAGCTATACCGCATACCATTCCTATTCGAAATATGATTATTTTTGACTTAGCTCATATTGATTGGTGGGTCGCAGAAAGGCGACAAAATAGTAATTAAAAGAAGCCCTGCTCAGTTGAGTGGGGCTTTCTTGAGGTTAAATTTAAGAAACTGTTACTTCAGAAACTGGATATTTATGCTAACATATTGATAGTTTCATAATTTTTAGTTTTTTTATCAATTAAAATATGTGATGAAAAGTAGGTATCCACTTGAATACATATACTCTTATAGAAAGATTTTTATTTACACCAACCTATCTTAATAAAGCGAAGTTAGTAGCTGAACTTCATGGTAAGACCGTGTTAATCACTGGTGCAAGTTCAGGCATTGGAGAACAATTAGCGTTCGATTTAGCCGATGCACATTGTCATTTGATATTAGTGGCACGAAGAGAAGAAAAGTTAATAACAATAAAAAATGAAATTGAAAAATCCGTAGCTAAAGTAAGTGTATATCATGCAGATCTACGAAATACGGAACAGCTTAATGGCTTATTATCATTTCTTCACCAACTACCAGAGGGAATCGATATGATTGTAAGCAATGCAGGGTTGTCCATTAAGAGGTCCATTCAAGATTCGTTAGAACGATCCCATGATTTTAATCGAACTATGGCTATTAATTATTTTGCACCGGTACAATTGTTGTTATCATTAATTCCAATCTTGAAAAAGAAACAGGGACATATCATTAATGTTTCGACTGTAAATGCCTTATTAACACCAGTTCCTTTTTGGGCAGCTTATCAAGCTTCTAAATCAGCATTTGATGTGTGGTTCCGTTCAGCTGAACCTGAATTAAACGCAATGGGAATCTCAACAACATCTATTTATTTGCCTTTAGTCAAAACTCCGATGATTGAGCCAACTGCTGCATATAAAAAAGCACCGGCTATGTCCTCGAAGCATGTCTCCCAAATTATTAGCAAATCCTTTTATACAAAAAGGAAGAGATACCAACCGTGGTGGCTCATATTTGGTCAAATCGGTTCTCTGTTTTTCAGAAGCGGTTTTGGATTTTTCGTGACACAGAATTTAAGAAAAAGAGGAAATTACCATGAGGATCATTAAACTTCTTCATGTTCTATCTGAAATTAA
>JAHIWI010000044.1 GCA_018816185.1 Bacillota bacterium
AAAAAAGAACATTCGTTCTGTGTGGGAGGAGAACATCATGTATGAGCAATATCCAGATCGAAAAATCGTCTGTTTAGATATGCGTAGTTTTTACGCTAGTTGTGCGGCAGCGGATGAAGGTCTAGATGTGATGAACACACCTATTGCGATTATTGGGAATCAAGAACAGAAAGGAAGTGTCGTACTTGCTGCGTCACCACCATTAAAAAAAGAATTTGGTGTAAAAACAGGAACACGACTGTTTGAAATTCCTGATCATCCAGATATTCGAATAATTGAACCTAAAATGGGTTTTTTCGTAAATGTCTCCATGGAAATCACGCGTTTACTTAGTGAATATGTACCGAAAGAAGCGATTCATGTGTATTCGGTAGACGAAAGCTTTATTGACTTAAGTGGAACAGAACGATTGTGGGGACCGATTGAAGAGACCATCCAACGTATACAAGATGATTTATTAGATATGTTTCAGTTACCATCTGCAATGGGCATGGGACCCAATATGTTGATGTCAAAATTAGCACTTGATATAGAAGCGAAAAAAACAGGGTTTGCAAGATGGACCTATGAAGATGTTCCAAAGAAACTGTGGCCCGTTTCACCGTTACGCGAAATGTGGGGGATAGGACCACGAATGGAGAAAAACCTTAACGGAATGGGTATTTTTTCTGTCGGTGATTTAGCCAATTCGAGTTTAGCTGAGTTGGAGTCGAAATTCGGGGTTATGGGCAACCAATTGTATCATCATGCTTGGGGAATCGATTTATCCGATTTAGGCTCATCGATTATAGAAGGGCAAGTTAGTTATGGAAAAGGTCAAATATTATTTCGTGATTACAGAAAACCTGAAGACATACTCGCTGTGGTTTTAGAAATGACGGAGGATGTGGCTAGAAGAGCACGTGAGGCTGGAAAAGTTGGTCGAACAGTTCATCTCGGAGTTGGCTATAGTAAGGACGCATTTGGAGGAGGATTTCACCGTTCTCGTTCAATGGAAGAGGGAACGAATGACACGATGAAGATTTATAATATGTGTGTGAAATTACTAGCGGAACATTTTGAAGAACTTCCCGTCAGACGTTTATCTGTTACCTTATCTAATCTTGAGCCTGAACATTCAATGCAACTGAGTTTATTTGATGTGCAGAAATGGCGCAACAGAAAATTGGGCGCTGCCATGGATCAGATTCGTAGCAAATATGGATCGGCCTCTCTTTTACGCGCGGTATCTTACACAGATGCGGGGACTGCACGTACACGTGCCAAACTTATCGGTGGGCATAAGGCTGAATAAAGAAGAGATACCCCAGGAAATAAAAGTTATTTCATAAACCGAATAATTTCTATTTCCTATCTTCTCTAAATTCCGAACATTTGCTAAACTAATCTAGTCTGCAAAAAAGAAGCGGGGGAAATGGAACGTGAAAGTATTTTTAGAATTAGGGTGGTTTTTTAAAGAGAGAAAGAAACAGTACATCATCGGTATCCTCATGCTGATGGTCGTTGCGTTTTTGCAACTACTGCCACCTAAAATAATTGGCTATGTTGTTGATGAAATCCGACTAAATACTCTTACAGGAGAAACGCTACTCAAATGGATTTTGGTTTTAGCGGCGGCAGCTATTGCTATGTATGTAATCCGCTATTACTGGCGAATGATGATTTTCGGTTCAGCTATCTTGCTCGCACGCCAATTAAGAGAAAGATTATTTCGTCACTTTACACGCATGTCACCACAGTTTTATCAAAAACGTCGTGTTGGAGATTTAATGGCACATGCAACGAATGATTTGTCCGCAGTTCAACAAACTGCTGGAGCGGGTGTTCTAACGCTCGTTGACTCTCTAACTACTGGTGGTTTTGTTATTGCTGCAATGGCTTTAACAATCAACTGGAAACTGACACTCATTGCTCTTATTCCAATGCCTATTATGGCTTATTTAACAAATTACTATGGGAAATTGTTGCATAGTCGTTTTCATTTTGCCCAAGAAGCTTTTTCGAATTTAAATGATAAAGCACAAGAAAGTATATCAGGCATCAAAGTAATCAAAACATTTGGTCAAGAAAAAGAAGATATTCAAGATTTTGTTCAATTATCAGATGATGTAGTTCAAAAAAATGTTCATGTTGCTAAGGTGGATTCTCTATTTGATCCGACCATTTCAGCTATTGTAGGGGTTTCTTTCTTTTTATCTATCTTTTTTGGTGCGAGATTTATAATAGCTGGTGAAATGACGATAGGTGATTTAATTGCCTTCACGGCATATCTTGGATTATTAGTGTGGCCGATGCTTGCATTTGGTTGGTTGTTTAATATCGTGGAAAGAGGACGTGCTTCTTACGATCGAATCCGTACGCTACTAGCAGAACCGGCCGATATAGATGACGCAGAACATGCTTTAGATGAAAAAGCACAAGGTGACTTAGACGTAAATATCACAGAATTCAAATTCCCAGACGACGATCGAGCAGCATTAAAAGATGTCCACTTTACCCTTAAACGCGGAGAGACACTTGGTATTGTCGGGAAAACGGGTTCTGGAAAAACAGCTATTTTGAAGTTATTACTACGTGAGTTTGAAGGCTACAATGGGGCAATTACATATGGTGGCCATTCAATCAATGTTTATAAAAAAGAACGCCTTCGTTCAGCAATAGGATATGTGCCGCAAGATCATTTCTTATTCTCAACAACAGTAGCAGGAAATATTGCATTTTCGAATACAAGTGCTCCAATTGAAGAGGTATACGAAGCAGCGAAATTAGCCCATATTCATGAAGATATTTTAAAATTCACAAATGGTTATGAAACGATCGTTGGAGAAAGAGGCGTGTCGTTATCAGGCGGACAAAAGCAACGTATTTCCATCGCTCGTGCCTTAATGATGAAACCAGAATTACTTATTTTAGATGATTCCTTATCAGCTGTAGATGCTAAAACGGAAGAAGCCATTTTAGAATCTTTAAAAGCAACACGTACAGATGAAACGACGATTATTACCGCACATCGATTAAGTGCCATTCAACATGCACATCAAATTATCGTGATGCATGAAGGAACAATTGTCGAAAAAGGCTCTCACTCTGAACTAATGGAACAAGAAGGACGATATTACGAGATGTATCAACTACAGCAATTAGAAGCGCTCGTGGAAATGGGGGGTGAGGTTTGATGGAACAACAGCCTAAACTCACTGGAAAAGATCAAAGTATTATATTGAAAAGACTGATCTCCTATTTAAAGCCACATAAAAAAGTTATTATTTTTGCTTTGTTTTTATTAGGATTAACAGTTGTAGGTGACGTGCTTGGTCCACTACTCATTAAAACGTTTATTGACGATTATTTAACTGTTCGAAATTTCCCAACAGGACCTCTTGTTGGACTAGCTGCTGCCTATATATTTATTCAAATAAGTAATGTTTTTATAAGCTATTTTCAATTGCTAAAGTTCCAAGAAATTGCCTTAAAAATTATTCAACAAATGCGTATCGATGTCTTTACTAAGGTACAAAACCTTGGGATGCGTTATTTTGATCAAACTCCAGCAGGTAGCATAGTGTCTCGTGTAACGAATGACACAGAAGCCATTAAGGATATGTTCGTCAGCGTATTAGTAGGGTTTGTTCAAAGTGCATTCTTAATTGTTGGCGTATACATTGCCATGTTTATCTTGAATGTTAAATTGGCACTTGTAACGTTATTACTGTTACCTATCTTGTTTTTCATTATTGTCACGTATCGTCGGTATAGTTCGGTATTTTATCAAGACTTACGCGAACGTTTAAGTCAATTAAATGCCAAATTAGCAGAATCCCTACAAGGAATGTCGATGATTCAAGCCTTTCGACAAGAGCCAAGGCTAAAAGATGAATTCAATGATATTAATGAACAACATTGGAAAGCTGGCAAACGTAATATAAAAATGGATAGTCTATTACTACGCCCTGCAATTGATTTGGTGTATGCATTAGCCTTGATCATGTTACTAAGCTACTTCGGGATTACGTCATTTACGAATACGATTGAAGTAGGGGTTATCTATGCATTCGTTACGTATATTGATCGCTTCTTTGAACCTATTAATCAAGTGATGCAACGTCTATCCATTTTCCAACAAGCGATTGTTGCTGGTTCACGTGTTTTCAAATTATTAGATGAAGAAGAGTTATCGCCTGCACAAGGCAATACAAACGCTCAAATAAACTCAGGTAAAATCGAGTTTAAAAATGTGACATTCTCTTATGATGGTCAAACAGATGTCTTGAAAAACATTTCATTTACAGCTCAACCAGGAGAAACCGTGGCACTTGTTGGTCATACTGGGAGCGGGAAAAGCTCCATCATCAATTTATTGATGCGTTTTTATGAATACGAACATGGTGAGATCTTAATAGATGGTCACTCCATAAAAGACTTTAAAACATTAGAAATGCGCGAAAAAATGGGATTAGTATTGCAAGATCCATTTTTATTCTTTGGGGATATAGAAAGCAATATTCGTTTGCATAAACAAAGCATGACAGATGCAGAGGTACGTGCTGCCGCTGAATTCGTTCAAGCAGATACTTTCATTAACGCACTGCCTGACGGATACAAACAAAAAGTAACGGAAAGAGGTTCCACATTTTCTAGTGGTCAACGTCAACTCGTTGCATTTGCACGTACAATGGCGACCGATCCTAAGATTTTAGTGCTTGATGAAGCAACAGCTAATATAGATACGGAGACAGAAGTTGCCATTCAGTCGAGTTTGGAAAAAATGCGACTAGGTCGAACAACGATCGCAATCGCCCATCGTTTAAGTACCATTCAAGATGCAGAATTAATTTTAGTTCTCCATCAAGGTGAAATCGTAGAGCGGGGAAGTCACCAAGAATTATTAGCAAGCAAGGGCTTGTACCACAAGATGTATTTATTACAAAATGGCATTGTTGAAGAAAAAGTATAAGCCAACAGGACATCTAAATGGTGTCCTGTTTTTTTGGACAAAGAAATGTCATAAGCGTTTTTGACGTTTTTCCTCGTATAATTTGTTACGATATGAACAGAAACGAAAAGGAGCGACCTACATGAGTACCGATCTTAATTTATTTTTAGCATTTGGAGCGGGTTTCTTAAGCTTCATATCGCCTTGTACATTGCCTTTGTATCCAGCATTTTTGTCATATATTACGGGCATGACATTAGATGAATTGAAAACTGACCGAGGGATTTTGCAAAAACGAGGAATCTTGCATACATTATTTTTCCTTCTAGGTTTTTCATTTATTTTCATCGCACTCGGATTTGGCACTAATTTTGTTAATACTGCTTATATTCAGTATCAAGATTTAATTAGACAAATTGGCGCTATTTTTATTGTCATTTTCGGATTAATTATTGTGGGTGTTTTCAAACCTGAATTTTTAATGAAGGACCGGAAAGTTCAATTCAAAAATAGACCATCTGGTTATTTAGGGACAATTTTAATTGGTATGGCGTTTGCAGCAGGCTGGACACCATGTACTGGACCTATTCTAGGATCTGTATTTTTACTTGGTGCAGCTAACCCAGGATCTGGCGTATGGTACATGCTTTCTTATGTACTTGGTTTTGCCATCCCGTTCTTTGTACTTTCTTTCTTCATTACACGTATGAATTGGATTCGAAAACACAATATGAAAATCGTTAAAATTGGTGGATATATAATGATTGCCGTAGGGATTTTATTGTTCTTTGATGGAATGACTTACCTAATTACTTTATTAGGACCATTTTTTGGTGGTTTTCAAGGCTTTTAACACGTAAACTATAGATATATAGTTTGGAGTGATAAAAATGAGTAGAGTTTTAGTTGTTGATGATGCGTTATTTATGCGGGTCACTATTGGAAATATGCTCAAAGAATTGCAATTTGAAGTTGTTGGTGAAGCGGAGAATGGGAAAATAGCGGTGGAAAAATATCGGGAGTTGCAACCTGACATTGTGACAATGGATATTACCATGCCCGTGATGTCTGGTATTGAAGCAGTTAAATCAATTACAACAGAGTATCCTGAAGCAAAAATTGTCATGATTTCTGCGCTTGGCCAACAGCGTCTATTAAAAGAAGCACTTGAAAATGGTGCCAAAGATTTTATTACAAAGCCATTCCACCCAGTTCAATTAGAACAGGTAATGAATAATGTAACGATGGACTTTGATGAAAAATAAATCAAAAGAATTTGTTATCGATGAACGGCAATAGAGGAGAAAAAACATGTTTTTTGAACAAATACCTTCGCAATGGCTCATCATTGGGTCTACCGTAATTGCAGTTGTAATGGGTTCCATTGTCATGACAGTTCGAATGAAAGCAGCAAAAAAGCCAGCAACTGCTAAGAAAATTATTTTGCCACCACTTTTTATGTCTACAGGTGCACTTATGTTTGTTTTTGAATATTTTCGAGTGCCGCCAATGCAAATAATTGAAGCAGTAGGAGTAGGGTTACTATTTTCAACAGTTCTCATTTGGACTTCTAAGTTCGAAATAAAAGATGGAGACATCTATTTAAAACAATCGAAAGCATTTATCTTCATCCTAATCGGCTTATTAATTCTTCGTTTAATTGCCAAGATGATATTAAGCTCGACTATTGATATAGGGGAATTAAGCGGTATGTTTTGGTTGTTAGCATTTGGAATGATTGTTCCTTGGCGTATTGCTATGTTGCTTCAGTTCAATAAGTTGAAAAAGACACAGCTTCATCAAGCACTATAAAAGCCGACCTTCTAATTTTGAAGGTCGGCTTTTATTTTTCAATCAAATAGATGTTCGTAAGGTGTCATATCCACTTGCATTTCTTTTAGTTTTTTTCGTAAAAATTTGTGGTCACGCTTTGGTGTTGCTTGAATATATCCTCGGATAATGTGATCTTGTTCAATCGATTTAGCGTTTTCTTCAAGAGCAATTTGTCCAACTTTTCCTGCTATCTTTTGTTTTGCAACAGGGCGGAACAGATCTGGAACAGGAGTTACAAGCTCATTTAGTAAAGCTTTCGCTTGTTCACCCCATAAATGAAGCGATTTTTCTACATAATATTCTTCCCAATCCAAAACCGATTTTCCATCGTCTTTTGGAAGAACCTTTAAAAATTTACGAAACATAAAGTATCCACCAATGGCAAATAATCCACCGAGAACGAATACCCAAAATATGATAAACCATAAAAACCAACCATCTAATGCCATTTATTTTCACCTCAAATTATCTCTATTTCCATTATAGAAGGTAAATGATAAAAATTCACGCTCGATATTCTTTTAACGAAATTAAATAAAAGCTTACGACACAAATTCGTTAGAAAAGAAGAAACCTCACTCCTTGTATTCTTAAAAATCATTCGATAAGATGAGAAAGAATGAAAGTGGGGCGAAATGATGACTCGATTTACTAAATTTCTTACATGGACCATTCTTAGTGCCATCATACTAACTGGTTGTAACTCAAATAGTTTTAAAGCAGAAACAGAATGGGAAATTGACTCTTTTGAACATGACTCCCATAGAGGCGAAGAAGTATCATTGGATAAATTAAAGGGACAAGTTTGGCTAGCAACCTTCATTTTCACGAATTGTGAGACAGTATGTCCACCAATGACTATGAATATGACAGAAGTGCAAGAAGAATTAATTGCACAAGGTGTTGAAGATTATCAAATTGTGGCATTTAGTGTAGATCCTGAAGTAGATACACCAGAAGTTTTAGCAGATTACATTTCGAAATATAATGTGCCGGATGAATCGAAATGGCAATTACTAACTGGATACGCACAAGATTATATGAGTCAATTTGCGCGAGACTCTTTCAAAGTTATTGTTCAAGATGATCCTAATACAAATCAAGTTACTCATGGTACAAGTTTTTATTTGGTAAATCAAGAAGGCTATGTGGTTAAAAGTTATTCAGGTGTAAGCGATGTTCCTACTGAGGAAATTGTGACGGATATGAAAGCATTAATTGAAGATGGAAAGTAAAAGAACTGGCAAAAGCCAGTTCTTTTTTATTTAACCTATTTTTGCTGTTTTAATAAATCACGAATCTCAACTAACAAAGCTTCTTTCGCATCAATGGTAGGTCCTTCTTCAATAACATCCTCTTTTTTACGTTGGAATTTCATCAGTAATCTTACAAATATAAAAATAGCGAAGGCTATGATTATAAAATCAAAAACTGATTGGATAAAATTCCCGATCAATACTTCAGATTTTCCAACAGTCCAAATAATACTTGTGAAATCAATCCCGCCTAATACGATGCCTAGTAATGGAGTAATGATATCCGAAACGAGAGAAGAAATAATTTTCCCGAATGCTGCCCCTATGACAACTGCGATTGCTAGATCCATAACATTCCCTTTTAATGCGAATTTCTTAAAATCCTGCCACATTTTTCTTCACCCCCCCTAAAGAATAGTCTACTGAATGTCGATACTATTGTATAGAGAAGGTTTTATACCTAGTATAGGTTTTTAAATAGGAGGAATTGATTCGTGACCTATCAGTCTTTATACAAATTTCATGCGTTTCGAATCGTTTTTATATATGCGATATTTGGAACGACATGGATTTTATTTTCGGATTCATTAATGTTTCACTATATACCTGAATTTCAGTCTTTTTCTTTAATGAAAGGGATGTTTTACATTATCTTCACATCTTTTTTACTCCTCTATTTATTAAAATATTCTTGGGGAGAAATTGATGAAGCTCAAAAGAAGTTACATACATTTTTACATACGGATCCCCTTACAAAACTACATAACCGAATTGCTTTACAAAGTAAATTAGAATTTTTGGTACAAGAAAATCAAACATTTTGTTTGTTATTTATCAATGCTGATCGTTTTAAAATTTTCAACGAACAATATGGACACCTTTTTGGAGATGAATTATTAAGACAAATGGCGAATCGTATGACAGATATTGCACCAAAGAAAAATGCTGCATATTTAGCTAGATGGGGAGCAGACGAATTCATCCTCGTATTAAAAGGAATCGATAAAAATACAGTGAAAGAACTTACACTAAATCTACAAATGCAATTACAAGAATCCATGATAATATTTGACCAAAAAGTAAGTTTAACTTTTAGTTTGGGCTGCTCATTTTATCCCGAAGATGCCCAAGTTCCGAATGATTGCATCCGTTTTTCTGAATTAGCACTTCATGAAGCTAAATCAGAAGGAGGGAGAACCATTGTTTACTATCAAAAAGATTTATCAGCAAAGGCATTAAATCGCTTTGAATTAGAAAACGGCCTAAAAATAGCTATCCCTAGTAATGAATTATTTGTTGTCTATCAGCCACAAATTTCAGCTTTAAGTGGAGAGTTAATTGGGTACGAAGCTTTATTAAGGTGGAAATACAAAGAGAAATTAATTTCTCCTGCTGAATTTATTCCAATAGCAGAAGAAACAGGGTTAATTGTTCCAATTGGAGAATTTGTCATACAATCTTCGTGCAGACAACTCTTGCATCTAAATAATCAAGGTTACAAAGATATAGTTATGAGTGTAAATGTGTCTTCTCGACAGTTTTATCAATTAGAATTTGTAAACCGACTACTTGAAATTGTGATAAACGAAAAAGTAAATCCTAATTCAATAATGATCGAAATCACGGAGTCTATCATCATGGAATCCACAAGTTTTGTTATGGAATCGTTGAATAAGTTACGTGAAGCAGGCTTTCAAATTGCAATTGACGATTTTGGTACAGGCTACTCCTCATTTAAATATTTGGAAGAGTTGCCACTAGATTTAATTAAAATCGATCAAAGTTTTACTCAATCTCTACATAAAACGAGAACAAGAGCCATTGTACAATCCATCGTATCTTTAGCACATAATCTTCAGCTTGAAGTATTAGCTGAAGGAGTCGAAACGCTAGAGCAATCATCTATTCTTCAAGAAATGGAATGTCATTATTTACAAGGCTATTATTATGGTCGACCAGACGTAATTCATGAAGTGACACCCTTTTTGAAAATATGATAAACTGATGAAAAACTAGGATGCGACTTCATGAAAAAGAAAAAGAAGACTAGGGGAATGTCTGCAGGAACTAAAGGGTGGATCATACTCCTTCTATTACCAGTGACCATTACCATTTATGTGATGGCGATTTTGTTATGGCAAGAAATGCAAGAGATTCCGTTTGTCCAATCCCTTACAAAAACAGTTCAAGAAGTTCCTTTGAATATAGTCGAGATGGAGATTCCTGAAGAATATATTTCAGTTTACAAAGATGCCGCGGAGGCCTATGAAATTCCTTGGACTTTATTAGCAGCACATCACCGAATCGAAACACGTTTTTCCACGATGGATCCATTATTATCTCCAGTTGGAGCAGAGGGTCATATGCAGTTTATGCCTTGCACGTTCGTTGGGTGGCAACATCCCAGTTGCGGTGGGCTAGGTAAAGGGAATATCCCTAAAGACGAAAAAACCAATCCAACCATCATTGCACAATACGGTGGGTACGGAATTGATGCAAATAACGATGGAAAAGCAGACCCATATCAAATTGAAGATGCTATGTTTAGTGCCGCTCATTATTTGTCTAGTAATGGCGCTGCAAATGGGGAAATTGAAAAAGCAGTTTTCATGTATAACAGAAGTGAGGAGTATGTGGAAGATGTCATGTACTACTACAAAAAGTACGAAGAACAGAGAGAGAGGTAAATAGGGAAGGGAACTCATAAGAAAAGAGTCGATCAAATGATCGACTCTTTTTAAATCTAATTATTTACGAAGTGCACGCATGATTAAGCTTACGATTAACACTAATAGGATAGCTCCGATGAAAGCTGGAATAATTGACATTCCCCAAACTTCTGGTCCAAAGCTTCCGAATAATGATCCACCAATCCAAGCACCAATAATACCTGCAATAATGTTACCAATAATTCCGCCTGGTAAATCTTTACCTAAAATAAGTCCTGCTAACCAACCAATGATCCCACCAATAATAAGATATAAAATGAATCCCATGTTCGTCATCTCCTGTTCTGTATAAGTAATTTGTCTTGCTAGTAATTAAATAACCTAAAATCACAATGTTCAAACCTTGTTCAAAAAATTTTTTTGTTTTGCATATAAAATACAAGTGTTACTTATGAAAAGGTTTCATTATAATATGCAGTCTTAAACGAAATATACAAAAAAGAATAATATTTAAAATACTCATAGTTCAAGCTATAAAATCCATAGACTATAATTGTTAAAATATTTTGCAAATTAACGATTTTAGGCTTATAATTTTAAAAAAGGAGTGACTTATTATGAACGACATAATGAGTAACAAATTAAACAAGC
>JAHIWI010000045.1 GCA_018816185.1 Bacillota bacterium
GCAGTTAGTGATGAAGCCGCATTTTATGAAGCAGATGTAGCATATCAAACAAAACAAACACTCCAACAAGAATTAAATGCAATAGAAATGCAATTACATTCAATTGGTGAAGTAGCGTGGCCTGAATTAAGTGAAGAGGAACAAAATAGTTATCTTGAGAATGTGGATGACAAATTAGCATCTCTTGAAAAAATGCGACATGAACTGTTAGACGAACGTGCTATGTTAAAACAACAAACCAATTCTCTTTTAAGTGATGAACATTATGGGAACGTTCTGCAACAATTTGAGCAGAAAAAAACAGAGCTTGCTGAGCTGGCGCATAAGTGGGCAGTCAACAAAGCTGTGATGGAAGCAATAAAACAAACGATGGATAATCTGAAAGAAAAAAGGTTACCATTTGTTTTGGAAAAAGCTCAACAATTCTTTACACATTTAACAGGGAATCGATACGAGACTCTCGAAGTAAATGAGGAGGGAATTTTTGAAGCTGTTAATCCTCAAGGGATAAGATTTAGAATAGCTGAACTGAGTCAAGCGACAAAAGAACAAGCTTATATCTCCCTGAGATTCGCATTAGCCGAATCGCTCATCGAGACAGTTCCACTTCCAGTAATCATGGATGATCCATTTGTTCATTTTGATCAATACCGAGTAAACCAAATGGTGCAGTTAATGACGAATCTAGAATCCAATCATCAATTCCTGTATTTCACATGCCATGAAGAAATGAAATCGATATGGCCGAATGCGCACGTTATTGATGTTGCAGCATTGCAAAAAGAAAGGAGTGTGCCGAGCATATGAAAGGGATCACACAATTAGCAGTAGGAGAAACAGTTGATCATTACTTATTAATCAAACAATCTGTAAAGGCTTTTACCACTACAGGAAATCCGTTTATGACGCTAATTTTGCAAGATAAGACCGGAGACATTGAAGCGAAACTTTGGGATACGAATGATGAACATGAGACGTTGTATCATGCTGAAGCAATTGTTCGAGTTGGAGGAGAAATCCAACATTACAGAGGGAAGAATCAATTACGTATTAAAAGTATACGACCAGTTAAAGAAGAAGAAGGCATCTCTTTAAGCGATTTAGTGCCATCAGCTGAGAAGTCAAAAGAAGTTTTATTGGAAGAACTTATGCAGTATTTCTTTGAAATGAAAAATCCACAAATTCAACGTATTACGAGACATTTATTGAAAAAACATCAGCCTGCCATTATTACATTTCCGGCAGCAACAAAAAATCATCATGACTATGTATCCGGTTTAATCGATCATGTCGTCTCGATGCTTAAACTGGGTAAGGCTTTATGTGATCTATATCCAACTATTAATAAAGATTTATTGTATGCAGGCATCATCTTACACGATGTTGGAAAGGTAATTGAGCTTTCAGGACCTGTAGCCACTTCATACACAATTGAAGGTAACTTATTAGGTCATATTACCATTATGGTGAACGAAATTGCTAAAGCGGCTGATGAGCTTGAAATTGAAGGAGAAGAAGTGATGCTCCTTCAACATATGGTTCTTTCTCATCATGGAAAAGAAGAGTGGGGAAGTCCTAAAAAACCAATGTTACTTGAAGCTGAGATGCTTCATTATATCGATAACATTGATGCGAAAATGAATATGCTTAATCGCGCACTTAATAAAACAAATCCAGGTGAATTTACAGAACGACTATTCCCGTTAGATAATCGTTCGTTTTATAAACCAACATTTGAATAAACAAAAGGAGCCTCCAAAAACTTGGAGGCTCCTTTATTAGTTAACAATTAATTATTCAGCTGCAGGTGCTTCTTCGCCTGCATTTAAAATTTGATCCAACGCATCTTTTAAATCTTCATCTTTGATTTTGATATCCGCGTCTTTCATTAATTTAGATACTTTAGGAAGTAGCGTGCTTTGGTCAGCTTTAGCCATTAATAATTGCTTACGAATTTCGTCTGACTTTTCTTCTAAAGTAGCTTCCATTTCAACTTCACGTTTTTCAGTTACCTGAATGATATGGAATCCAAATTCTGATTTTACTGGTTCACTGATTTGGTCAACTTCTAATGCTAATGCAGCATCAGAGAATTCTTTCACCATTTTATCTGGTGTAAACCAACCAAGTTCACCGCCTGATTCTTGTGCTGCTGGCTCAGTAGAGTATTCTTTAGCTACTGCAGCAAAATCAGCTCCGCCGTCAAGCTTTGACTTAACTTCTTTAGCTGTTTCTTCATCAGCAACCAATACGTGACGAGCATTTAATTCAGTTTTCATATTTTCGTATTGTTTTTTAACTTCTTCGTCTGTTACTTCGACGCCTTCAGTTAAAGCTTTTTCTTGCAATAGGTTTAACTTAATGTACTTTTTGTAACTTTCTTCGGTTTGTCCTTGTTGTGCAAGGTATTGGTCAAAACCTTCGCCCATTTGTTCTTTTTCAGAATCAAATTGTGCATTTATTTCTTTATCCGAAACTTCAAATTCTGAATCCAACACTTTTTCGATAAGCAATACTTGTAAAGCTTGTTTACCGACAGATGTTTTCATTTCTTGATAAAGTTCTTCCTTTGTTACTTCTCCAACTTTAGAAGTGGCAAGTACTTCAGAATCTGCTGCTTCGTTGTCGTTACATGCAGATAATGCTAAAACAGATGCTGCTAACGTTAATGTTAATACTGATTTTTTCATGTGTAATCGCTCCTAACTATCATCTTGCTGCAGTTGTTACTATACCACAAACGTTTCGAAAACAAAAATGGTTCCCCTATTAATGCCTACAATTAGAATATTTTGTCGCATAGGATAACAAAGAGAAGGGGGGTGTGCGAGTTGAGTCAAGGATATCAGCATCAATCCAACTTTGCGTTAATCGTCGTTTTATTTATTTTGTTAATTATTGTAGGTGCAGCATTTCTGTACTAAATAATGAACAAAGCAAAAAGAAAAGTCCATTTACCTGTAAAACAGGTGAATGGACTCTTTTATGCGGTCATTGTAATTTCTACAAAAAATGAAACTAATAATATAGTAACCAAGACATTTATGGTTCTAAAAATCTTCGTTTGCTTTTCTTCTGGAATTTCTCGTTGCATACATAATGCATAGGTCATACGATTAATTTGGAATAAATATACGATTGAGAATAGAACTACTATAGCAATGATCACGTCTATTCCTCCCCTCCGACAATCTTCATAATCATAACAAAAGCCAAAGAAAAAGAACAGTAATTTGACTAGACATACGTAGGTGGAACTAATATTTCATAGCCAGTGTCTGTTTCTTCAATCAACGCTTTTTTCGGTGATTTCAGCAGGTTTTTAATATACAGTAAATCAATCAAGCATAATCCACAATGGTATGCCAATAACATGGCAAAGTAATGTCCGAATTCAGGAAATGCGAACGCCCCCGATATGAGAACTCCATTTATGAAAATGAATGGCGATAGTAGTGCAAATAAAAAACGTGCTTTTGGAATGGGCTCTTTAATGCGTAGCGATAATACAGGTAAAAAACCCATTTGTTTTTTTACCGACCAACGTAGTCGATCTCTATATGTCATTATAGGCAAAAAGTGCAGCAATTTATGCAAAGGATAAATTAAAGCAAAACTACCTAGGAACATCAGAAATCGATCATCAGAAAGCTTTATATCGTTTGAAATTTTAAACATCATATAGAAAAAAGTGAATACTGCAACGACAAAAAGGGAAGACAACATGAAAATACGATCGAAGCCGTATTGTTTTTTTACATTAATAGTTTTCCAGCAGTGCACATTATGCATCTCCTAAGTAAAATAATATACTTGCAGATACATACATTACGATGTTTTGTTAAAAAAAGCAAGCCTACTCATATTACATTTTAGAGAGCGTTTTCAAGTGTTGATATCACTCAGTTCCTGGATGTTACCGAAGGATTCAAATTTCCATTCTTTTCATCAAAGGTTTGATCAATATTTCGGAAGGAGTGTTCAAAGATTTCCATGAAGTCATCTCCATAAATATTACGAATAACCGCCATGACCTCCATGAACTCTGGAAAACGACCATATAAATCTTTGATTGGTAATGAACCTTCAATAACTGAGTGAGGAGTATTATGATAATTTTCGATCATGTTGAGTAAAAGTTCTTCACCCTTTTCCGTTAACTCTACATATGTATTTCGTTTATCATCGTCTCTTTTAGAAAAGGATAATAATCCGCGTTCTTCTAATTTTTTAGAGAAGTTGAAAGCTGTGGACACATGCATCACACCGAATTTGGCAACATCTGAGATTGATGCACCTTTCAAATGATATGAAATCCATAAAATATGATGTTCATTAATATTCAAGTCATAAGGTTTTATCCATTGTTGCCAATCTTTTTCGACTGCTTTCCATAGTGCCTTAGATAGCTGTGCAATGCGTTGGCTGTAGAGCATTGCCTCTTTCATTGTGTACATTGGGTCGGACATGCCATCACCTTCTTTTCATAAAAATTTACTTTTTTTCATTATAGCAATAAAGCAAAGAGATGCATAGTTGGAATCTTGTAAATATTATATTAATTACAAATCTATTGAAAGAAATAGAGAAAGGGTAAGCGATAGTTGGCAGAACCTTTCAAAATTGATTAAATGCTTAAATTAATTAACGTTTCGCTTCAGGTGGACGCGTTCCGCGGCGGTTCGTGAGCCTCCTCGTTCGCGTAGCTCACTGTGGGGTCTCATCTGGACCCGCTATTCCCGCCGGAAAGATGAGGACCAGCATATGGTCCTGATCTTTGCGACGAAGCTAGCGCAGCGATGCAGGAGCAGGTGTTTTCCGCCACCTTCTGCTACACTTAATAATAAGAATAATAAATTGTTCTCTTTTCTTTATTAAAAAAGGCAATTATGAAATTGATTCAACAGCATACGATTAATAAAACTAATGTAAGAAAATAGTGACTGATAAACACTATTATTTTAATAAATACTCTATTCATTAAGTAAAAAAACTGGTTCAAGTAAGTGTGTATTTAAAATTTTGCATATGCCACTTGCTTGGAATGATAGTCAGTTGCCTTTAGAGGTTCCAAGACAAACCATGAATATGACTTGTAGATTATTATACTTACAGTGATTCCAGTTGATTGAAATGGAGGTGGCGACTCCGAGGGGATTAGCAAGAGATTTAGACCCTGGA
>JAHIWI010000046.1 GCA_018816185.1 Bacillota bacterium
GATTTGTTGTTCGATTGCCCACTCAATACCTTTTACGATACTCGTTGTTGTTCCGACGCCTAATTCATTTAATACTTTAATGCTGTATAAATCTACATTAGGTGCAATACCAATAAGTCCTGTATCATTCGCTAGTGCAGCAATAATTCCAGCCACATGCGTCCCATGTCCATTATTGTCATCATATGACACGCCAGTTGAACAATGTGGTGCTAATGAACAAAATCCTGCTGTGACATTTAAATCACGATGTTCGGTGTCGATCCCTGAGTCCATAATGGCGACTTTAATATTTTCACCCGTATATGGAGTCGTATTTTGCGCTTGTGCTTTTATATTTGTTAATGAGGGCCTCACTGTGTCGACCGCTTTTGTGTAATGCTTATCTTGTTGAATCGTCAGTGACGGTTCAAATATTCGAAGTTTGTTAATCTCTTTTTCGGTTAAAGAGGCTTGAACCGTTGAGAAAGCTGAATAGGAATCGATTACGTTCATTTCTTCTTTATTCATAAACGAAATCATTTTCTGTAAGTCTTCGGTAAGTATGTAATATTGCCCTTCTTCTGCACTGACAACTGAAGGTGTTAATAAACTAAATAGTAATCCCGCAAGTACAAGTATTTTCATGTATTTCATCCGACGGCCACCCCTTTTCTTCATTCTACATGAAAAACAAGCCCCGATGAAAGTACTTCATCAGGGCTTAGCTTTATACGAAACAATTAATAATGTTTTGCTGAAGGTTTTGCACTGAATTTAGCGTAAAGAAGGGCTACTTCAGGACGATTATCGTAGTGATAATAGTAATCTAGTGTGCCAAGGAAAATAGCGCGCGCAATTTGTTCTCTACGGTTAGCAGATGCGATATAGGCGTTATCTGTTTTGTTGTCGATAAATCCGATTTCAGCCAATGCTGCTGGCACGGTATTTTCGCGTAATACTGAATAGTTACCGTATTTGACGCCACGGTCACGTAAACCCCAAGCTTCTTGCATACGTTCATGGATATATGTTGCTAACGCTTTAGAGTTTGTGCTGTTAGCTGTGTTATTTGCTGCATAATAGAATGTTTCTTGCCCATTTGCTGAACCATTTAATGCATTTGCATGGACGCTGACAAATAAATCACCGTTATTTCTTTGAGCAAATGATCCACGGTTAGCTAACGTTACAAATACGTCCGTCTCACGCGTTAATTGTACTTGTAGAGGCGTTTGTTGGAAGTATTTTTTCATGCGTAAGCTTACATCTAGTACGACATTTTTTTCTTGGTAGCCGTAACCACTTGCTCCTGGATCAGTATCACCATGACCTGGATCTACAATTATTTTTAGTTCATTCAGCGCTTTTCTAACTGGTGCTGTTGGAATTGTAACCGGTTCTTTTGTTGAACCAATCGTAGGCTGGTCTGTTGATAGATATGCTTTATGGAAGAAACCTGAAGTACCTGCTCCTTTTGCATATACCCAATCGCCTACAGTGTAATAAACTTTTACAGGATAGCCTTCAAAAAACATTTTTGTTGCTTCGAATGCTGTGCCTGGTCCTTTACGGAAGTTTAATTCATTTGTATTTACATACATATCAATGCTTGCGTCTGTATTTCCGTAAACACGGAAATCTGTATTAACAGAACGAGCTAGGAAAATAGCAAAATCTGCACGTTTCATAGTTTGTGTTGTCCCAAAGTTTCCTTTGCCAACTCCAAGTGCAATTCCTTTTCTCATTAATTCATTAGCAGCGTCATTTGTTGTTGCTGATTGATAACCAAATGCACGAGAGATTAATAGAGCCATCTCCCCACGTGTTAATGTCACATTCGGTCGGAATGTGCCATCGCCGTATCCGTTAATAATTCCACGAGTAACCGCTTCATTTATGTATCCAGATGCGAAATTTGTTGCTGGTACGTCACTAAATTTACCAGTAGATGATGATCCAGAAAGTTGAATTGCCTTACCAATCATAGCGGCAGCGTGTGCACGCGTCATTGATGCATCAGGTGAAAAGACGAAAGACTTGTCCGATGTTGTCAGATCCCCTTTTGCTAAATATGAAATTTCATCATATGCACGATGAGAAGTCGAGATGTCAGTATATACAGTGGCAGCAGATGCAGGGGAGACAAATAGTGCTGTTAGGCCTACTAATCCTAGCACAGTTGATAGAACGAATTTTTTCACTAGTTAAGCTCCTTTTCCATGTTGTAAAAGAATCGTATCATAATTTCCAAGATGTGCCTATATTACATTTGTGCTAAAAAATATGCTGTTTTTTGTAATTGTCAAGAAATACGCTCGAAACATAGGAAATATTGTATAGGTGGTTTGACGTGTATTGTAATTGGGTAAAGGGTTTGTGATTTTTA
>JAHIWI010000278.1 GCA_018816185.1 Bacillota bacterium
ATCCATCCGTAATACAACACTTTTTGATCCTTATAATGTTTAAATGCATGCCATGCGATTCCTGCAATCCAAAGTAAAATTAATGCAGCAGCAGCTCGATGGCCCATTTGAACCCATTCGTACATATTGGTTGGGAAGGTAAATTGGTCATTTCGACAAAGTGGCCAATCCGAGCAAATGAGACTAGAATTGGTATGTCTAACTAGAGCACCTGTGTAAACAACCACATATGAATACAACGCTACACCAATCGTATTCCATTTTAGTGTTTTACCAATGCGTAATTTATCGCTGTCAAATTTACGATCTACTTCAAAAATGAGAAGGGTAAGTAATAGAACTGAAGCAAAAGAAATGAGTGAAATTCCAAAATGTAGTGCGAGAATAAAGTCTCCTTGCCCCCACTTAACTTGAGCAGCACCAATTAATGCTTGCAATATGAGGAAAAACATGGCGAGAAATGCTAAAAACTTTGTTTCTCTTACATGACCAAGAGCTCGCCATGACCAAACTGATAAAATGAGAATTAATATACCGACCGCTCCTGTTACCAGGCGGTGAGAGAATTCGATTAATACTTCGGTTGTTATTTTGTCCGGAATCAATTGTCCATTACATCCCGGCCAATGTCTGCCACAACCCATACCACTATCTGTTTTGGTGACGAGTGCACCACCGAGTAAGATAAGAAGCATTCCAATTGTTGCAGCAACAGCAAACCATTTCAGGTATTTACTTTGTTGCATGAGTGACACCTACTTTGCCTATACTGATCATCTTAAATGAATATAACACTTCATACTAAGAGACACCTGCTTGTTTGATAATAGCTAAGAATAGGCTAAAAAACAACGTATATGACGGAAAAAAAGGTTTTAAAGAAGTCATTTCACAAATTGTTCATAAAAAAGCCCCTTTCCATTCACAATTGGTTTTCCAAAATGGATTAATATAAAGATGTTGTGTCGAATTGATGGGCAAAAATGTTCGTCATTTCTAGCTAATTTCAACTTACGTATAGAAAAAACTACAGTTTTTCGATATAGTAAGTGTAGCGGAATATGCTTACAACTTTGAAAGGAGGAGTTTCATGTCAAACGGTCGCGCGTTAACTGCAAGTGCAGAAGCGGATCCTGAAACAACAACGTTTGTGAAGGACTTTCTTGCATTAATTAAAATTGGTATTGTTAACTCTAATCTCGTGACAACATTTACGGGTTTATGGTTAGCATTTCAATTTTCAAATCGTCATTTTTTAAATGAACTGGATCTCATGTTCTATACATTATTTGGGGCAGCATTGATCATTGCGGGTTCTGGCGCTATGAATAACTTCATTGATCGTGATATCGATCCAATTATGTCGAGAACAAAATCTAGACCAACTGTTACAGGTCGTTTCTCACCAGCACCCGTTTTGGCCATTGCTCTGTCCTTTTTGGTTGTTGGCGAAATTTTGTTATTTATGGCATCGGTTTCTGCCGGTGTATGGGGACTAGCTGGAATAATCAGCTACGTTGTTTTGTACACTATGTGGTCCAAAAGAAAGCATGTAAGCAATACAATTGTTGGTAGTATCTCAGGAGCAATCCCACCTGTTATTGGTTGGGCAGCTGTTGAACCAGCACTTGGTTGGGGAGCTTTAGCGTTATTCCTCATTATGTTTGCATGGCAACCCCCACATTTTTACGCGCTAGCAATGAAACGGACAGAAGAATACCGAGCAGCAGGCATTCCAATGCTTCCTGTGGTAAAGGGTTTTGCACGTACTAAGAAATCGATGTTGGTATGGGTACTTATTTTATTCCCTCTTCCATTTTTACTAATGGAGCTCGGAACATGGTTCTTGATTTTAGCTACTGCTTTAAATGTGGGATGGCTCGTACTTGCAATAAAAGGCTTTAAAGCGGAAGATGATTTAAAATGGGCAAATGGCATGTTTATTTACTCGTTAAATTACATGACAATCCTATTTGTTTCGATGATCATTTTCTCGATTTTCAGTTGAAATTTAAATTCTTTTATCTAAAAAGAATTTAAATAGAACTGAACCTAAGTCCCAAAACACAAGAATACAACTACGAAAGAGGGGTTTGATTAAGCTATGATGAAAGGGCTCAAAAAGTGGCGTCTCTTTTCAATGCTGACAGCTCTAATGATTTTCTTAGCTGGATGTGGTGATGAGCATTTGTCGACACTTACACCTGCTGGACAAGTCGGTAGAGATCAATTAAATTTGATGATTCTATCAACTGCAATAATGGTTTTAGTTATCATCGTTGTTATGATCGTTTATATCATTGCAATTATGAAGTTCCGTCGTTCTAAACTTGGGGAAGATTTCATTCCTAAACAAGTTGAAGGAAATCACACACTTGAAATTATTTGGACAACAGTTCCGATTATTTTATTACTAATTTTGACTGTTCCAACTGTCATCGCTACATATGAATTAGCTGATACAAAAGGTATGGACAAAAAAGATGAAAACGGAAACAAAACAGCTGTTACTGTGAATGTTGAAGCGAATCTTTATTGGTGGGAATTTGAATATCCTGATTTAGGAATTGTTACTGCTCAAGAGCTAGTTGTTCCTACGGGAGAAAAAGTTTATTTCAATTTAAAAGCCGCTGACGTAAAACACTCATTCTGGATTCCAGCAGCTGGTGGTAAATTGGATACAAACGTTGATAATATCAACACATTCTTCCTAGACTTTGACAATCCTTCAGATTCTCTTGAAGATGGCGTATTTTATGGGAAATGTGCTGAACTTTGTGGACCTTCACATGCTTTAATGGACTTTAAAGTGAAAACTTTAGACCGTGAAGACTTTAATGCGTGGGTTGAAGACATGAAGGCATCAGCTGACCAAGCAGCTCCTGAAACAGCAGTTGCACAAGAAGGTCAAGAAATTTTTGAACAAAGCTGTATCTCTTGTCACGCTGTTTCTGGTGCAGGAACTGCTGGTAGTGTTGGACCTAACTTAGCAACATTTGGTGATCGTAACCGCGTTGCTGGTTTCCTAGAGCATAACGAAGAAAATATTAAAGCGTGGATTAACGATCCACAAGAATTTAAACCTGGTAATAAAATGCCACAACCTGAAGACTTACCAAAAAGAAATGGTAAAGAACTTACAGATCAAGAGCTCACAGCTCTTACAGAATATTTAATGGGATTATCTGTTGAAGAGTAATCTTCACAGAATGACTTAAAGGAGGTTAAAGTCGTGAGTTCAATTGCACAGAAAAAAGGTTTTGGCGCAACATTGTGGGACTATTTAACAACAGTTGACCATAAGAAAATTGCCATCCTTTACCTCATTACCGGCGGATTTTTCTTCATCGTTGGTGGTATTGAGGCTATGCTTATTCGTATACAGCTTCTAAAACCGGACAACGATTTTGTAGCTGCAGGATTGTATAACGAAATTATCACCATGCACGGAACAACCATGATTTTCCTTGCAGCAATGCCCTTGTTATTTGGTTTCATGAATGCTGCGGTTCCTTTGCAAATCGGTGCGCGTGACGTTGCATTTCCATTCTTAAACTCATTAGGTTTTTGGATGTTCTTCTTCGGGGGGATTTTCTTAAACTTATCATGGTTCCTAGGTGGAGCTCCTGATGCAGGATGGACTTCATATGCATCATTAGCTATTTCTTCTCCTGGCCATGGTATAGATTTCTATGCTTTAGGTCTTCAAATATCGGGTGGTGGTACCTTAATCGCCGGGATTAACTTCCTTGTAACGATTATTAACATGCGTGCACCAGGTATGACCTATATGCGTATGCCACTATTTACGTGGACTACTTTTGTAGCTTCGGCGTTAATTTTATTCGCATTCCCTCCACTTACAGTTGGTCTATTCTTAATGATTTTTGACCGTATGTTTGGAGCTAATTTCTTTGACCATACCATGGGTGGTAACACAATTATTTGGGAGCATTTATTCTGGATATTTGGTCACCCTGAAGTATATATTCTGATTCTACCAGCATTTGGTATTTTCTCGGAAATCTTTTCAACTTTCTCACGTAAACGTCTATTTGGTTACTCGGCGATGGTCTTTGCAACTGTGTTAATCGGTTTCTTAGGATTCATGGTTTGGGCTCACCATATGTTTACAACAGGTATGGGCGCAACTGCTAATGCTATTTTCGCTGTAGCAACGATGGCTATTGCTGTTCCAACCGGAGTTAAAATCTTTAACTGGCTTCTCACAATGTGGGGAGGAAGTATCAAGTTTACAACACCAATGTTATATGCGGTTGGATTTATTCCTTCGTTCGTAGCAGGCGGTGTTACAGGTGTTATGCAAGCGTCAGCACCTCTAGATTACCAATTACATGATTCTTACTTCATCGTAGCGCATTTCCACTACGTTATTGTTGGTGGGGTAGTACTTGGATTATTAGCTGGACTACATTACTACTGGCCATTAATGTTTAACACAATGTTAAATGAAGCGATGGGTAAAATTACGTTCTGGTTATTCTTCCTAGGATTCCATTTAACGTTCTTTATTCAACATTTCTTAGGTCTTCTTGGTATGCCACGTCGTGTATTCACATACGGAGAAGATCAAGGTTGGGATTTATTCAATGCAATTAGTTCTTACGGTGCTATTTTTATGGCCGCGGGTGTGATTGTACTCGTTGTAAATATTGTCATGACAATTGCTAAGAACGTACCAGTTGGTCGCGACCCATGGGGTGATGGACGAACATTAGAGTGGGCAATTCCACAACCTGTACCTTTCTATAACTTTAAACAAATTCCTTTAGTACGTGGTTTAGACACTTATTGGATTGAGAAGCAAGAAGGAAATGTAGAAGGTATGACATATGCTGAACCAATCGGTGATATTCATATGCCAAATAATTCAATTATTCCCTTCATTATGTCACTTGGTCTATTTGTAGGTGCTTTTGGTGCCTTGTATAACGGTGAACAACCATGGGCAATTCCAGTTCTAGGATTGGGATTAATCATTACGTTTGCAGCAATGGCAACACGTTCATTGAAAGATGATCTTGGATACCATATTCACAAAGAAGATTTATTGAATGAAAAAGGGGGTAAACACTAATGGACTTAAATACTAAGTACACGCCCCATTCATGGCCTGACCATCCGGAAAGTGCAACACTAGAAGGGAAAAATAAATTTCTAGGTTTCTGGTTGTTCCTTGGCGGTGAAACTGTTTTATTCGCAAGTCTATTTGCTACGTATTTAGCTCTTAAAAATCGTGGACCAAGTGGAATGGAATTTACAACACAAGAATTATTTGAATTACCTTTAGTATTCATTATGACAATGTTACTTTTAACTTCGTCATTAACAAGTGTTTATGCGATGTACCATATGAAAAACTATAATTTCAAAGCAATGCAAGCTTGGTTAGCTGTAACGGTACTTTTAGGGGCAGCTTTCCTAGGATTTGAAATTTATGAGTTTTATCACTATGTTCATTTAGGCTTCACATACGATCAAAGTGCTTTTAGTTCAGCGTTCTTTACATTAGTAGGAACTCACGGGCTTCATGTATTGATTGGTCTTGGATGGATAACACTATTAATGCTTCGTAATACTAAACGTGGGTTTAATCTCTATAATGCACCTAAGTTTTATGTTGCATCTTTATACTGGCACTTTATTGACGTCGTATGGGTATTCATCTTTACGGTAGTATACTTGATGGGAGTGATTGGTTAAGATGGCACATGATGTACACACACACGTAAAATCTAATATCGAATTTGAATATGCACGACGTCGTGCAGCAAATGAGATGCGTGGTCAAGTGACAACGTTTGCGATTATGATTTTCTTAACTTTAATCGCTTTTACAATGGTTTTAGCAGGATTTTCGGCTTACTTAGTTATCCCGTTCATTTTGCTACTAGCTGCAATCCAAGTGGTTTTACAACTTTACTACTTTATGCATATGAGTCATAAAGGACATGAAACAGCTTCATTATTCCTGTATTCAGGTGCTTTAATAGCAGCGATTACAGTTCTTACATTCCTAACAATTGTTTGGTGGTAAGTCAAAAGTAGAGTGAGGAAAGAGAAATCTTTCTTCACTCTTTTTTTGTTTTGAGGATTGTCATAGTTCGTTCATTGAAGTTCTTAATGTAGAGACATATAATAGAGGTATTGACAAAAAGGAGCGATCAATATGATGCCTTTAAATATATTTGGATTTCAAGCATTATGGAGTCCCTATCTACTAGCTTTTACACTCTTGATCATTGGAGTCTATTTTCTCTTTACAATAAAAATGCGAAACCGCTTTGAAGGAAGTCAACCATTAAAGATAAAGGAAGCAATTGCTTTTGTTAGCGCGCTTATCCTCTTTTATGCTGTAAAAGGGTCACCAGTAGACTTACTTGCTCATATTTTATTTTCAGTCCATATGGTTCAGATGGCTTTATTGTTAATGTTAATTCCAGCATTATTCATTTCGGGAATACCACCATGGATGTGGAGAAAATTTTTATCTGTAAAAGTTTTTAAAGCAGTGTTCCGTTTTTTCACAAAACCAATTCTTGCATTACTTGTTTTTAGTGCATTCTTTTCTGTTTACCATTTACCTGTTGTATTGGATACCATCAAATTACATGAATGGTTGCATAGTTTAGTGACGTTTATATTATTCTTATCGGCTTTATTTTTATGGTGGCCGATTGTCAATAAATTAGAAGGCGAAAATCAAGTTCATGGCTTGAAGAAAATTGGCTATATCATTGGGAGTGCTATTTTAATTACTCCTGCATGCGCGCTAATTATCTTTGCTACAAACCCTATGTATTCTACTTATTCAAATGGTGAAGCATGGTTGAAGGCAATGGAGTTATGTGTACCAGCTTCAACTTTATCTACCTTAAATTTATCAGGACCTGAGTTATTTACGAATATGCCAGTAGTTGAGGATCAACAACTGGGTGGCGTCATTATGAAGATTATTCAAGAGGTCATTTACGGTGTCTTTTTGGCTATGATTTTCTTCCAATGGTATAAATCAGAGCAAGATAATGCGGACGAAATAACGCAAAAAGCTTTAGAAGATCGACAAGCAATTGCGTCGCATCAGTAATAAAACTAATTTCGATCGATGATAGGAGAATTCGCCATGGACTTACCATTATTACCAACAATCAGTACTTTCTTTATTGTTTTAAGTGCGGTGCTTGTAGCAATTGGATGGACATTGATAAAACAAAAAAAGATAGAAGCTCATAAGAAAACAATGTTTGCCGCAGCAATTTCAGCCATTTTATTCTTCATCATTTATGTTTCTCGAACAGTTTTTGTTGGAAACACAGCTTTCGGGGGACCAGAAGAATATAAAATTTACTACACGATCTTTCTAGTTTTTCATATTTTTCTAGCAACAACAGGTGCTGTTTTTGGCATTAGTACTTTGTTAACAGGATATAAGAACAACTTGAAAATCCATCGTAAACTAGGACCCATTACAAGTATTATTTGGTTTTTCACTGCAATCACAGGAGTAGCCGTTTATTCGTTACTTTATGTCATTTATCAAGGTGGAGAAACAACCTCAGTTATTAAAGCGATATTAGGATTTTAATAAGTAACGCCAACGATCATTTCGATCGTTGGCGTTTTTCAAATTTTAATAGTGACGAATTTCCATTGCTCTAAAGAAAGAACCATTCATAATCAGATGAGCTCACAGAGGCTTTTAATGACATGAATTAGAAAATGCGTGTCAAACCCTAAGAGTGACATTTATGGCCTAGCTTCCTCACGAAGAAGGGAAGGTAGGACAATCATTCTAAAGGAGTGACACGCATTTTATTTAGTATCTACTAAGCATTATAATTTAAAGTTCGTTCGCACGATTCCTGCTTCCTTAGCCGTTGTAAAAATGATGACTACGAATGGTCCGATTATCAACCCTAGGAATCCAAAGATTTGTAACCCTATGAACATGGCAATTAAAGTTGCAAGAGGAGATAACCCAATTTGAGAACCCATTAACTTTGGTTCCACAGCTCTTCGTATAATTAATAATACTAAAGCTAATATTGCGAGTTTTGTTCCTAAGGCAATATCGCCAGTTATAAATTGATAAAGAGACCATGGACCAACAATAGCGATCGAACCGAGTATTGGAATGATATCGATAATCCAGATGACGATAGACATCACTAGTGCATATTCAGGAGCAATAATTAATAAGCCAATGAAACTAGCTACTAATATAAATAGACTAGCTAAAAACTGAGCTTTCATAAATCCAAAGATGACGGAGTTTAACCGGGACGTCATAAATCGAACTTTTTCTGCGCTCGAAGGAGTTAAATGACGAAACACCATCTTTTTTAAATCAGTTAAATCAAGCATAAATAAGAATAAAGTGATTATGTAAACGATAAAACTCACTAAAAAATTTGGGATTTCAGTTAATAACCCACTGATGCTGTCTGAGTCTATGATGCCAAGAACCGCTTTTTGAGCACTACTGAAAAATGTTTTCAACTCTTGATTAATTGATTCAATCACTTCAGTTGGCATTCCTTGTGTAAAACTAACAAGTTTACTTTGAACATTCATCCAGGAGAGGGAAAGCGTGTTGAAGTAGTCTGGAGCAATTTTGGAAAGTTGAATAATTTGACCGATGATTTGGGTAATCGTGAAGTATAAAACCCCTGAAATAACCAATAAAAAAAGAATAAAGACTGTAATAACACTAGTTTTTCGCTTCCAAGAAAATTTGAATTTACTCCACTTAACGATCGGTTCTAAGAGAAATGCCGTA
>JAHIWI010000279.1 GCA_018816185.1 Bacillota bacterium
CAATTTTCTCCGCTAAATAATTGGTTCTCTCAAAAAGAACCGAACGAAAATAATCGATTTGTCGCATGATTTTTTCCATAAACGCTTCCTGGTTTTCTAATCGGTTCCCCATCTCCACTTGGATTTCTTCTTGCTTTGCTAATTGCTGAACCAATTGATTTTGCAGTTGAACTTGTTCATCCATCTTCAACTGAAGCTGCGCATTCGCTTCTTCAGCTTCCTTCAATTTGAGTAGAACCTCTTGATTTGCTTGTGTCATCATGTTCATAAGATCTTTCGCAAATGGCTCGTGATTTTCGAATGAAGATTGCAGTTTTTCTTGTCTATCCTCAACATTTTTCAATTTCTCCAAAACTTGATGGTCAATGTTTTTCTGTTGTGTATTCATCTGTCTTTGATGATTCATTTTCGATTGAACATATTTCCACCGTGAAGTCTGCATGGAGGCGTGCTTTTCAACTGAATCTTTTAAATCTATATAGGACTGTTGAAGTAAGTCATTTGTTTTTTGTTGCGCTTCTAACATATCGGCTAAGGTATCTAGCTTAAAATAAGATTGATTCACTTCAACAACCGTTGCCGGATTCTTTAGTATGTCCGGGTGTTTTCCCGAATTGATATAAAGGCCCATATTCCGTTACACCCCTTTTTGTTCATCTTATGCAGACACTTAAAAAGTGGGGATAGTTCTTCATTCTAATCGTTTATCTCCAAAACAATCGGGCAGTGATCGCTCCCTAAAACATGGGGATGAATGGTAGCGCTCTTTAGTTGTGGCACCAACTGATTTGAGGCGATAAAATAGTCAATTCTCCAACCGATATTTCGCTCACGAACCTTACTCATGTAGGACCACCACGTATAGGCATCTTCTTGAGTAGGATGAAAATGTCTGTAGGTATCGACGAATCCTGATTCTAGTAATACCGTCATCTTGCCACGCTCTTCCATCGTAAACCCAGAGTTCCCTCTATTCGACTTCGCATTTTTTAAATCAATTTCTTCATGAGCTACATTTAAGTCCCCACATAGAATGACAGGTTTTATTGCATCTAGTTGGTTTAAATAAACCCTCATGTCGTCTTCCCACTCTAAACGGTATGGCAAACGAGACAAATCTCGCTTTGAATTTGGTGTGTACACATTCACTAAGTAAAAACGTTCGAATTCAAGCGTCAATATACGCCCTTCCGCCTCTTCAGGCATATCTCCCACACCGTATGTAACAGACAGCGGTTCAATTTTCGTGAAAACGGCTGTACCTGAATAGCCTTTCTTCAATGCATAATTCCAATATTGGTGATAGCCCTCTAATGGCAAATCGATTTGACCAGCTTGCAGTTTCACTTCTTGCATACAAAAAATATCTGCATCAACCTCGGTGAAATAATCTAAAAACCCTTTATTCACACACGCTCTTAAGCCGTTTACATTCCAAGAAACAAACTTCATCTATTAAAAACTCCTTTTTCATAGGTTCAATCTATCTACTGTACTATAATTACATACAATGAGTTTGAAATGAACAGAGGTGACATGTTGAATAAAACAATTGGCATATTAGCACATGTGGATGCTGGGAAAACAACGTTTTCTGAGCAACTGCTTTATCATACAAAAACAATTAAACAAAGAGGCCGTGTTGACCATAAAGATGCGTTTCTCGATAGTCATGAAATTGAGAAAAACCGCGGAATCACCGTTTTCGCCGACCAAGCTGTTTTTCAATTGAATGCGTCCACTTACTATTTAATCGATACCCCGGGACACGTCGATTTCTCCCCAGAAATGGAACGTGCCATTCAAGTAATGGATGTTGCGATCTTAATAGTAAGCGCAGTCGATGGCGTTCAAGGGCATACGGAAACCATTTGGCAATTACTAAGGAAGCACCAAGTACCGACTTTTATCTTTTTGAATAAAACCGATCAAGAAGGAGCACATATTGAACGAGTACTTGAAGATATACGGACTTCATTGACCAAAAACATCTTTGATTGTACTTCGTCATTTGAAAATGGTGTTATGACCGATCCTATAATTGAATTTCTAGCTGAACAGGATGAGAAATTGTTTGATACATTCATGGATTCTGGCTATAACGAGGAATTATGGATGACGACAATGAAGGAATTGGTAAAACAAAACAGGTTTTTCCCCCTCATGTCGGGTTCAGCTTTAAAGGATTTAGGCGTAATCGAATGCATGGAACTCGTAGATGTATTAACTCAGACAAATTACGTAAGCGAAGGAGCGTTTGCTGGTCAAGTATATAAAATTCGCTACGACGAAAGTGAAACGAGACTGACGTTCATGAAGTGTTTGAGTGGCACATTGCGTGTACGAGATGAAGTAAGTTACGGAGCGGATGATCAACGAGTAACTGAAAAAGTCACACAAATTCGCAAAGTGAATGGTCAAACATTTGAATCCGTTCAACAAGTGAGGGCCGGTGAACTATTCGCGATTACAGGTTTGACACAAGCTTCTGTCGGAGACGGCATTGGGGAAAATAAAGAAACTGCTCAATACGATATGGTCCCTACCCTAACATCTAAAGTGATGTTCGATTCTTCCATTCATGTAAAAGACATGTTGCGTTGTTTTCACCTACTAGACGCGGAAGACCCTTCCTTGCGCGTCATCTGGAATGAACAATTCCAGGAAATCCACGTTCATGTCATGGGTGTCATTCAACTAGAAGTTCTCGAACACATGATTCAAGACCGATTCAATTATCAGGTGACATTTGGTGACCCTCAAATTTTATATAAAGAAACGATCGAAGCACCCGTTAATGGTTATGGACATTTTGAACCGTTAAAACATTATGCAGAAGTTCATCTTCTTATTGAGCCCGCTGAACGGAATAGCGGGATTACATTTGAAAATGTCTGCCACGCTAACGATCTGTCGATTGGCCATCAAAACTTAGTACACCATCATTTATTTGAACGAAATCATCATGGGCTACTTACTGGCTCCACGCTGACAGACGTGAAAATCACTTTGCTCACAGGAAGAGGTCATAATGAACATACTTCTGGAGGCGACTTCAGAGAAGCATCCTACCGAGCATTGCGACAAGGCTTAGAGAAAGCACTGAACGTGCTGCTCGAACCGTATTATGATTTCACAATTCGAGTAGAGCTTGATCAAATTGGAAAAGTCTTCTCCGATATTCAGCAAGCACATGGCACGTTCGAACCGCCTGAAACGATTGGCAGTAAAACGATCGTTAAAGGGAAAGTTCCTGTTGCAACGTTTATGAACTACAGCATTGAGTTTGCTTCCTTTACACATGGCAAAGGCAGTCTGCAAATGATTTTCAGCGGATATGACCGCTGTCATAATCCTGAAGAAGTTATTGAGAAAATGGGCTATAACAAAGATGCTGATCCTGAGTACAGTTCAACTTCTATTTTTTGTGCCAAGGGGAAAGGCTACCCTGTTCCGTGGGACGAAGCAGAATCCATGATGCATTGTCTATAAGAAAAC
>JAHIWI010000047.1 GCA_018816185.1 Bacillota bacterium
GATGCTAATCAATCAATTGAATGTGATAATCCTTAAACCACACATGCATTTGTGCTAAATGAGCAAGTAGTTGAGGGCCTGTCATTAATTGACCAAACCAAGGTGTTTTAAATGCATTGCCTTTTGACTCGACAAGTTCATTTAAACGGTTTCGATCAAAGATTTCGTGAAGAATAGAGTTCTTATCCGTTAATATATCTTTCAACCAAAGTTGAACTTGATCTGTATAGTATGGATTATGCGTTTTCGGATATGGACTCTTTTTACGGTAGAGAATTTCGTCAGGTAACAATCCTTCCAAAGCTTTTCGCAAAATGCCTTTTTCTCGATTTCCAGCCATTTTTATTTCCCAAGGAATATTCCACGCATATTCCACTAAGCGGTGGTCAGCAAATGGTACGCGCACTTCAAGACTCGCTCCCATACTCATGCGGTCTTTCCGGTCAAGCAATGTGGTCATAAACCAAGTCATATTTAAATAAAACAATTCTCTACGTTTAGCATCAATTTCAGATTCTCCATCAAGTCTAGGCGTTTCATTAACAGCTTCTAAAAACGCTTGTGAGGCAAAATCCTCAAGTTTCAGCTTTTGTTGCCAACCTTCCTTCAATAAAGAGGAACGCTCCTGTGTGGACCGCATCCAAGGGAAACCTTTCCCAAACAAATCCGCGTGTTGATGAAACCAAGGATATCCACCAAAGATTTCATCCGCACACTCTCCTGAAAGACCTACTGTAAAGTCTTGTTTAATTTCTCGACAAAACCAAAGTAAGGAAGAGTCCACGTCAGCCATTCCAGGTAAATCTCGAACATGCACAGCTTCCGTCAATTCATGAATGAGCTGGTCCTGTGTAATGATCGATGAATGGTGAGTGGTCCCGCATGTTTCCACCATCTTATTAATCCAAGGCGTGTCATCATTTGGTTGAAAGTCATTCGCTTTAAAGTGAGTATCATTTCCTTCATAGTCAATGGAATAGGTATGAAGCGGTCCTAAGCCTTCACGCTTATAATGATTAGCAGCAATCGCAGTAATGGCACTCGAGTCAACGCCACCTGATAAAAACGTACAAAGTGGAACGTCTGATACAAGTTGTCGCTCCACCGCATCGGTCACTAGAAAACGGACTTTTTCAGCTGTCTCTTCTAAGCTATCTGTGTGTTTTTCACTTTTAACGTTCCAATAACGCCAAACCCTCAGTCCTTGACGGGATACCGTAAGTGCATGGGCTGGTCTTAATTCATTCACTTGATCAAACACACCAGAACCCGGCTTTCTGGAAGGACCTACACTTAACAATTCAGCCAATCCAGTAGTAGAAATCGTGGGAGAAACATCTTGATGAGCGAGCACTGCTTTTAATTCTGAGCCGAAAATGAAACCGCTATTACGTTCGGCATAAAATAGTGGTTTCACACCTAAGCGATCCCGAGCTACAAAAAGCTTTTGTTCGTGCGAGTCCCAAATCGCGAATGCAAAAATCCCATTAAAATAATCCACGCATTTTTCTTTCCATTGAATATAGGAGATTAACAATACTTCCGTATCAGAATGGCCTGAAAATGTATGACCGTTCTTTAGTAATTCACTTCGAAGGTCTTCCGTATTATATAATTCACCGTTATAACTAAGGATATATCTGCGGTTTTGATAGTCTTTCGTCATCGGTTGTTTTCCACCAATGGGGTCAACTACCGTTAACCTTCTATGACCTAATGCCACATGTTGATCGAGCCACATATTTTCATCATCTGGACCGCGTTTTGCCAACGATTTTGTCATCTTTTCAATCATTTGTCCTTGTTGCGATAAATCACGCTGGAAATGAACCCATCCAGTTATGCCACACATTGAACTTCATCCTCTCTAATCAAAAACCTTCATCTTATAAATGTATGCAAAGTATCTTTAATATGATGAAAAATTTAGAATTCCTAAGGAAAAGCATTGTGTTTTGTCATAATATAGTGAACAATTAAATAATTAGTATAGATTACATATTTTATTTGCCTAGGGGGAATTTTGAAAATGGTAACATTCGATCAATATACGTATAATCGTCCGAATTTTGAAGAAGCCAAAGAACGCTTTGAAGGATTGTTAACTGCTTTTAAAGAAGCCGATTCAATGGAACAACAAAGTGAGGCTATTGCTAAAATTAATGAATTCCGAGAATCTTTTTCTACACAAGCAAACTTGGCATTTATTCGTGCATCCATTGATACGAAGGACGAGTTCTACCAAAAAGAAAGAGATTACTTTGATGAAGTATCTCCTCAGTTAGAAGAATTAGTAACTGCTTATTACAAAGAACTCGTTTCATCTAAATTCAGAAATGAGTTAGAAGAAAAATGGGGAAGTCAGCTGTTTGATCTAGCTGATTATTCGATAAAGGCTTTCTCGCCTGAAATCATTGAATTGATGCAACAAGAAAATAAGTTATCCTCTGAGTATTCAAAACTTGTCGCTTCTGCACAAGTTGAATTCGATGGGAAAACGTTAACGTTAGCTCAATTAGGTCCATATAGAGAATCCACTGACCGCGAAATTCGTAAACAAGCTTTAGCAGCAAGTACTCAATTCTTCGCAGGAAATGAAGAAAAGTTTGATGACCTGTTTGATAAGCTTGTAAAAGTGCGCCATAAAATTGCTGTCACTTTAGGCTATAAAAACTTTGTTGAACTAGGTTATATCCGCATGATGCGCGTTGATTACAATGCTGAAATGGTTAAAAAATTCCGTGATCAAGTTCGAGATTTCATCGTGCCTTTGGCGAGTAAATTATATGAGCGTCAAGCAGAGCGTATTGGAGTTGATTCATTAAAATTTTATGATGAATCTTTAAACTTCATTTCAGGAAATGCGACTCCTCAAGGTTCGGCGGATTGGATTATTGAAAATGGGTCTAAAATGTATGATGAATTATCACCTGAAACAGGCGAGTTCTTCCGTTTCTTGACAGACCGAAAACTAATGGACGTAGAAGCGAAGACAGGGAAAGAGTCGGGTGGATATTGCACATTCATTGAAGAATACAATTCGCCATTTATCTTCTCGAATTTCAATGGTACATCAGGCGATATTGATGTGTTAACACATGAAGCAGGTCACGCGTTCCAAGTTTACTCAAGTCGTGATATCGGTATTCCGGAATATTTATGGCCGACGTTTGAAGCCTGTGAAATTCATTCAATGAGTATGGAATTCTTTACGTGGCCTTGGATGGAGTATTTCTTTAAAGAGCAAACGGAAAAATATAAATTTGCTCACTTAAGTGGTGCGCTTCAATTCCTACCATATGGTGTTGCTGTCGATGAATTCCAACATGAGATTTATGAAAATCCTGAGATGACTCCTACAGAACGAAAAGCTGCATGGAGTAAAATTGAAAGCATTTATTTACCTCATCGTGATTTTGATGGGAATAGTTATTTAGAAGCTGGCGGATTCTGGCAACGTCAAGGCCATATCTATAATAGTCCGTTCTACTATATTGATTACACATTGGCTCAAATCTGTGCGTTCCAGTTCTGGAAGCGCTCAAGAGAAGACCAAGAATCAGCTTGGAAAGATTATTTACACCTATGTCAATTAGGCGGTTCAAAATCGTTTACTAAGCTAGTAGCTGAAGCGAATTTAATATCACCTTTTGAAGAAGGTTGTGTTGAGTCTGTTATTGGCACAATTGAAGATTATTTAAATTCAGTAGACGACAAAAATTTATAAACAATTTGAAGTTGAGAATTCATTTTCTCAACTTCTTTCTTGTATTGATTTGAAAGTAGACAGTATACAGTAGACAAATGAAAAATGTTGATTTCCATTGCGATGGACGCTTTCCGCGGAGGCCAACAGGAAGTTGGTTTCAAAGACGTTGCCACAGGACGTGGCGGTCTTAGTCTTTGTTCCTTTGGGTCTTCAGTTCTTGCTGATTCCGCTGGAGTCGTCATCTCCATTTCAATCAACTGAAAATATATAAGAATGATAGCTGATATAAAGATACAAACTTTCGACTTTAATTTTATTGCTTACAATAACAAAATTTGTTTAGTCAAGGTATGACTTAAATCCTCTACCGTCGAAACTAATTCCCAAAAATAATAGCAGTATCAAGCACTGGGCTAATCTTGCAAAGCTATCATGACTGACACTTCCAGATCCTTTTATGAGGATGTCAACTTAATACTTACTTAGACAATCAATCTTTAAATAGCATAACTCTGAAACCTCATTGATTAGTAGGGTGGTCGGCTATTCCTGAAGACTCCTGCGGAAAAACGAAATACGCTAGACCCCACAGGTTCATCTGTCAGAGACAGATGAACCGAGGAGGCTGGCGTTTCGTCCGCGGAAAGCGAAAGAAATAGACGACCACCATCTTTTTAATTAAATGCAATAAATAAGAAGAAAACATAGGTACGTATATGAGTCCAAGCTATATTTTTCTAATGCTCTAAGTTCAAAATCAAAGGAGGCAATTCATGCAGACGTTATTTCAGTACAATTGGCAGATTCGAGATGAGTGGTTTGAATGGTGTAAAGATGTTCCGTTAGAGGATCTTTTAAAAGTGCGAACTGGAGGTGTAGGTGGAATCTTACATACTTTGTTCCATATCATTGATGCGGAGTGGAGTTGGATTCGCATCATGAAAGGTTTTCCAGGTTTTCAAGAAAGCTTTGATGATTATCAAAGTTTAGAAAAGGTTATGGAGTTAAATGATTTA
>JAHIWI010000048.1 GCA_018816185.1 Bacillota bacterium
GAGGATTTCCATTTTTATTCAGCTCATGTACCTACATTGAAAGCAACCATGCTAGGACTTGGGTGTGATTTATCTCCAGGTTTACATCATCCTAAAATGAAGTTTAACGAGGACTGTATTCATACAGGAAGTGACATCCTTGCACGTGTAGTAATGTTAACAGCTGAAGAAATAAAGAAATGAGAAATATTTCATAAGATACCGAATATAGATTGAGTAGAATACATTGTTTGCACGATTATAAGTGCAAACAATGTTTTTTGTTTTGGGAATAAAGAAACTGGAAACTCCTGGGCTTTCGCTCGTAGAACGACAGATTGAGTGAAAGGTTTGTTGTTGAAAGAGCAAGATTAACAAGCGAAAGAACAAGGTTTACAGACTTCACGAAAATCACACAAAACATTAAACAATTCACTGTTGATTTCATAAGTGGATGCTTATATAATGGAAAAGAATATAACACATAAGGAGATGCTTATGGATTATTTAGAGCTTGAACAGTATCTAAAAGGTGTCGGTGATCAAAATCGATTGCGAATTTTAACTCATCTCATGCATCAGTCGTTATGTGTGTGTGAGTTAACGGAGTTGCTTCATATGACGCAACCGGCAATTAGTCAGCATATGAAAAAGTTAAAAGAAGCGGGTATCGTTTCGGAAGAAAAAAGAGGAAGATGGACGATTTGGTCACTTCAAGTCAGACATCCCCAATATCCTGTTTTGATTCATTTGTTGAGTTTACTGCCTTCGCCTGAACGTACAGTAGATGATTTAATAAAAGAAGGAAAAAAAGTAATGTGTGAAGCATAGATGGGAGCGAAATAATGGATGTTTGGTTAGCTAGTCTTGTATTTTTGGTCACGTTGGTATTTGTCATTTGGCAACCACGTGGCTTGTCGATCGGGTGGTCAGCGATGGCCGGAGCTGCTGTAGCTCTGTTAGTTGGGGTAGTTAACTTTCAAGATGTGATTGACGTAACGGGGATTGTTTGGAATGCGACATTAACTTTTATTGCGTTAATTATTATTTCTCTCATATTAGATGAGATCGGATTCTTTGAATGGGCTGCTTTACATATGGCTCGATTCGCTAAAGGAAGCGGAATCCGTATGTTCTTATTAGTTACTTTGTTGGGTGCAGGAGTAGCAGCTTTATTCGCCAATGATGGGGCTGCACTAATTCTTACACCAATTGTATTGGCAATGGTTCGCGCATTAGATTTTAAAGAGAAAATGATTTTACCGTTTATTATGGCTTCCGGTTTTATCGCAGATACCACTTCATTGCCATTCGTTATTAGTAACTTGGTGAATATTGTATCAGCAGACTTTTTTGGAATTGGCTTTATTGAGTATGCTTCTCGCATGTTCGTTCCAAATCTATTTAGTTTAGCTGCAAGTATGTTGGTGTTGTATTTGTACTTTGGAAAATCAATTCCGAAACATTTCGATGAAAAAATGGTGAAAGAACCTAAAACTGCTCTAAAAGATATTCAAATGTTCCATGTCTCTTGGTATGTTCTAGGTGTGTTATTAATTGGCTATTTCTTAAGCGAAACAATCGAAATCCCCGTTTCAATCATCGCTTCAATTGTGGCGATATTATTCTTATTAATTGCTAGACGTAGTCATGCTGTTCATACAGCTGCAGTTATTAAGGGAGCACCGTGGGCGATTGTGTTCTTTTCAATTGGTATGTATGTTGTTGTTTATGGACTTCGTAATGTTGGATTGACGTCTATCTTAGCAGTGGTGATTGAATGGTCAGCTAGTCATGGCTTATATGCAGCGACGCTAGGGATGGGCTTTATCGCAGCCATCTTATCTTCGGTTATGAACAATATGCCTACAGTTATGATTGATGCATTGGCAATTGCTGAAACGAATACGACCGGCGTTACGAGAGAAGCATTGATTTATGCGAACATTATTGGATCAGATTTAGGTCCGAAAATGACGCCAATTGGATCACTTGCAACGCTACTTTGGTTACATGTATTAAGTCAAAAAGGAGTAAAAATCTCGTGGGGTTATTACTTTAAGGTAGGGGTTATCTTAACAGTACCAACCTTATTTATTACATTAACTGGTCTTTACCTTTGGTTAACAATGATTCACTAGAAAAGGATGATTTTAAATGGAGAAAAAGATTTTGTATTTCTTATGTACAGGTAATTCATGTCGTTCACAAATGGCGGAAGCCTTTGGTCATAAACATTTGAGTGATCAATTTGATGTTTATTCAGCTGGAATAGAAGCGCATGGCCTAAATCCAAATGCGATTAAAGCAATGGATGAAGTGGGAATCGATATTCGCAATCAAACATCAGATACAATTGATACTGAGTTATTAAACCGTGCTGACTTTGTCGTGACGTTATGCGGGGATGCGAATGACAAATGTCCGATTACACCTCCACATGTGACAAGATGGCACTGGGGATTTGATGACCCTGCGCGCGCAGAAGGCACGGAAGAAGAAAAGTGGGCTGTGTTCCAACGAGTTCGTGACGAAATCAGTGCACGAATCGAAGAGTTCGGAAAAACTGGTAAATAAGTAAAAGCGGCATGGCGGAGAAAATTCCACCATGTCGCTTTTTAAATAATTTTACCCATATAAAGTTCGTTAACAAATTGATCGTCAATTTTTAAGGAATGAGGACGAGTTCCTTCTATGTTATAGCCCATTTTCTTATATAAGGCTATTGCACGTTCGTTGTTTTCAACAACTGTTAGTTCAATCCGTTGAATCTCGACTTCGTGAGCAAAACTTTCGGCTTTTTTCATAAGGGATGTACCCACATTCTTCCCGTAGTAAGCTGACAATACACCAATTACGAGTGCAGCTCGATGTTTTGAGCGAGGAGCAGTTCCGCCATTAAGGACAACAAACCCAGCGAACTCCCCGTTTAAAATTGCGACAAACATCCCGGAATTTAGAGACCTTTTCCATTCTCCAATTCGTTTTCGAATCCCTTGAACGGTCATTTTTCGTTCATCTTTACCGAACATCATAAAATCCGATTCGGCATCAATTGCTGAATGAAGAGTTATAATGGATCGAGCATCTTCAAGATCCACTGGGCGAATGATCAAAATTTCTTCGGTTTTATTTCCGGAGTGGACTTCAAATAAAGAGTCTGATGTTTTAGCGAACGTGACCGAGCGTCCTAATTCAATCTCTTTTACATGATAGTCTGACTCAGTCCATGCTTGAAAATGTAAGGCAGGTGGTTTTGTTTTCTTCCACCAGCTACTATTTAAATAAGCCGCGTTCGGTAATTGTTGTCCGATAATATTTTCCATGGCTGTATATGTAAGTGTCAGTTCATTAATTGTTGATTCTGCAAAAAACGTGGCTAAAGGAATATACTTTTTTTCCATTTTTTTAGACATATTAAACCTTCTTTCTAAATTGATGCGAGTGACATCAACGGTATTATTTTACCATATATAAATAATTAAAACACTACTTTATACTCATTTGTTTTTGGTATTGGTAAATTATTTCCTGTAAATGATATGATACACTTTAAAATAGGTTATGTGAACATAATATTCCAAATATTATGTAATTTAAGAAAAATAATTACTGGAAAAAACTAAGGCGAAAGTCACGTGAAGGGAATTAGGAAATATGATTAGAAAACTAGTAGAACAAGATCGTACATTAACAATGCAATTTGTTTCAGCAAAACCAGCTGAGAATTTATTCATTATCGGGGATATCGAAGGTTACGGATTTCACTCTGATATACAAACACTGTGGGGAGATTTCTCTGAATCGGGAGAACTGCGAGCGGTTTTATTAAAGTATGATCAAAACTTTATTTTGTATGCCCCTGAATCGTTTGATCACGAGGGAGTTGCCTCAGTTATTAATCAAGATTCAAACTTTACATATTTATCAGGAATCGAAGAAATGGTGAATAAAATCACTCCATATATAAAGCGAGAACCTAAAAAACCACGTGTCATGTATTACGCTAAGTGTGAAACAGCCGACCATTTGCCTGAAATTCCAGCTGACATGTTGATTGAAAAAGCTGAGCCAGAAGATGCAGGAGCTATTATTGCTCAAATGAAGGCGATTCCTGAATTTGCTGAAGGTAATTATAGTGTTGAACATAAGAGATCTAGCTTAGAAAAAGGATTTGGTCGTGCATACTTTATTAAAGAAGACGATGTCATTGTTAGTTCTGCTTCTAGTACAGCTGAAAACAGTCAATCAGCGATGATTGTTGGTGTTGGTACATTAGAAAGTCATCAAAATAGAGGGCTAGCTTCATATTGTATGTCGAAGCTTTGCAGGGAACTTTTAGCGGAAGGGAAAATGTTGTGTCTGTTTTATGACAACCCCGCTGCGGGCTCTATTTACAAGCGTATTGGCTTTGTTGACATCGGAAAATGGAGCATGTGGACATATTAATCTGATCGAAACTGTTGAACCCTCTACGTATCCGTTGTTTAATAGAAGAAAGAGATTGATAGAGGAGTTTGAGGATAGTGCTTCACTACAAAACATATATCACATCAGAATCAGCCCCTTGGGTTTCTTTTGTTCACGGAGCAGGAGGAAGTTCATCTATTTGGTACAAACAAATACGTGAATTTAGAAAAGACCATAATGTCTTATTAATCGATTTAAGAGGTCACGGTAAATCTGCTCGTGGTCGGTGGAAAAAAGGCGACTCATTTGCGCATATTGCAGATGAAGTTAAAGATGTATTGAATGAACTAAATATAGAACAAACACACGTAATTGGTATGTCCCTAGGAACGATTGTTGCGCAAACAATGGCAGAACGTTTTCCAGAAAGAATTTCTTCCTTGATATTAGGTGGAGCAATTATTCGACTGGATATCCGTACAAAGTTACTCTTATGGACGGGGCGTATGACGAAACGCTTTATTCCCTACATGTTGCTATACAAATTGTTCGCTTGGATTATCATGCCGAAGAAACGTCATGAAGAATCTCGCATGGTTTTTGTGAATCAAGCGAAGAAAATGTGTCAAAAAGAGTTTATTAAATGGTTTTCATTAACTAAGTTAATTAATCCATATTTATCTCGACTACAAATGAAAACAAATTCTATCCCCACTTTATTTTTAATGGGGGAAGAAGACTACTTATTTATGCCACCTGTGGAAGAATTGGTACGTCGAAATGAAGAATTTAAATTAATTAAAATAAAAGATTCAGGTCATGTATGTAACATCGATCAGCCGGACATGTTTAATGAGCTGTCGATTGATTTTATTTCCATGATTCAAAACAAGAAAGCTATCGCCATTTAAGGTGATAGCTTTTTTGATTGAAATTATAAGTTTAATGATATCAGGTTTTAAACTGTCACAGGTTCAAGTGAAACAGCAGGACCGAAGAACTCAAAATGAACGCGATCAGCTGCAAAGCCTAATTCATAAAGAGTGTTAATCATTGCTTTCATAAATGGTACAGGTCCACACACGTAGATATCACTAGTTGGAAGTACGTTTTCTGCTAATAACTCTTTAGTCAGCATTCGGTTTTCATCAGAATATAGAGTTAACATAGTTGTGTCTTCCATTGTTGACATCAACTTGCGAACATCTTCGTCAAATGCGTGCAAGGCTTTATTTCGTGCGCCATGTAAAAAGGCTACAGGTCGAGTTGGTGTCGTTTTAGAAATGGTTTCTAACATACTCATCATTGGGGTAACGCCGACACCGCCGCTAATTAATGTAACCGGGCGAGTACTCTCTACATCTAAGAAGAAATCCCCTGCAGGTGCAGTTACTTCAATCGTATCACCAATTTGAATGGCTTCGTGAAGATAGACTGAAACCTTCCCATTTGGATTCATTTCATTTTCTTTTTTCACAGAAATTCGGTACGTGTCTTGTCCAGGTGATTGTGACAAGCTATATTGGCGATTAAATAGGTACGTTTCACCAGGAATGCTAAGACGAATCGTAATGTATTGACCTGGTTTAAAGCTTGGTAGGCCACTTCCGTCAGCTGGTTTTAAATAAAATGATGTGATGACATCTGATTCTTCGACTTTATTAACAATCGTAAAGTCTTTAAATCCATCCCATCCATTTGTTTGAGTTGCGGCTTCATTGTACATGTCTTTTTCAACTTGCATAAATACATCTGCAATTACGCCATATGCTTCTCCCCAGGCTTGAATAATGTCATCCGTTGCAGCATCATCTAGAACTTCTTTTATAGCGCTAAGCAAATGTTCACCAACGATTGGATAATGCTCAGCTTTTACAGCTAAAGAGCGATGTTTATGCGCTATTTGTTTAACTACTGGTAAGATGACACCTAAATTATCGATATGTTGAGCTGCAGCATATACGGTGTTAGCGAGAGCCGCTTGTTGGCGACCTTGTTTTTGATTAGCATGATTAAAAATATTCAATAGCTCTGGATGAGCTGAAAATAAATTCTTATAGAAAACCGTTGTGATTTCAGTTCCGTGAGTCGCTAGGACAGGTGCAGTAGATTTGACGATTTTGATTGTTTGAGAAGATAACATTTGTTTTTCCTACCCTTCATCATTTGATAGCTTTACCTTACGCCTCATAAATTTTTAAAGCAATATCTAAAATACATCTTTAATATTTTAGACACATTTCTTTCACGGAAAAGACATACTCGGTATAATGATGATGGAGAAAGTGCGGTGAAATATGCGATTAACTATGTACACTGATTTTTCACTTCGCGTATTAATGTACGTTGGGTCAAAAGAAAGATCACAGTTGTCAACGATACAAGAAATTTCAACAGCTTATGGAATATCGAAAAATCATTTAATGAAAGTCACTTATGAATTAGGGAAACATGGCTATATTGAAACCGTTCGTGGGAGAGGTGGCGGAATCCGCCTAGCACATGATCCAATCAATATTAATGTTGGCGAAGTAGTCAAGAAGATGGAGGATGATTTCTATCTTGTTGAATGTTTTAATTGTGCTTCTAATCGCTGTGTCATAACGCCAGTGTGTAAATTAAGAAACGTGTTACATGAAGCGCTGACTGCGTATTTATCAGTACTTGATGCATATACATTACAGGATTTATTGGTCAATAAAGAAGAGCTCGGTGCCATTTTGTTTATGAAATAGGTATGTTAAAATAAACAGCGATAAGATTTAAATAATGGAGGATTCTCATGAAAAAAGTATTTGTAGTAGGGCATAAAAATCCAGATACAGATTCAATTGCATCTGCACTGGTCTATGCACATTTAAAGCGTCAGCTAGGAATGGATGCAGAAGCGGTGCGCTTAGGTGATGTGCAAAATGAAACATCATTTGCCCTTGAAACGTTTGGGGTTGAAGCTCCACGTTTGATTGAAAAAGCTGGAACTGAAGTTCAACAAATTATTTTAGTGGATCATAATGAAAAGCAACAAAGTGTAGATGATATTGATGAGGTACAAGTTATCGAGGTTATCGATCATCACCGAATCGCTAATTTTGAAACTGCAGATCCGTTGTATTTCCGTGCAGAACCAGTGGGCTGTACAGCAACGATTTTGAATAAATTATATAAAGAAAATGGAGTAGAAATCCCTGCTAATATGGCTGGATTAATGCTATCTGCCATCATCTCAGATTCTTTATTGTTTAAATCACCTACATGCACACCTCAAGATATTGCAGCTGCAAAAGAACTGGAAGTAATCGCAGGCGTGAATGCCGAAGAATACGGAATGGCGATGCTGAAAGCTGGAGCGGATTTAAGTGACAAAACACTTGAAGATTTATTAACGCTTGATGCTAAAGAGTTCGGAATGGGTGAGTACAAAGTAGAAATCGCCCAAGTTAATGCGGTTGATGTGAATGACATTATGAATCGTCAAGTTGAATTGGAAGATTTAATTTACAGAAACATTGCGGAAAAAGGACTCGATTTGTTCTTCTTCGTTGTGACTGATATCTTAAATAACGATTCAGTTGCATTAGCATTAGGCAATCAAGCAAGCAAAGCTGAAGCCGCATTTGGTGTGCCTTTCGTTAACAATGTAGCTTTATTAAAAGGCGTTGTTTCTCGTAAGAAGCAAGTAGTACCAGTTTTAACAGAAGCGTTAAGTGAATAAACAAAAGCCGGTTCTCAATTTAGAGAATCGGCTTTTTACGTGTATCGGAGATATGCAGAGTGGCTGGCTCGCCTAGTTAACTTGGCTGTGAGACGCGTTTGATTGATAAAAGGGTGAGTTTGATTGATAAATCGTCAGTTTGATTGATAAATTCCCAGTTTGATTGATAAACCTGTCAGTTTGATTGATAAATTTTCAAAAGCAAATCAATCTTCAAAAAAACGTCTCATTAACCAAGTACACTCTGCATTGAAACACACTTCTTTCAACCAGAAGCGAAGCGAAAACCAAAACCATTCAAATGGGAGCCATTTCGCTAGTCGCTTCATGTTTCTTTGCTGTTGGAAATGGTATAGACTGTGGCTCACCTAGTTAACTTGGCTGTGAGACGCGTTTGATTGATAAATCGTCAGTTTGATTGATAAATCCCCAGTTTGATTGATAAATCCCCAGTTTGATTGATAAACCTGTCAGTTTGATTGATAAATTTTCAATAGCAAATCAATCTTCAAAAAACCGTCTCATTAACCAAGTACACTCAACATTGAAACACACTTCTTTCAACCAGAAGCGCAGCGAAAACCAAAACCATTCAAATGGGAGACATTTCGCTAGTCGCTTCATGTCTCTTTGCTGTTGGAGAGTCTAGTTGAGCTCGCCTAGTTATAAGCCTCGTTTTTTACGTATCAAGCAAATGCCTCAAATATCGCTGAGGGTCTTTCATGAAATCTGAGGTTAACCGAACATGCTCCACTTCATCGTATGTTGTTGGGACAAGCTGATCATCTTGGATTTCAAGCAAAGTAGCTTCAGGATATGCCATTAGGATTGGTGAGTGAGTGGAAATGATAAATTGTGCACCATTTTTAACCATGTCATGCATGATAGCCAAGAATGACAATTGTTTATTTGGAGACAAAGGTGCCTCAGGCTCATCGAGAATATACAAGCCATTCGGTTTAAATCTCGCTTGGAATAAATCCAGAAAACTCTCTCCGTGCGACCTCACATCAAGGCCTTCGCCATATAAATGACGAAGCTCAGAATACGTTCGTGCATAAGGGAGTACTTCTAAGCTAAAAGGATCTCTTTTCTTAATTTCCTCCAAAGTAATGCGTGCGCTTTCACGCATATTGGCTAATTCACGTGTGTATGTAATGAAATCAGAGGCTCGAAAGAAAAATCCATTCTTTGTTCGAACTGACCAAATAAGCTTAAACTCCTCAGATAAATCATATGCATGAGAAAAAGACGTGTCTTTTTCTATATACTCTCCACTGATTAAAATGCTTCCACTCGCGGCTGCGATTCCTTCAAGCAAAGTTGTTTTTCCAGAACCATTATCTCCTGCAAGAATCGTGACAGGGTTTGAAAATACGAGCGATTCGAATCGCTGAATCAAAGGAAGATTGAACGGGTAATCCGTTCTAGAAGAACGTTTCTTTCGAATAACTTCACGTAATATCATTAAGAACACACTCCTTTATCAAAACTTTAGCATAAATCGATCTGCTAGGCAGAATGATTGCGAGCTTTTATGGAACACTCTAAAATTGATTTTGAGGTGAATGACATGAAAATAGAAGTATGGTCAGATTATGTTTGTCCATTTTGTTATATAGGAAAAAGACGATTAGAAGAAGCAATTGCGTCATCAGGACTATCAGAAAATATTGAGATCCAATTTAAAGCTTATGAATTAGATCCAAACTCTCCAGCAACTTCAGATAAATCGACATACGAAATACTTGCTGAAAAATATAATACGACACCTGAAGCGGCCAAAAAAATGACAGCATCGGTTAGTCAACAAGCGAAAACGGTAGGTTTAACATACGATTTCGATCGTATTAAACACGCCAACACTTTTGATGCACATCGATTAGCAAAGTGGGCAGAGAGCCAAGGGAAGCCAGCAGAAGTGAACGAACGTTTACTAAAAGCTCATTTCATTGAAACAAAAGAAATTGGCCGTCATGATGTGTTATTAGATGTAGTTGAAGAAATCGGTCTAGACCGTGAAAAAGCAGCTGAAGTATTAGCTTCAAATGCATTCGAAGTCGAAGTAAAGCAAGATGTTCAAGAAGGTATGTTACTCGGTGTACAAGGTGTGCCGTTTTTCGTCATAAATCGTAAATACGCTATTTCTGGAGCTCAACCAGCGGAAGCTTTTGCGGATGCATTAAAGAAAGTTGCCGAAGAAGAAGGAATATCGCCGAAACTTCAGACGCTTGGTCAAGACGATGTAGGAATCTGTAAAGATGATTCATGTGATATTTAAATGATGAAAGAGCATAGTCTTTGACTTTTGAAGGCGGCTCTTTTATTATATTCATATACCTTGAATTAAAGATATTTTAAATCAAGATAAAATTTAAAGCATTAGAGGAGTTATATAAATGAACATTTTAGTCGTAAAAGCAAATAATC
>JAHIWI010000049.1 GCA_018816185.1 Bacillota bacterium
ATGAAAAAACAATGAGATTATCACTAACTGGTGCAATAATAATTTTGAGTATTGCCATCCTTTTTTCTGCCTCTCAAATCTCAAGCGCAATAAAAGACTCTTCATCAAATTCAAATAACACGGATGTAGAGCAAAATAGATTTGAAATGATTTCACCAAATGATAGCAATATTATCATTTTCGATAAACAAAGTGGAGAATACTGGAGAAAGTATATTGAAACTGGTGAAGGGCCTACTGAATGGGAAAAGCAAACATCTCCAATCGGTAATTAAAAAACTGAATTATGTAAGAGCATTTTATTTCTTGAATTCCTTAAATGGTTATTTCAATAATAAGCTACTACTAATCTTGAATTTCATCTTTTTCACACTATATTGATCACTAATGTCTATCTTTTATAAGGAGATTTAAAAGAGTTGAAGAAGAATACATAACTTAGACAAACAGGAGGCATGGTTATGAAAAAATCAAGTATTGTTACTGGAATTTTGTCTATTCTCTTTTATCTTCTATTTCTACTTTTATATATTCAAGATGTCATCAATGAACTTCTATTTTTATTTATATTGTTAATTAGTTTAAATTTCTTGGTGATTTTATTTTTAGTGTTTCGAAAAAAACGTGATATTAAAAGGGAAATCATCATTTCAACTTCGATCATCTTTGTATTATTTTGCTATGAGCTTCCACTGATAGGATACTATACTTCACCATCACACCTCGCTTACGCATATATAGAACCAACTGAGGCATTAGAAGGTTCTGGGATTTATTCGATAGGGGTAAATCAATTAAACTTAGAAAATGAGAAAAGTAAACAGGCGGTAGAGGAACTTTTGACCAAACAACATATTGATGTACTATCGGTTTTTGAAGTGAATCAAAAAATTGTATATGGTATTAAGAATAGGCAGATATTAAAATGGCTTCAACTTCAAAAAGAACATTCACCAGAAGAGACGAAAGAGAATGTGGCTCTGTATTTAGGGCATGAAGATGAATGGCTTAAAAATTTCCTGAGTCGTAGCGATATTGGAGGAGATAGTTCAGGGCTTAGTCTAGCACTAAGTGGTCGAATTAACCAAGGTGATTTCCAAAATAAATTAACTATTGCGGTTACTGGTTCAATTAATAAAAATGGTGATGTATTTAGTGTTGGGAAAATGAAAGAAAAAATACAAATTACTGAAAAAACTGGTATTCCATATATGATTATCCCAAGTGAAAATGCTGAAGAAGTTGCAGTAATCCAAAAAGAAATAAATGCAAACGTCGAAATTTTCGATGTGTCACATGTCGATGAAGCTGTTCAATTAATACAAGACTTAAATGAAAAAAAAGATAATAATGACTTATTTAACTAACGGAGACAGGTTAGTTGAACAAGCCGGTTAAATTTATTTGAGATATTGATTAAAAATACTCACTAAAACAAAACCAAGGAGAGAGAACATGAATTTAGGCACTCCAATAGCAATTGGAAATACAGCACAAATCTTTCTATACGAAAACAAGATTGCCAAAGTATTCAATGATTCTTTGCCCGATACGGAATCTTTATATGAAGCAAATAAACAAAAGTATGCCCATTCATGTGGACTTTCTGTACCAAAAATATTCGATGTCACGACAATAAATGGTAAAAACGCCATAATAATGGAGTTTATTAAGGGGAAAACAATAGGTGATATTTTGTCCGAAAACATGGAACAAGCAGAATATTACATGAATATTTCCGTAGATATACAACAAAAAATTCATACGATAGTAGCTGATTCTCTTGAACCAATGTCTTTTAAGTTAAGCCGTCAAATTGAATCAGCACAACAGTTAGATAAAAGACATAAGTCCGCTTTACTACAAAAAATGGATACGATCACATTTGAGAAAAGGTTATGTCATGGAGATTTTCATATGTTTAATTTAATTATGTCAGAATATAACCATGTGACAATAATTGATTGGGTGGATTCCAGTGCAGGGGATGTACGTGCAGACGTTTATCGAACGTATCTTTTGTATGAACAGTTCTCAATAGAATTAGCAAACATATATTTGCGTCTTTATTGTAAGAAAAGTGGTTTATCTAAAGAGGAGATTTTTCAATGGGCTCCAATCATTGCAGGAGCAAGATTATCTGAAAATGTAACATCAGAAAAAAATGAACGACTTATGAAGATAGTTAATCATTACTGTCCCTTATAGAAAACAATATTTTGTTAATATTCCTACTTAAGCTAACGGCTTGCTTTAGTTGATTAATACATCATACAAAAACATAGATTTTTGGCTGTTTTTTTGCGTTTGATAGTTACATTTAGGGTCAAATTAATATTTTATTTCTAGTTATTAAACTATTCCTGATACTTATGTTTTTTTAAAGAGCTCAATTCATTTACGAATTGAGCTCTATTTGTATGTTGAATTTATTTTTGTACCAGATAATTAAACGTTTTTTTCTATTCACTCTGGCATTCCCTTAAGTACTTAAGTAGTCAATAAAAATATCTTTAACCATTAACACTTTGGAGTAGTCAATTAGTTTATTTCCTTTAACACTTGGATATCCGCTTACGTCTTCATATACAAGAGGCATGCCAGTTCCAACTGTATAGGATTTGCTAGAATCAATGGGTTCCCCGTTAATTTGAATGTCCGAAATATTGTTATCGACTTGGGTCCAAATCACACCAGCAAATTGGAGTTTTCCAATGCTCCCACCTTGAGGGCGGAAACCGTTCCCATACACTTTTCTATTTGTGATTTCTTCATCTTGAGTCTCATTTAGTAAACCAGCAATTTGTTCACCTGTTAATTCGATTAGTGCCGAGGATTGCATACTCTTACATGCATTTACTATATCACCTTTTGTGATATCCCCACTAGTTACTCCGTTAGAAGCAGCCCCACCATACATAATTCCAATGTCAGACTGCCAAAAGTCTTTGACGCTATGAGCCATTAACTTTACTAATTCTTCGTGACTAATATCCTCATCAGAGTTGTAGATAATTTCAGATAAAAATTTATCCGTTACTACTCGAGCTCTATCTACAATCTCACTTACTTCCGGATCACTAACATCATCCATTGATATCTCGGTTAAATGGCCTGTATGATTAACTACTTTCTTTTGATCCGTATCAACAGTAACTTTGAGTTCGCCTAAATACTTTCCAAAAGAACCTGCTTGTACGACGACGATATCAGAGACAACTTCTGGCTGGTTCAATACGGTATGACTATGTGCACCGACAATGACATCAACTAGCCCCGATAATTCCTTAGTAAGCCCTAAATCTGTGTTATAACCCATATGTGATAGGAAAATAATGAGGTTAGCTCCGTCACTTCTTAACTTCTCAACTGCATGCTCGATTTCTTTAACCGTATTTCTATTTCGCAAGCCATGTTTCTTTTCATAGGTATCTTCAAATTGATCAGTAGCTCCAAAAAGTCCGATCTTTAAATGCTCTCCAACCTCAAGTAACAAAGTCTCTTTTGTCCCACCAATTTGTGATCCATCTGCTTCTTCTATATTAAGTAGAAGCCAAGGCACCTTGGATTGTTGACTGAGTTCTCGAATTCTTTCCATAGGTAAACGCAAAAGTTCATTATTTCCAACTGTCATCGCATCATAACCAGTGGCAGCAAGCATTTCAAGATGGATAGCTCCAGAAGTAGCTAAGCATTCATTCATGCTCAAATCCATATGATCACCGCCATCTAAAACAATCACATTTTCTCCTTGATCCAATAATTCTTGCTTCCTCTTTTTAATTAATGCCGCTTGTCTAAGTGCTAAATCATAATGACCATGCAAATCATTCGTATGTAAAATCGTAAGTGTTTCCTTCATTTTCGGCCTCCATTAAATAAAACCCATTTTTATGTAATTATAGCATTGAAAAAAAGTTATGTTTCTTTCCAAAGTGTAAATTAATTGAAACCAACTGCATTTACTTTCGTAAAGTAATTAGTAGAATTTACCTTTAAATTCAATTATTTAACGTGGCATAGTAAACGATGAAATTCAGTAAATACCAAAAATAGTAGGAGGGAAAGTTGTTGAAAAAAATTAGTTCTATTGCGGTATTAATTAGCTTATCGTTTTTACTTATTAGTTGTAATGAGACAGAAAAAGTAGAGAGTCCCACACTTGAGATGGACGATAATCCGATCGTGTTTAAACATAAGGAACAAGAATTTAAAATTTATACTTATTATGATGAATTCGAAGGATTTTTGGAAAGTGCCAAAAAACAACCAGACAATATTGATAAACTTTATGAAGAAGCAATTGTAAAACCGGTTAGTTCCGATATGGGTATCCCACGTTTAAAACATTGGATGTTAACACCTCCTAAAGATGTGAAGGCTATGGACGAATTATTGGAGAATTTAACGGAAAAGAAAACATTAATAAACGAATTAGTAATTGAAGCTTTAAAAGAATCATCGGATTTGCTTCCTGGAGAAGATAAGTTCATTTATGTTTTACCATCAACTCCGCAAAATAAATCTTCGCTTAAAACAGTGAATTATGTGACTGGAGAGGCATTCAACAAGTATACAATGATCATCTTGGTAGACCCTTCATCTCTCGATATAGACATAAAACACACCATCGCACATGAATATCATCATCTTGTTGCTATGGAAAGTGAAGTAGGAAATACACTGATTGAAAAAGTCGTATTAGAGGGAAAGGCAGAAGCATTTTCAAAAAAAATGTATCCAAACATTGATGTACCGTGGGTCAAGCCATTAACAGGATACTACAAAGAAGAGTCATGGAAAATTTTCAATGAGAATTTAAACTCAGCTGATTATGAGGTTTGGTCAGATTTCTTCTTTGGCAACCGAGGAAAAGGAATTCTCCCCTTGTCAAACTATAAAATCGGTTATGAGATTATGGAGAGTTTTTTGATAGAGAATCCCGACGTCTCGCTAGAAGAATGGACACAGATGTCAGCTGAAGACATTTTTGCAAAGAGCAATTTAAAAGGAACGGAATAATGAAAAGGAAATTCAGTTTATGGTCAGTCATATTGGTATTTATTGGTTTGTTTTTATCAATTCAGCCATTCTCACCATTGAGTCTAATGTATATTACAAATTGGGAAAGCGTAATTATTGGATTTTCTATATTTATTGTAGGTGTTGTTTTTAGCATCAAAGCAATAATTAAGAAAGAAAAAGGTTTGTTAAAGTTTTTCTCCTTATTTACAATTCCATTTGGAATTCTATTTTTAATATTTCTATTCGCTATTATTGGTCAAGTATAAATTCATAGCAAGAAGGACTGTCAGATCATAATTGATTGACAGTCCTTTTTGATGCCATCTATAGTGAATTTGACTTTACCTGCACCCAATTGGTTAGTTCAAATGAATTTTTGTAATTCTATTAACTTATCATGAAAAACAGTCAACCGTGCTTCTACATCTTCTTTAGACCCATAACGGATGATTTGTTCTTCGTTTAATCCTTCTTCCAACATACGAACGTGATTCACAGCTGAATCCAAGACTTGAAGCATTTGTTCTCCTCTTAGGATCACAATTGAATCGGGATTTTGTGCACAATAACCTTTTACAAAACCAGCCGCAATGCTCTGCAATGTTTCTTGGCAATTATTAAATTGATGCTTCTTATAGCGTTCCGTATGTGCGAGTTCCACAAATAACGTTTCATATAAATTCAAAAAGTTTCCTGCCATTACTTCGCCAAAATACAAGATTGGAAGTGGGTCAATAAGTCGGATTTGCCCTTTATCTATTAACCAATTCTCTGGAGATGCATCTTGATTCGTTAATACTGGATGACTGATTGCTTTTAAACGAGTTTCGCAGATCTTTTTTATGCCATTCCTTAAATCGGGGTTGTCAAAAATGGGTCTCTTTAGTGACAATTCATGGTAGTCATCCATTACTTCTTTACATTCATCTTCAATGAATTCTTGGAAATCACTCAAAAAATGACCATGTAGACCTCTTTCTTTATTCCATGTTAAATATCCCAGTCCTTCGAGGCCATGATCAACCTGTTCAACTTCCCTATATAATTGACCAATTACTTCACCCATTTCGAGTGCATCGTCTTTACTCAATTTGTGTAAATTCACATGATTTCCTGCAAATGATTCCATAGTATACGTTAACTCTTCTGACACATGGTATACGAACATTTCAGGGGCAGCACCGGGTACGACTTGATTCACAGAGCGATAATAAAGGTCAGTCCCACCATATTCTGCTTTTAATGCTGCTTCATCGTATGGAACCTCTTTGTTGTAGGCGAATTTTTTAGGAATTCGTAAAACAAGTG
>JAHIWI010000280.1 GCA_018816185.1 Bacillota bacterium
CGATCAAGATGTACAAGTATTAAAAAAATATTTTAGAACCATTGTGCTTGATGCACGTGGGCATGGGGATTCGGACAAGCCTTCTTCGTATACGTTAAATGATCATGTGGGAGATGTATTGAATTTACTCGATCATTTAGAAATTGAAGAAACGTATTTGATTGGCGTATCGATGGGCAGTTATATTGCTCAAGGAGTAGCGATTGCTTCTCCAGAACGCGTGAAAAAATTAGTGTTAGTTGCGACGAAGTCTGAAGGAAAAACTTCGTCTATGGAGGCTTTATTCGAAAAATATGCAGACGAGTTAAAGGGATTAACATTCTCTCAGAAAGTACTGAAAGTTTCCCCTTACATGTTTCATGATTTGACAGCTGTTGGACAATGGAGCAAGGAAGCGGCTGAAAAAGGAACACCGTTGACCGTTGAACAAATTACGGCAGCGAATAAAGCTCTAGAAGGTTTCGACTTTACGCAGGACTTGTATCGCGTCACAGCAAAGACCCTTGTCATTAGTGGGGATCACGATGAACTCAATCCTACCGAATTAGGACGAGAAACAGCACGTCTTATTCCGATTACGACATTTGTAGAGTTTAAACAGTCAGGACATGCACCAAATGTCGAGCAACATTTACTATTTTTAGATTTTGTCCTGGAATTTTTAGACGTAAAATAATTCAAAGCAGAAAGGAATGAGACTATGAAGGCGTATCAATTTTTGATAAAGCTTGAGGGTGTAGAACAGGAAGTTTGGCGTCGAATTGTCATTCCTGCGAAAACCAATTTTAAACGATTGCATGAAACGATACAGATGGCGATGGGTTGGTCCAATTATCATTTATACACATTTAATATTCCAATGGCTAATGGCCGAGTATTAGAGCTTGCTGAAGATCAAGATATGATGGATGACCATCGTTCACAAATCCATTCCGTCATCATGAATGTAGATTTAAAGGAATTAAATACAAACCCTGATTATCAACAATTGGTACGAACAGATATCAAATTGGCACAAAAAACGAAACTTCCAAGGTATGTTGAAAGGGTACCAACGTTTACCTACCGCTACGATTTTGGGGACAATTGGATTCATCAAATTGAACTCGAAAAAACGATGGATGATTATGAATTTGTTTATCCCCAAATTTTAGACGGAGAAGGCAATTGTCCACCTGAAGATGTCGGAGGTCCTATTGGCTACGCCAATTTCTTAGAGGTAATGGAAGACCCTCAACATGAGGATCATGAACATTTGAAAAACTGGGCAGCCAGCCAAGGATACAGTGCATTTGACCCTACTTTTACGAACCAATTAATGCAGTCTATTTTGAAGTTAAAAAAACGTTGAGGTGATGTGTGATGAAAGGCTATCAATTTATGGTGACACTAGAACATGTACAGCCAGCAGTATGGAGACAAATCGCCCTCCCTGCTGAGTTAGATTTCTATGACCTACACTCAGTTATTCAAACCGCCATGGGGTGGACGGATTCTCATTTATTTTCATTCGAATTAGAAGAAGCGGAATCTACGAATAGAATAAGATTGTTAGGTGACGAGGAGTCAGTTGAGGAGAATTTCCAACGGGCGCAGCATTTCATGCAATCTCCTCCTGAGAAAGGTTCATATGAAGAAAGGATGTTCCATCACTTCATTCGAACAAAAGTTTTGTTAGCTCGTGATATTCACTTAGATACGTATGTAGAGGAAATAGAGTCGTTTACATATGCCTATGATTTTGGGGATGGATGGACCCATCAAGTGAAATTAGAGAAAATTATTGACGATTTTGAGTATGACGCGCCTACTATTCTAGCAGGAGAAGGCGATTGTCCGCCTGAAGATGTTGGCGGTCCTCCTGGGTATGAAGAATTTAAGCGAGTCATGAAAAACAAAAAAAATCCAGAGCATGCTCATATGAAATCTTGGGCAAAAGAACAAGGATTTAAACCATTTGATATAGACGAAGCGAATCAAACTTTGGAAGAAGAATGGTGTTAATAAAACCTGACCTCGATAAAAGAGGTCAGGTTTTTTCTCGTTATTAACTTACGACTTCTTCTTTTTCATAAATTGGAACCCAGCCTTCTGTTGTGACAAAAATACGCACTGCTACTACTTTTCGGTCTTCCATTAACGTGAAGTAATGTCGCACATTTTCAGGTACGGAAATTAAATCACCTGGTTGAAGTTCAACATCAAAAAATTCACCATCTGCCGATTGAATCACAAAAATTCCATGACCACTTACGATGAAGCGCACTTCGTCATCCTCATGATGATGCTCCTGCTGGAAATTTTTCAATAGTTGTTCTAAGTTTGGTGTCGTTTCAGATAGTGAAATGACATCAGCTTGTTGATAGTTTCTGCGGTCAGAAATATCGGCAATCTCAATCCCAAAGGCTGATAAAATTTGTTGTTTCTCTTCGTCCGATAAATCGAATTTTTCACGAAGGTTTTCTGGTAGTTTTTCGATATCCCATTTTTCATAGATGACTTCATTTTCATTCAAAAATTCAATCACTTGTGTTGGATCTTCAATGCGTTCTCCGCTTGCATGTTTTTTAATGAATGCCATGTTAAAAACTCCCCACTCTGTTTTTTATCGTTGCTAGTTTTACTTGGTATGAGAACAAAAACTCCCAGGCTTCAAGTAGCTTTTTCGCCTCAAAAGCGTCTCTTCCCCACACAGTAATGCCATGATTTTCAATTAAGACCGCTCCTGAATCCCCAATCACATATCGATCAAATTGTTCGGCAAGTGTTGGGATATGCGCGACATTTTGAATAATGGGAATTTGTACTTTGGCATCTTGTTCCCATGAGCCTAACGCTTTAATGATTTCGTTGCCCGTAAACTCGATATGCGTTTCGTGTTTATACAATTCCGTGATCACATTGTTATCAATTGTATGCACATGAAGCACACAACCAGCATTTGTTTTGTTGTAAATTTTCGCGTGCAATAAGGTTTCGGCGGAAGGTTTCGATGATGTTTCTTCTATACGCTCACCGTTTTTATCGACTAATAAAAAATCATGACTTGTAAATGTGCGCTTGTCTTTTCCAGAAGCTGTGACGAGAAATGTCAAAGGTTCATTGGAAACTTTAATGGACAAATTACCGCTAGTGCCGTAAAACCAATCGCGTCCAGCTAACTCTTTTTTAACAGCCGCTAGTTCGTTCCAACGTGTTACATAAAGGCTCATGAATGTACCTCCCGCTTCTCCAAAATGTGTATGACATCGTGAAATGTGGTGAATGGTTCATAAGGAATGGCCAGCTCCTCACATTTTTCGATGAGAAAATCTCTTGCAATGACTTTGTCTGCAAGCTTTGCCG
>JAHIWI010000050.1 GCA_018816185.1 Bacillota bacterium
ACCGACAGCTGGAAGTTTCGTCACCCCACGGTTAATCTCCGTATAAATAGCATCCCGTATTTCTTCTTGTTTATTCGTAATAATATAAACCATTTTCGATTGGCTAAAACCAAGCTGAATAATATCGATTGTCTTCGTCGTTACAAATAATCCAATAAGTGCATACAAACCTTTTTCAACATCAAAAACAAGAGCCGCACTCAAAACAATCAATCCATCAATTAACATAACACTCGTACCAAGCGTTAAACCTGTGTACTTCGCAATAATTTGTGCAGCTAAATCCGTACCACCAGTTGAAGCATTGCCACGAAACACAATTCCAAGACCAACACCAACTGAAATCCCGCCGAATAAAGACCCAAGCAACGGATTCAACGTCGCCGGCTCCCAACTCGATGTCAATATAACAAACAATGGCAAAGTTAAAGTCCCAGCAAGCGATCGAGCTCCAAACTGCTTACCAAGGAAAATCACACCAGCAATAAACAATGGAATATTAAACGCATACTGTACAAAACCAGGTTCCCATCCAAATACACCTTTCAAGATCGTACTGATCCCGCTGACTCCCCCAGATGCCACTTCATTTGGCAATAAAAACACATTAAATCCAACCGCGACAATCGCCGCTCCAATAATAATATATACATAAGCCAAAATCGTCTCCAAAACTGGATGCGGCTCTTTTCGAACTTTACGATTATTCATCTATATCCTTCTCTCTTTATAGAAAATTTCCCTAAAGAAGTATAGCATTCACCCACACAACTGTGAAGTTTAGCACAGTAAAGTGATAGAGAAAGGTACCTGGTACACACACAATTCAGAATTCGATAGTGCGAACTTAGTACTTATTTTTTTATTCTCCATTTCGCGAGCTACATTCAAGGATTCACTAGTCGATTCTCCATCTCATTGGGCGTATTCAAGGATTCAGTCGTCACATTCTAGGATTCGCACAATCTATTCTAAAATTCACGTTTTCCACACAATTCCCTCGCGCTAAAATCAAAACCAATTAGGTATCAGTTGGCGTGCCAACTGATACTTTTCTGTTAGAGAGTCTTAATAAGTCAGTGTGCATGTATATTTAGGATATCAAAATGAATAAAACATCATTTAACCACTCTAATTAGCAAATTGAAGTGATAAGTGTCCGCTTGAAACGCGAAATTTTTCAAACTACTTACAATTAGTATGTCGATAATCAAAAAAACTACCACAAATCAGTTCTCACTGATTCATGGTAGTTCTGTAAAAGTATTAATTCATTCTAGAACGCAAATACGCATTAATAAACAAATCGATATCGCCGTCCATTACACCTTGTACATTCCCACTCTCCGCACTTGTACGGTGATCTTTCACCATTGAGTACGGGTGGAAAACGTATGAGCGGATTTGGCTGCCCCATCCGATTTCTTTTTGCTCTCCACGAATTTCGAGCATTTGCGCTTCTTGTTCTTCAATCTTTAATGCATACAGTTTAGCTTTTAGCATTGTCATCGCTTTTTCACGGTTCTTGATTTGAGAACGTTCTTGTTGACACGTAACAACTGCTCCGGTTGGAATATGCGTAATACGAACGGCTGAATCCGTAGTATTGATATGCTGTCCACCGGCACCACTTGCGCGATACGTATCAATTTTCAAGTCTTCCGTACGAATCTCAATTTCAATTTCATCATTGAACTCAGGCATCACTTCGCAAGATACGAAAGATGTATGACGGCGTCCAGATGAATCGAAAGGTGAAATTCGTACTAAACGATGAACACCTTTTTCAGCTTTCAAATAGCCATAGGCGTTATGTCCTTTAAAGCCAAGCGTTACAGATTTGATTCCCGCTTCATCCCCTGCTAAATAATCCAAGGTTTCCACTTTGAATCCTTTTTTCTCGCCCCACCGTTGGTACATACGAAGTAGCATTGAGCCCCAGTCTTGAGACTCGGTACCACCAGCACCTGGGTGTAATTCTAAAATGGCATTGTTTTTATCGTATGGTTCGCTAAGTAGCATTTGCAATTCAAAGTCATTCATCTTCGCCGTGAATTCTTTCATTTCACGTCCAAGCTCTTCTTGCAAATCTTCGTCCGCTTCTTCACGCAATAACTCAAGTGTCATTTCTAAGTTTTCTTGTGTTTCCATTAATTCATTGAAGGAATTAACGATTTCTTTTAATGCATTACCTTCACTGATCACTGCTTGAGCGGCGTTTTGGTCGTCCCAAAAATCGGGCATCGACATATTTTCGTCCATTTCAGCGATCTTGGCCTCTTTGTTTTCTAAGTCAAAGAGACCCCCTAAAGTCAGATAATTTTCCAGCTGTTCGATCTAATTCATTCCGTACGTCTGCTAATTCCATCATGTTTAAATCCTCCGTTGCCTATACCGCGCCGTGACAATTTTTGAACTTCTTGCCACTGCCGCAAGGACACAATTCGTTTCGTCCGACTGCTTCTTCTTTACGGACTGGTTTTTTCTTAACTTCGCCACCCTCTTCTTTCGGGTTAACGGCTTGGCCTTTAATGATTTCTTCACGTTGTAAATTGCTGCGAATTTCAGCTTTCATTGCATATTTCGCAACGTCTTCTTGAACGGATTCAACCATTGCTTCGAACATCGCAAATCCTTCATTTTGATACTCACGAAGAGGATCGTTTTGTCCGTATGCACGTAAGTGAATCCCTTGACGTAATTGATCCATTGCGTCGATATGGTCAATCCATTTCGAGTCAATTGAACGAAGTAAGACAACTTTCTCAAATTCACGCATACGTTCAGGTGTCATTTCTACTTCTTTTGCATCGTAATGTTCATACACAGTCTTTTTCAAAAGTTCCACAATTTCATCTTGTGATTTGCCTTCTAAATGAGCTTGCGTTAAAACTCCATCTGGTAATAGGTTGGCATGAATATAATCTTCTAACCCTTTAAGATTAATTTCACCTTGTTTTTCCATTGATTGGTGAGCAGCAACTGCACGCTCAATGACTTCATTAATCATGGTTTCCACAAGTCCGCGCATATTATCCGTTTCAAGAACTTCTAAACGCTCTTTATAAATAATTTCACGTTGTTGACGAAGAACATCATCATATTGCAGCAAACGTTTACGAGCGTCGAAGTTATTTCCTTCTACTCGTTTTTGCGCGCTTTCAACTGCACGTGACACCATTTTTGATTGAATCGGTGCAGAATCGTCCATTCCAAGACGCGTCATCATGGTACGCATATTGTCTGAACCGAAACGACGCATTAATTCATCTTCCATTGAAAGATAGAATTGAGTCACACCCGGGTCACCTTGACGACCAGAACGACCACGTAACTGATTATCAATTCGGCGAGATTCATGACGCTCAGTACCGATAACCGCTAAGCCACCTACTTCAACAACGCCTTCACCTAATTTAATATCCGTACCACGACCAGCCATGTTCGTCGCAATTGTAACAGAACCTTTTTGCCCGGCAAGTGCAACGATTTCTGCTTCTCGTTCATGGTTTTTCGCATTTAAAACACTATGACGAATGCCATATTTCGTTAAATGCTTCGAAATAATTTCAGACGTTTCAATCGCAACAGTACCAACAAGGACAGGTTGTCCCTTTGCATTTCTCTCAGCGATATCATCCGCCACTGCTTTGTATTTCCCTTCCATTGAAGCGTAAATTAAATCCGCACGGTCATCACGTTTTATGACACGATTCGTTGGAATCACAATAACATTCATATTATAAATATTATGGAATTCTTCTTCTTCCGTTTTCGCTGTACCCGTCATACCAGCAAGCTTTTCATACATACGGAAGTAGTTTTGGAACGTGACAGTCGCCATCGTCATTGATTCATTTTGAATTTCCAAACCTTCTTTTGCCTCAATTGCTTGATGAAGGCCATCTGAATAACGACGCCCCTTCATTAAACGACCAGTGAATGAATCGACAATGACAACATTGCCTTCTTGTACAACATAATCTACGTCAACATGCATACTTGAATGTGCTTTCAACGATTGGTTAATCGCGTGATTCAAGCGAACATGTGTTAAATCGAATAAATTATCGATGCCAAATGCTTTCTCGACTTTTTCAATACCTGATTCGGTCAACACAACACCTTTTGTTGATTCATCAAATGAAAAATCGTCATCCTTACGAAGTGCACGAACCAATGCATTTGACTGCATATATAATTGTGCAGATTTCGCAGCTTGTCCTGAAATGATTAAAGGCGTACGTGCTTCATCAATCAAAATCGAATCGACTTCATCGATTACTGCGTAGTAAAGTGGACGCTGAACATGATCCTCTTTATACAGGACCATATTGTCGCGCAAATAATCAAAGCCTAGTTCATTATTTGTAGAATACGTGATATCAGCAGCATATGCTTCACGCTTTTCGTCTTTATTCATACTGTTCAAATTCAAACCAACCGTTAGTCCAAGGAACTCAAACAGCTGTCCCATTTCTTGTGCATCACGGCTTGCTAAATATTCATTGACTGTTACAACATGTACGCCTCGTCCAGTCAACGCATTCAAATAGACAGGTAAAGTAGACGTTAGCGTTTTACCTTCACCCGTTTTCATTTCTGAAATATTTCCTTCATGAAGTGCAGCGGCACCCATGATTTGAACGCGGAAAGGATATAATCCAAGCACACGCTTAGCTGCTTCACGAACAACCGCGAAGGCTTCTACTTTAATATCTTCTATGTCAGTTCCGTTTTGCAGTTGAGCTTGGAACTCACCCGTTTTTGCACGAAGCTGATCATCTGATAAAGCTTCCATTTCATTTGCTAATGCCTCAACTTGATCGGCAATTTTTTCTAATCGTTTTACATCACGTTTATTTGGGTCAAATAATTTCGTTAATACACCAACCAATACAATCACTTCCAATGTTTAGTCTCAACGTCCATTTTAACACTGCACAAGTAGCGGTGCAAATGACTCAATCTCTAGGTTGGATTCGACTCTTTTTGCAAAAACGCTTCAAGTGAGATTTGATTCAACGGTCGACTGAAATAATAGCCTTGAATCACATCCACACGCCACTCTTTTAACTGGTTTAATTGCCCAATCGTTTCGACACCTTCCGCTACCACGTCGAAATCGAGACGATGCGATAAGTCAATAATCGACTGCACAATGGCATGAACTTTTGGATCCACTTCAATTTTCGAAGTAAATTCTCGATCAATTTTTACACGATTGATTGGCAATATACGCAAGTAATTTAATGAAGAATAACCTGTGCCAAAATCATCAAGCGCTATCGATACACCCATTTCTTTCAAATTAGATAATTTCATCAGCATCTCATCGCCACCATCAACTAAAAGTGACTCGGTAATTTCGAGTTCAATAACACTCGGTTCCACCCGGTGCTTCTTCAACAATTCCTTTAAACGTCCCAAAAACGAAGGTTCACGCAGTTGCAGTGCACTCACATTAATGGCAATTCGTTTGACATGAGGATACGCTTTTTGAATTTCTTTAAATTGTTGGATAGCCGTTTCCATTACCCAATCACCAATCGCTTGAATATGTCCCGTGCTTTCTGCAATCGGAATGAATTCAGCTGGTGAAATCATGCCCCATTCAGGGTGTTTCCAACGCATCAAAGCTTCTAAACTCTCTGTGTGATTACTACATAAACTGAATTGTGGTTGAAAATGCAATTGGAATTGATCACTTTTCATCGCTTCACGCAAACCCTGTTCCATCATTAACTGTTTCTCAAACACTTCTTTCATTTCAAAGTTAAAGAAAACAACTCGGTTACGACCATTTTCTTTCGCTTTATTAAGAGCCGTATCAGCATTCGCGATTAGTTGTTCACGAGTCTGTGCGTCCGTTGGAAATAAAGAAACACCCATCGAAGGGGACACATACAAAGTGTGATCATGTAAAACAAAAGGTTTCAAAAAGGAGCTGTGAATATCTCGCAGCGTAGAGCGGATGTCAAAGAAATTTTTCTTTTCAGCACGCAACAATATGATAAATTCATCTCCACTAAAACGACCAAAATAGCCGTTTTTCGGCATTAATAGCTGGATACGTTCTGCCACTTGGATAAGTAACGAATCCCCATACGCATGACCTTTTGAATCATTAATTTGCTTAAAATGATCCAAATCCATAAAGGTGACTGCCACAATGTCATTCTCATTAGAATGGTTTTCAATCCATTCATTCAATTTCGTATCGATGGATAGGCGATTTGGTAAGTTCGTTAACTGATCGAATTTCGCCTGATAATCCATTTCTTGAATTTTAAAATGCAATCTCGAGCCCATTTGTTCGATCGATTGAGCAATCATGCCAACTTCATCTTTTCTAGAAATCTTCATATTCGTTAGTAAATTGCCTTTCTCCATGTTCTTCACGTGCCGGTCAATCGTTGAAACATCACGAAGCAAAGGTCTTAAGGACATGCCAATAAAGAATAAAATTAAGAGCCCAGCTAAGATCCACGTAAAACTGAGCGTCGTTAAATAGTTGCTCAAAGGTTTGGTTACAATGGACTCATTGGCATAACTAACTAAATGCCAGCCCGTCCGGTCAACCCCACGAATTTCAACATAAAAATTACCTTTATCCGTATTAATTAGTTTTGAATCGTTAGCCAGTAAATTACGACCATCAAATGCATCCCACATCCCTTGAGAGTCATACAACACCTGACCACTACTTGAAAGCAAAATATGGTGCTTATCATCGGTTTCAAACAAATTAATCATGGAAGGAATTCCTTCTAAATACATGTCCGCCCCAACATATCCAAGACGTCTCCCATCACGATCAATTGGATAAATAACACTAATCGTATTTTCACCAGTTTTGTAATCGATGTATAAATCGGAAAATGAAACATTAGAAGTCGATGCAGCCTTCCATAACCAAGGACGATCATTCACTTGGAAAAATGCATCCGACACCACTCCGCTATCACCTATATAAAAATCATTCTTTAAAAATGTAACCCACAAAAATTCGAGCGCACGATCTTCTTCTTGCACACGTGTTAAAAAGCTATTGATAAGTTCGTAATCCCGATTTGTTATCACGTTTTCTCTTGTCGGTTCGGATTCAGCAAATCGTTTCACCGTCTCAAGCTCGGCGATTTGTTTTACAACCTCACCTTTACCAGAAAACAACGAAAAGACTTTCTCAGACACCAACTCATTTTCCAAAGCCAAACCCTTTTCCATCTGCGTTTCATACAAAATTTTAGAGTGCATATATGAATAGGTTGCCAATATGTAAATAATCGGAATGACGACAGCAGCCATCGCTAATAAAACCTTCGCACGGAACCCTAACTGATTCCAAAATGTCATCTTCGCCATTCAATTCCCTCCCCCAACTGAAACGGAATTCTTTTTTCTATTTATCGTTTATTAATTCTATTTTTCTAGTCAAATTCCTTCTATTTCGACAAAAAATTAATGATTTTTGGGTTGGGAAATAAA
>JAHIWI010000281.1 GCA_018816185.1 Bacillota bacterium
GGACCTTCTTCTCGAATGCTTTGACCAAATTTCATTCTTTTTAAAGCAGGTATAAATAAAGGTGTTAACAGTACTGTTAGTACGAAGCCTACGGCAATTATCATTAATGTTGTGGCGAGTGTCATATGTATTCTCCTTCAAAACCTTTAAAAAGTTTTATGATTTTTATTTTATTCAATGGAAACATAATAGATTTAATCGAAACTCCTCTAATTATGAACACTGAAATTCTTACGTTTTATTCGCGTAAATAAAGATGAATCGTCCCATCAATCGAAAGTTTACTCCCTGCCTTTGGAAGCTGTGATTCAATAATGGACCCTGTTCCATGCCATTCAATTCGGAAAGGTTCATTCAAATCCATAACAACTTCTTTCTTTTCTCCAACGAGTTCAGGGACACGAGCTTCTAAACGATCACCCCATCGATACTCTTTATCAATTTGAATCGTTCGTTTTTCAAAACCGATATAAGGTGCAGAATCTTCGATAATTTGGCCCACAATAGGTGCTGCAATAACCCCACCGAATTGAAGAGAATGTTTCGGATTATCAATTGCTACATAAACAACAATTTCCGGATCGTCTATCGGTGCAAATCCGATGAATGAAACAATATATTCCCCTTCAACATATCGACCATTTACCGCTTTTTGTGCTGTACCCGTTTTTCCGCCGATTCTCATAAAGTCTCGGAATGATTGTCTCCCCGAACCATTTGCAACCACGGATTCAAGAGCTTCTCTAACTTCTTTAGAAGCTTTCTCCGAAATCACTTGTCTAACGATCTTCGGATTATTCTCTAACTCTACTGCTCCTGTTTCTTCGTTGTAAACCCTTTTCACCACATAAGGTTGATAAAGCGTACCTCCATTGACGGCAGCGGAAACCGCTTGCACTTGTTGCAGTGGCGTGACAGAAATCCCTTGACCGAACGAGGTAGTTGCATGCTCAACTGGACCATATGATTCTTTTGAAAACAAGATACCTGTAGATTCTCCTGCAATAGCTGAACCGGTCTTTTGACCAAATCCAAAGTCTCGAATGTATTGTGATAATTTTTCACGTCCAACTCGTGCTCCCAGTTCAATAAAGCCTGGATTGCATGAATTCTCCACTACTTCTAAAAAGGATTGTTGTTTATGTCCTTCTCTTTTCCAACATCGGAGTCGTGTACCTTCCACAATGCTATAACCTGGATCGTAAAATTGATCATTTTGAAGATCTACTTTACCTTCTTCGAGTGCAGCTGCTAAGGTAATAATTTTAAATGTAGAGCCAGGCTCGAATGTCATCGATACCGGCAAGTTCTGATTATAAACGCTAGGACTCACTTTGTCATATTGTAAAGGATGGAAAGTCGGGAAAGACGAAAGACCCAAAATGGCTCCTGTCTTTGGATTCATAGCAATTGCTAATGCCTGATCCGCCTCGTATTTTATCATAGCCTGAGATAATTCTCTTTCCATGATTTGCTGTACATCTAAGTCAATGGTTAGTTCTAGAGATGAACCCTCTTTTCCTTCTTTCCAATCGTCGTTCACATGCGGTAAGCTATTTCCTTTTGCATCCGTAAATAATCGTAAGTTCGACTTAACTGCTGTCATTTGCTTATCATATTGAAATTCCAATCCAGCTAACCCTTGATGATCATACCCTGTAAATCCTAGTAAGCGTGAAAGTAATTCTCCGTAAGGATAATCACGAACATAATCTACACCCGTATAAACACCTGGAATTTGAAGGGACTGAATATGTAATGCTTGTTTAACATCTATGTTTTTTCCTTCAGGAGCAAGTTTAACTAAGAATTCTCGTTTGTTCATTTTTTCAAATAAAACATTTGACTCGACACCTAAAACGTCACTTAACTGTTTTGCTGCCTTTTCAATTTCATCATTTTGTGCGGGCATAAAATAAATGGTAGGTGCTAATTTGCTTCCTACAATTAATTCACCATGGCGATCGCGAATATTCCCTCTTGTTTGAGAAAACGGGATTTCACGATCCCAATTCTCTTCCGCTTTTTGTGACAAGAATTGAAACTGAAAGAATTGAACATGAACCAATTTTAGGACCGATAAAATCGCTAAACAAAAAAATAAAATGACCATTGTCCGCAATCTAATTTTTAACCGATAAGGCATTCCTGTTTTCATTTTATCCACACCTTGTTTTTAACAACGTATGACTGAAAAGGAATGCCTATTCAATGATTAATCTTGTGGAAGCTTTTCTTCTTCACTTTCTTCAGGCATTTCTTCTTGCACATTTGACTGTTCAGGCGTTTCAAGTTTGATGACGACTGGCCCACCTTCAGTGATAATAGTGCCTGGAGAGACACTTTGATTTACAACAAAACCATCTCCAAGTATTTCAAATGAAATCCCTGTTAAACTTTCATAAACCATCAGATTCCGTTTTGACCAGCTAGTGAAGTCCGGAATTACAATTGGCCCATCTGTTTTCAAAATGACGACACTACCTTGTAATGCTTCCGTTTCGCCTTTTGGATACTGGTCCTTTATTTCCCCGCCATCACCAATGATAATCGTGTTTATTTTTTGATTTGCCAATTTGGCTTTCACGTCTTGTGCATTCTGCCCCATGTAAGAAGAAATTTGAACAGGTGGAGTACTGATTATTTCTTTTGGTTTAATATTCATATATTTTAAGCCATTTTCCGTAACCGATTTAAAAATCTCTGAAACTGGGATTGACCCAACCTCTGTATCTTTTAATTTAGGTTTTGATACTGCTACATATACCACCAATTGAGGATCATCCGCTGGAGCCATGCCAAGGAAGGAATACAGATAGTTTTCATATCCGTATTGGTATCTGCCTCGATCATCAGGAATTTCTGCAGTACCCGTTTTGCCTGCTACCGTATAGTCAGATAGTTGGAACCTTTTAGCCGTTCCATTTTCTGATGTAACAGTTGAAGCAAGTAACTCCCTCATTTGTTTAGCCGTTTCAGCTGAAATCGGTTTACCCGCTTCACTAGGCTTTGAATCATGCATCACTTTATTTGTTGAAGGATTTACAATTTTTTCAATAACATATGGTTTCATCATTACACCATCATTCGCAATTGCCGTTTCAGCTTGAATCAATTGCATAGGGGTCACTGTTGAACCTTGACCGAAAGTTGAAACCAGTCTATCAGTAGGATATTGACTAATAATTTTCCCACTCGCTTCATTGGGCAAATCAATCCCAGTTTTCTCACCAAACCCAAATGCATCTAAATAACTTAGAAATGCTTTATCACCTAATCGTTCAAGGACATACGCCATTGCAACATTAGATGAACGTTGGAAGCCTTCTAAATACGTAATTGAACCCCAACCTTTTCGGTTATGATCTCGGATAGTACGATCATATAACGTATATTGACCTGATTTATACCATGCATTTGGATCCCATTTGTTTTCCTCCATTGCTGCTGCAACAGTAAATGTCTTCATGGTAGAGCCAGGTTCAATTGTATTTTCAATGGTTTCATTCAGCCAATTCGTCGTTAATCCTTCTCGAGTTTCAGGATCAAAAGATGGTCGTTGACTCATTGCCAATATTTTGCCGGTTTTTGGATCGGCTACCATCGCAACTATTTTTTCAGGAGTATATTGTTCTTGTACTCTACTCATTGCATCTTCTAAAAAGTTTTGAATGGTTTTATCTAAAGTTAAATGAATGTTATACCCGTTTTCTGCGGGAGTTATCATTTCTTCTGAATTAGGAAGTAAATAACCCCATAAGTCACTTTCATATTCTATCTTCCCGTCAGTTCCTGTTAATTGTTTATTATAAATATTTTCTAAACCCATTTTTCCAACTGTATCAAAGGTTCCATTTTCATTTTCTTCTTTTAGAGCAAAACCAATGAGATGAGAAGCAAATGTTCCATTAGGATAAAATCGTTTTAAGTCTCGCACAAAAACGATACCAGGAAGTTTTTGCTGACTGATTTTCGTCATAATTTCGTGACTAATGTCTCGGCCAGCTTTTCCAAACTCCACTTGATACGGACCTTCCTTGGAGAGACGTTCGATAATTTTTTCTTTAGATAACGGCAAGTGGGCAGCTAATACTTCGGCCGTTTTCTCAATATCATTCACGTGCTTTGGATTTTTAGGATCCGCTGTTGCTTTTGGACTTAATACAGCTACTAATCGATAACTTAGTGTGTCCTCTGCGATTATTTCGCCATTTCGATCAACAATTTTCCCTCTGCTCGCATTAATAATTTGTTCTCGCTCATATTTCGCAGCTGCTTTTGCTGCAAGAGCTTGACCTTCTGCTTCTCCAGTGACTTGGATAAAAATCATCCGTGACAACAACATAAAAAAGAGCCCTCCATAAAACAAAAACATTAGAAAGGCTCCCCATTGAAATCGAAATTTCTTTTTCATTGTCCCGTAACAACCTTCACATTTTGCTCGTTCAGTTTCAAGCCAAGTTCTTTCGCTTTTTCCCACACCCGCTCATATGTTGAAAGTTCACTTACTTGAATGGACAAATCAGTATTCTGTTTTTTTGTTTCTTCTATTTGTTGATTGATCGATTGAATTTCTTGAGTTGAAGTGTGGATGCTTGCTTGCGTTTGCAAAATCATTACACTGAACATCGTGATAACTGCTACGAACATAACAAATAGTATTTTTTCACCCTTTGTGAAAATTTTACGTTCTTGTTTTCTTTGGGGTTGGATTGTCGGTTGTGGATTTACGACAGGTTGTTGTATGTATGTTTGTTGATTTCTCGCATGCATTGCCATTTAAACACGTCCCTCATCCTTTATTTTTTCAATAATACGAAGTTTTGCAGATCGCGATCGGTTATTGTGTTCCAATTCTTCTTCACTAGGAAGAATTGGTTTTCTTGTAATTAGTTTAAAGTTAGGTTCCATACCTTCAGGAATCACCGGCAGGTTTGGTGGTAAATCTGGATAAGAAGCAGCTTCCTTGAAGATGGTCTTTGTTATACGATCCTCTAACGAATGGAAAGTTATCACACTTACTCGACCACCAGCTCCAAGCATTTCTAAAGCATCTTGTAGAGAATCTTCGGCAGCGCCTAACTCATCATTAACAGCAATACGAATGGCTTGGAATACACGCTTTGCAGGATGACCGCCTTTTCGTCTTGTTGCTGCAGGAATACCATCTTTTATTAATTCCACCAGTTGGAATGTCGTTTCAATTGGCGCATTATTTCGTGCTTCTTCAATTTTACGAGCAATCTGCTTAGAGAATTTTTCTTCGCCATAACGGTAAAAAATTCGAACTAAGTCATTGAATTCCCATTCATTCACTATGTGATACGCAGTTAATGTGGCAGTCGTATCCATTCTCATATCAAGAGGAGCGTCGTGATTATAACTAAAACCACGTTCCGGGGTATCTAGTTGCGGTGATGAGACGCCAAGGTCATATAAAATTCCATCTACTTTTTCGATACCTAATTCAAGAAGTTTATCTTTTAGTTCTCTAAAGTTCGCATGTACAAAGGTCACTTTATGGAGATGGTCAGCTAAACGCACTTTAGCATGTTCGATAGCTGTTGTATCTTGATCAAAACAAATTAGTTTGCCTTGTTCATTCAGTTGTTGTACTAAA
>JAHIWI010000282.1 GCA_018816185.1 Bacillota bacterium
ATGTACATCCTCAATTGCAAGCGATATACATTCACTAATACGCATGCCACTTGCATATAGAAGTTCTAACATCGCTCGGTCTCTTAACCCTTGTGGTTTGCTACGATTTGGGGCTTCCAGTAATTCTTCAATTTCTTCAAGTGAAAGGATTTTTGGAAGTGTTCGGTCTTGTTGAGGCATTTCTAAATGAACGGTTGGATCACTAGATGAAACCTTTTCTCTAAGCAAAAATTGATGAAATGAACGAATAGATGATATATGCCTAGCCAAAGTTCTTGCCGAATGACCAGATGATTTTAGATTTTGTAAATGCGCTAAGATATGATGTCTTTCAACCTCTTCAAGAGACTTAATCTGTTGTGATTCTGAAAGATCGGATATGTAGGATTTTAAATCTTTTTCATATGAAACGAGCGTATTTTGCGCTAATTGCTTTTCAACTCGTAAAAAATGCAAATAATCTTGAATTGAATCGGTCATATTTGTCGTCATTTATATGTCTCCTTAAACGAAAAAAGGACAGCTAGCAGCTATCCTTGTTAGTCGTTATTTTTCTTCTTCTAAAGGTTTACTTTCATTATCATGACATCTCCAGCATATACCATGGAATGTTAAGCGATGATCTTTAATTTGGAAGTTCCATCTTTTTTCTACGATTTCTTCCACATCTTCAAGCAAATCCTCCTGGATTTCATCAACAGCACCACATTCAATACAGACTAAGTGGTGATGGAAATGTGCCGCTCCTTCTTGTCTTAAATCATATCTAGAAACACCATCACCGAAATTGATTTTATCAACGACTTTCAGTTCTGTTAATAATTCTAATGTACGATAAACAGTAGCTAACCCAATATCAGGTGCTTTGTTTTTAACAAGAAGGTACACATCTTCAGCGCTTAAATGATCTTCTTCATTTTCTAATAATACTCTAACTGTCGCTTCACGTTGTGGCGTCAGTTTATAGCTCGCACCAGAAAGTTGCTTTTTAATTCGGTCAATACGGCTTTCCATGTGACGCCCCCCTCAAACTTCTTTCATTATAACAAATGAACCTTTCTTTTTTCAAGATAGAGAAAGGCTTATAGATTATAATGATTATTATTATAATTTAATAGAAATTATAATACGTGAATGTAAGGGAGAACAAATAATTCAATTGCGATAACTAATAAATAGATGCAACCCAACACGCCGATTACCTTTAATTTTTGATTGGTTAACTGAGGATGCAATGCATGTGGTGGTACCATCAAGTAGCCAATTAACAATAAAAGTGAGCAATAAAGTAATTGGAATGGAAACCACCATAGCGCATAGGACCAAAATTCAGTCTCTTGAGCAATCAAGTATCCTGAGCAAATCCCCCAAAATACTGATCTCATTGTACCAATCAGCAAGATTATATACCTTAAAATTAAATGTGTAGCAAACAGGAGTAGCAGAAAAATGGATACTAATTGAGGAAGGATAGACGATAACTTACTTGGCACTTTATCATCCAAGATTCTAGGATCCATCCACTTAATCAACTGATTCACTTGTTCATTTGGCATATGCGAAAAAAGCCATAGCCCACCTAGATAACCAACAACCAATAATCCTAGTAAATAAATAAGAGGAAAAGAACGGTTCAACATTACCCACCTACCTTTCTCGATAGAGTAATGTATGCATGTCCTACCTTATTTATTTCGTAAATATTCTTTTGTCCACAAAATACTAAAAGCAGTTTTGGCATCATAGATTTCACCATTTGCCATCATTTTTTCTGCTTCTTCGATAGATGTATGGAGAACATCCAAGAATTCATCTTCATCAAGTTGTGCTTTTTCTTCAGGTACATACAAATCTTCAGCTACATACAAATGAATAATTTCATCTGCAAATCCTGGTGAAGTTGCAAAGCTTTGAATATACGTCAATTTGTGGCAGCCGAACCCCGTCTCCTCTTCTAATTCTCTTCGTGCAGTAACCTCAGGAGATTCACCAGATTCTAATTTACCAGCTGGCGTTTCAATAATTGAACGTTCGAGTGCTTTCCTATATTGATGCACTAAAAGAATTTTACCCTCGTCCGTGATGGGAATGATTGCAACAGCCCCTGGATGTTTAATTAGCTCTCTTTTTGACGTTTTTCCATTTGGCAATGAAACCTCATCAACTCGCAAGGATATTACTTTCCCATCGTATATTGGGGTGGATGTAATTGATTTTTCTTCGTATTTTTTCATATGTATCATCCTTTCTGTTTTACTAATCAGTAGCGTAATTGTACCATGAATGACATGAGGAGGATGCTTAATGAAGAAACGAGAATTAGGTAATAGTGGTTTATTTGTTTCAGAAATCGGTTTAGGTTGTATGTCATTACCGACTGATAAGAATGCAGCTAAAAACATAGTAGATGCTGCAATTGATCAGGGCATTTCTTATTTTGATACGGCAGATTTATACGATCGAGGAAAGAATGAAGAAGTAGTTGGCTACTCTTTAAAAGGAGTAAGAGATCAAGTTATTCTAGCTACAAAAGTCGGCAACAAATGGAATTCTGATGGGTCAAGCTGGTCGTGGGATTCATCAAAGATATATATCAAAAACCAAGTTAAAGAGAGCTTAATGCGATTACAAACTGATTACATCGATTTGTACCAGCTTCACGGTGGAACAATGGATGATAACTTGAATGAAGCAATTGATGCATTTGAAGAGTTAAAAAAGGAAGGACTTATCCGTGCATATGGAATTTCTTCGATTCGACCGAATGTCATTAAACACTTTTTAGAGAATAGTCATGCTTCCTCCGTCATGATGCAATATAGTATGCTTGATCGTCGACCTGAAGAGTGGTTTGAAACGATTTCTTCATATGGAGCTTCAGTGGTTACTCGTGGTTCGCTTGCAAAAGGTTTATTAACGGATGAAGCAATTACTCGAGCATCTGCTTCTGAGGGGTATGGGACGTACTCTAAAGCAGAGTTGTTAGAAATGCTTCAGCAATTACAAAGTGATTCAATAGATTTGCATTCAGTAGCTACAGCTTTTGTTCTAAAAAACCCACAAATTTCGAGTATTCTAGCTGGTGCAAGTTCGGTAGATCAATTAAACGAAACAATTCGAGCTTATAAACGAACTGTCTCCGACGAGCGTTTGCTGGAAGTCTCCCATTTATTAAAACAGGATGTATATAATGAGCATCGAGATTAAACATATTTTCAATCACTTTTGTTTCTACTAGAAGCTTGCGTTTATTTTAAAAAAGAAGAGCGAATCAAAGTGAAAACTTCACTTCGATTCGCTCTTTGCACTATATTTCTAATACTTGTTGCCCTTCATACCGTAATCGTCTAGTAATTCTTCGAAGGATTTATTCTTTTCACGTTGTACTCGTTCAAATTGCAATTGAGCTTCACGTTCTTCTTCTTTTAATTTTTCTGCTTCCTGCAATTCTTTCTTAGCCAATTTGAGTTTTTCTAAAACATCCATATTCAAATGTTCCGAATATGATTCTTTTGGCTTCTGTGATGAAGGTGAAGATTGATTTCGTTTTTGTTGTTTCTTTTTCGCCATTTTCTCACCTACTACTTAAGGTCTTTTAATAATTGTTGCCACACCTTGACCGCCACCGATACAAAGCGTAGCTAATCCAGTTTTAGCATCTTGTTTAATCATTTCATGTAAAAGTGAAACGAAAATACGAGTACCAGATGCTCCGATTGGGTGTCCAAGAGCAATAGCTCCACCATTAACATTCAATTTTTCATGATTAAATGATAATTCACGGTCAACCGCAATAGACTGAGCAGCGAAAGCTTCATTGGCTTCCACTAAATCCATATCAGCCATCGATAATCCTGATTTTTGGAAAACATTTTTGACTGCTTGAACTGGTCCGATACCCATTACTGATGGATCAACGCCAGCTGAGGCATTTGCAATAATTGTCGCTAATGGAGTTAATCCTAGTTCATCAGCTTTTTCTTTTGACATAACCACAACAGCAGCTGCACCGTCGTTGATTCCAGATGCATTACCAGCTGTTACACTGCCTTCTTTTTTAAATGCAGGTCGTAAACCAGCTAATTTTTCTGCAGTTGAACCTTGTTTTGGATATTCATCTTGATCAAAAATAATAGGGTCACCTTTGCGTTGTGGGATTTCTACAGGAACGATTTCTTCTTTAAATTTCCCTGCTTCGATCGCATTCACTGCTCGTTGTTGAGAACGAGCAGAAAACTCATCTTGTTCTTCACGAGAAATTCCGTAACGGTCACATAAATTTTCAGCTGTAATTCCCATATGGTAATCATTAAACGCACACCATAATCCGTCAGAAATCATACTATCTACGACTTTTTGATCGCCCATACGGAAACCTTCACGAGCATTTTTTAATAAGTAAGGAGCTTGACTCATATTCTCCATACCACCCGCAACAACGATATCAGAATCTCCCGATACAATCGCTTGTGTCGCTAAATGAATTGCTTTAAGACCTGATCCACATACTTTGTTTATCGTCATGGATGGCACGGTATCGGGTAAACCCGCAAAAATGGATGCTTGACGAGCAGGATTTTGTCCAAGCCCGGCTTGAAGAACATTTCCCATAATTACTTCGCTAACTTGGTTTGGTTCAATTCCTGCTTTTACTAACGCTTCTTTTATTACAAGTGCACCTAATTTTGTAGCAGGCACATCTTTAAGTGACCCTTGAAATGAACCGATTGCTGTACGAACTGCACTGACAATTACAACTTCTTTTGTCGACATGAAAATCCTCCTTCAACCCTTATGTAAAATATATTTGCTAGAGACACCATCCCATCATTACAATAGAGGTAGGAGGGATGATATGTTTAGTTTACCAAACAATGTGACAATTATCGAGGTAGGTCCGCGTGATGGGCTTCAAAATGAAAAAAATCAAGTTTCGACAGAGACAAAATTAGAATTCATACATTCTTTACAAGACGCAGGCATTCAAGAAATGGAAATCACATCATTTGTATCTCCAAAATGGGTACCACAAATGGCTGATTCTTCTAAAATTGTTCAACTTAGTTCAAAAAAAGGCCGGCAAATTGTTCTGACCCCAAACGAAAAAGGAATAGAACGTGCGCTTGAAGTTGGAGCTGATTCCCTTGCTGTATTTGTCGGTGTAAGCAATACCTTTAACTTAAAAAACATTAACAAAACGACTAAACAAAGCATGCAGGATTTGAAACCGGTCATAACGAAATTAAAAAAACAAGAAATTTTTATCCGAGCTTGTATCTCTACTGCTTTTTATTGTCCATATGAAGGGAAAATAAATGAA
>JAHIWI010000051.1 GCA_018816185.1 Bacillota bacterium
ACCACACTCGTTAATGTTGGACGAACCATTCGAGCTAACTTTGAATTTTCAAAACTTATGACTTCAACGTCTTCAGGGACATTCAAGCCTTGATCTTGAGCACCATGGATTAAACCAATTGCTAATTCATCATTCCCTGCAAAATAAGCAGTCGGTGGATTTTCAATTCCTTGAAGACTTATAAATGCTTCGATACCGTCGTCATAAGTAGCATCACTTTCGATGACTAATGATTGATCGATGGTTAGACCAGCGTCTCCTAGTGCTTTTTCATACCCTGTGAATTTGAAGGCACGATTAATTGTTGAGCTTAGTGAACCCGAAACAAACGCAATTCGTTTATGATTATTTTGAATAAGTCTACTCACTGCTTCATATGCCGCTTGATGGTAATCAATATTTACAGACGGTATCCGATCTGTCGCATCTATTGTTCCCGCTAATACAATGGGTACTGGAGATCGTTCTATCATTTGCAACAGGTCATTTGATACTTGTTCGCTCATTAACACGATCCCATCTACTTGTTTGCCGAACATTGTTTCTAATAGTTGTAATTCTTTCTCTTCTCTTTGATCGGAGTTCGATAAAATAATATTATATCGATACATCGTTGCGATATCTTCAATCCCTCTTGCTAGTTCAGCATAAAAAACATTTGAGATATCTGGAATTATTACGCCAACAGTAGTTGTTTTCTTACTTGCTAAACCTCTAGCCACAGCATTTGGTCGATATTCTAAACGTTCAATAACATCAAGAACTTTCTTTCTGGTTGCTGGTTTTACATTTGGATTACCATTTACTACTCGAGACACCGTTGCCATAGAAACATTTGCTTCTCGCGCAACATCGTAAATTGTTATTGTCATTTATCTTCACTCCCCGCCCATACCCATTCTTCTTTATTCATCATATAATAGTTTTCTGCCATTATAAAGCAATAACAAAAAAATAGAAAAACACCTCTTATCCGCAATTTGGGACAAGAGGCAGTCAGTCTTTCATTGATATGAAAAGCAGTGTTTTTCACTAAGTTACATACCTTAAACAGCGTAAATTATTTCATATCATAGTTCTTCATGAATTTTTGCAACGAATCGTAGAACTCATCGAATTGTTGTAAATTCATTTGTTGTGCTGCATCTGATAAGGCAACAGCTGGATCTGGGTGGACTTCAGCCATTACTCCATCAGCCCCAATCGCAATCGCTGCTTTAGCTGCAGGTAGCAATAAATCACGACGTCCTGTGGAATGAGTAACATCCACAAATACTGGTAAATGTGTTTCTTGCTTTAAAATTGGTACAGCTGAAATATCTAGTGTGTTTCGTGTCGCTTTCTCATACGTACGAATCCCACGCTCGCATAATATAATTTGATCATTACCTTGTGAAATAATATATTCAGCAGCATTGATGAATTCATCAATCGTTGCAGCCATTCCTCGTTTTAATAGGACGGGTTTTTTAATAGACCCTGCTGCTTTTAATAATTCAAAGTTTTGCATATTACGTGCTCCAATTTGAACTACATCAATGTATTCTAGAGCTTCTTCTAAGTGTGAAGGTGTCACAATTTCACTGACAACGGCTAAATTATATTCTTGTGCTACACGTTTTAAAATTTTCAATCCTTCTAGGCCAAGACCTTGGAAGTCGTAAGGCGATGTTCTTGGTTTATATGCTCCACCACGAATCATTCTCAAACCTTTTGCTTGGATGGCTCCGGCAACTGTTGCGACTTGATCGTAAGATTCAACGGCACATGGTCCAAATACAAATGAAGGACCGCCTTCTCCAATACGTTCTCCATTAATCACGACAATCGTATCTTCTGCTTTTTTCTTTCTTGATACTAATAATGCTTTACGATGATCGTCTTCTTGTAACTCTAATGCAGATTTAAAGATTTCTTTAAATATATGTTCAACTGTCGATTGCGGCAGTGGACCAGCGTTATTATCTTTCAATAAATTCAACATATGTCGCTCACGAAGAGGATCATAACGGTTGACACCTTGCTTTTCTTTTACTTTTCCAATTTCTTGAACTACGCTTGCACGTTCATTGATTAATTTTAAAATTTCTAAATTTAATTCATCAACACGTGTGCGTAAATGATCTAATTCTTGATGGCTCATACCGTGATCTCCTCTCTTCCTGGTACCAGGTCTTTCGGCGAACCGAAAACTATGATACATTTTTAGATAATAGAACTATTATAATCAATGAAAATTAGAAAGTCACGCATTTTCTTTATCGCTTCAACGCGCGAAAGTAAAAAGTGGATTATGAAGATAAAAGGATGTGCTTTCGATTGGCTGAAAAACTATTCGCTTTAGATATCGGAACGAGATCAGTAGTTGGCATCATATTAGAAGAAAAAAATGATTTCTACCATGTAGCAGACCTAGTTGTAGAAGAACATAAAGAGCGTGCTATGTTAGATGGACAAATACATAATGTACTAGCTGTTGCGGATGTCATCAGACACGTAAAAGAAAATCTTGAACAAACCCATGGTCCTCTTACTAAAGTAAGTGTAGCAGCCGCTGGACGTGCATTAAAAACCGAACAAGCTTTAGTTGAAATGGATGTAACAAATCGTCCTCTATTTTCTGAAGAAGATATTAGTCGCTTAGAGCTAGCAGCTGTCCAGCAGGCTCAACAACAATTACTCACTGACGATATAGAAAACAAAAATAGTCACTACTATTGTGTGGGCTATTCTGTTCTTTATTACAGATTAGATGGTGAAGAAATTGGAAGTTTAGTCGACCAGCAAGGTTCGACTGCTTCGGTTGAAGTTATTGCAACTTTCCTGCCACGAGTTGTTGTTGAATCACTTTTATCTGCGTTAAAAAGAGCGGACCTCGAAATGGAAGGCTTAACCTTAGAACCGATTGCAGCCATTAATGTGCTGATTCCACCTTCTATGCGAAGATTAAATGTTGCATTGGTTGATATTGGCGCAGGAACGTCAGACATTGCGATTACGGATAAAGGTACCGTAGTTGCTTATGGAATGGTTCCAACAGCCGGTGATGAGATTACGGAAGCTATGAGTGATCATTATTTACTTGATTTCCCTTTAGCTGAAGAAGCAAAAAGAATGATTAACCATTCTGAAGAAATCCGTATCCAAGACATCTTAGGATTTGACCAATTTTTCCCGAAGGCCGAAGTCATAGAAGCATTACGTCCAGCAACCTCAAATTTAGCTAAATCTATTGCTCATGAAATTTTGAGACTAAATAATCAACAATCACCTAAAGCAATTATGTTAGTAGGTGGTGGCAGTTTAACTCCTGATATTACAAAACATATTGCAGCTGAATTAGAGTTACCAGAGAATCGTGTAGCTGTAAGAGGTATTGATGCTATTCAATCATTAACAAAAGCCCAACATGTTTCTTCTTCGCCTGAATTAGTAACGCCGATTGGCATAGCCATTGCAGCAAGAAAAACACCGATTCATTATATGTCTGTACAAGTGAATGAAAAGGTGATTCGACTATTCGAATTAAAAGAAATGACTGTAGGAGATGCTCTTCTAGCAGCGAATATTCGCGCACGTAGTTTATATGGAAAACCTGGAATGGCGTTAGCAGTAAACGTAAATGGTAGAGATATTATGATTCCTGGCGAGCATGGTCAACCTGCAACTTTACATGTAAATAATGAACCTGCCAATACAAAGTCTCTGATTAAAAATGGAGATGTTATTCATTTAATTGAAGGACGAGATGGAGCTAATGCTCAAGTGACAGTCCGTGATCTAATAGATGATGCATCTATTAAAACAGTCATTATAGAGGGCACGATGTATATGGTTGAGCCATTAATTCAAGTTAATGGCAATACTGCAAATCTCGATTCATCTCTACAAGAGAGAGATAAAGTAACCATCAAAACGATTGATTCTGCTGAAGAAATTATTAAAACAACTGGTCAATCGCATATATTCCAAAAGATTAAACCCTATTTTATAACAGTCGATGGAAAATCTGTTTTATTCCCAGAATTTTCATCACAACTTTTACTCAATGATGTACCCATTAAACTTCAATACCCTGTTCAAGATTCTGATATATTGTCTATATCTAAAAGTATGTCACCATCTGTTCAAAACATTGCGGATCAACTTCAAATAAAGCTTCAAGATACGATAACAATTTCATTTCAAGGTAAGCAAACGAAACTAGAAAAAAATTGTGTTTCCGTACACGTCAATGGAACTAGTGCAAAATTAGATGATGTTGTTTCTGCTGGAAGTCATGTAACAATTGAAAAATTAGACACGAATCCATGGATTTTCCAAGATGTTTTCCGATTTACCGATTGGAAACTTTCTGATCAACAATCCGGCCAATTCGCTATTTTAAGAAATGGACAGTCATCTACTTTTGATGAACCCATTTTTGGTGGAGATCAATTAGAAATTAACTTTAGTTCTTAAACAAATAAACCCCTCACATCTTTTAATAATGTGAGGGGTTTTTAACATAAAACTTATTTATTATTTTGATCTTCTACAGCTTCTTGTAAAGCTTTAGCTGTAGCCGTTAAGCCTTTGTTACCTTCATTTGCAACGTCGTCAGCAGTATTCGTAACCGTTTCTAAGAAATCAATTGGCTCTTCTCCTTCTGAAGAAGCAGTGCCATCATCCATTGGAGCTGATGATTTTGTTTTCATCCCTTTTACTTTATCAACGATTTGTCCAGATTGTTCTTTTAGTTGAGTAGACAAATGAGATGTTTTTTCTTTAGCTGTTGACGAGAAATCAGCTGTTTTGTCTTTTAACTGCATTGCTTGAGTTGAAACATTTTCACGTAATTCTCTACCTGTTTTTGGAGCAAGGAATAATGCAGCAGCTGCACCAATAATTCCGCCAACTAATGCACCAATTACGAAGTCTTTTGAATTAACTTCGTCATTTGAGTAAATTGAATCGCGATGCCCATTTTGATATTCATAAGATTGTGGTAAGTAAGCTTCCGTTTGTTTAGATTTGTTATTGTAGAATTCATGATTATATTGAGCTTCGTTGTAATTTGGTTTGTAGTTCGTCATATTAAATTCCTCCTTGATTTTGTTTAGTAGCTACTTCATCAGGATTATTTGAGTAAATCGTATATCCTGCTCTTGCTTCTTCAAGTGCTTTTCGTTCTTTCAACTTATCTCGAATGCCCATGACAACATTACTCCATTGTACAACTTGAGCAATTTTGTCTTCATTTCTTTCAACTTCTGTAGAAATAGAAGATGTAATTCTTCTAACTGATGTATTTAATCCATTTACAGATTCACCAACATTTTTAACTGCATCCACTACGCTGTTTAGCTTCTCAGATTTATACTGAAGATCTGATGCTAACCCGTTCGTTTTGTGAAGCAATTCAGTCGTTTCTCTCGTCACACCTTGAAGTTGCCCTTCTAATCCTGCCATTGTGTTAGACACGTTTGTAAGGGTCTTTTTCAATGATGTCAACGTCATGGCTAAACTAATACATAAGACTAGAAAGCCTATTGCCGCGATTAAGGCAGCTATGTATAGAATAATTTCCATTTCCATACTTTTATTCCTCCTCTATGATGTTCATATAAACTATGTTCCCATTCACAGCCGTAATTAAACGTGAATGATATCTTTATTCTACAAAAGCTTCAAAAATCCTGCTGATAAATACCGATATATCATCCAACAAAATAAAAACTCTAGCCAAATTTGGCTAGAGCTCCTCTTTTATATAATTTTTTCTTCAAAAGCACGTTGGAATTTTTGTACATCTCCTGCACCCATGAATAAAAAGACTGCATTTTTATGGCTTAATAACCGATCAATCTCTTCAGTTGTTAAGACAGAACAATTTGGGATTAAATCACTTAAATCAGCAATTGATAAATCTCCTACATTTTCACGAGCAGAACCGAATATGTCACATAAATAAACAGCATCCGCACCTTCTAAACTTTCAGCAAACTCATTTAAAAATGTTCGAGTACGAGAAAATGTATGTGGTTGGAAGATAGCTACAATTTCGCGTTCCGGATATTTTTGTCGTGCAGATTGAATCGTTGCTTTGATTTCAGTCGGATGGTGAGCATAATCATCGATTAGAATATGGCCACCTTTTTCGCTTTCTGTAAATCTACGTTTAACACCTTTAAACGTTGCTAATTGCGCTTGTATCGTCTCAGCTTTGATACCTTCATAGTGACAAAGAGAGATGACAGCTAAGGCATTTAAAACCGTGTGATCTCCGAATAATGGAATTTCAAATGTGTAATAGAATTCATTTCGTACAAACACATCAAATGTTGAACCGGTCGTTGTTTTGGTTACATTTCTTGCTTCAAAATCATTTTCAGATCCAAATCCATAAAACACAACCGGTACATTCGCTTGAATTTTTTGCAAATGCTCATCATCACCACAAGCGATAATTGCTTTATTCACCTGCAAAGCCATCGTTTGAAATGCCGAAAATACATCATCAATTCCACCAAAATAATCTGGATGATCGAAATCTACATTGGTCATAATCATGTAGTCCGGGTGATACGCTAAGAAGTGGCGTCTGTATTCACACGCTTCAAAAGCAAAATACGTGGCATCTTCTGTACCATGTCCTGTTCCGTCTCCGATTAAGTATGACGTAGGTGCATGACCACCTAATACATGTGACATCAAACCAGTTGTTGATGTTTTCCCGTGAGATCCTGTTATACCGATTGATATAAACTGGTTCATTAAATCTCCTAAGAATACGTGGTAACGAATCACTTCAATGCCCTTATTTTTAGCTTCAACTAATTCTTCATGATCATCACGAAAAGCGTTTCCTGCTATAACAGTCATGCCTTCTTGAATATTATCTTTATTAAAAGGAAGAATCGTAATTCCTCTTTTACGAAGTGGATCTTCTGTGAAGAAGTGCTTTTCAATATCAGATCCTTGAACTTGATTTCCAGCATCATGCAAAATTTGAGCCAGTGAACTCATACCTGACCCTTTAATACCTGTAAAATGAAACAATGTCATTATATAAAACCTCCTGGGAAAGGTACCCGAACTTTTCTCTTAAATTACTTACCCTATTATATCACCAATTAATCTTCACAAGAAATGAACGTTTTTTCTTACTATTTAACAAAGCATATACATTCATTTACAAATGTATTCGCTATGAATCATCCAAATAATGCTTCGAGATCATTTTCAGTAATAAAGACCTCTCTCGCCTTGCTCCCTTTTTGCTCAGATACATAACCATGTTGTTCCATTAGGTCCACTAATCTTGCCGCTCGGTTATATCCAATATGGAATTTGCGTTGGAGTAGCGAGGTAGATGCAGAACCTTGTTCTAAAATGAATCGACAGGCTTCTTCAAAAAGTTCGTCTTGATCGTCAGAAACTTCGAGTCGTCGTACAAGCTCATCTTGCTCGAATAAGTATTCAGGCTCTCCTTGACTTCTTACGTGTTCAATAATTGCTTCCATTTCGTCATCGGTCACATAAGTACCTTGCAGACGCACTGGAGCTGACATTCCATTTCCTAAGTACAACATGTCTCCGCGTCCTAATAATCGTTCTGCACCTTGTGTATCCAGGATCGTGCGAGAATCTACTTGAGATGATACAGAGAAAGCAATACGAGTTGGGATATTTGCTTTTATTAAGCCCGTAATGACATCTACAGATGGACGTTGTGTCGCTACTACTAAATGTATGCCACAAGCTCTTGCTTTTTGAGCAATTCGACAAATGGCTTCCTCAACCTCAGTTGGTGCCATCATCATTAAATCAGCTAATTCATCAATAACGATTAAAAGATAAGGCATTTTTTGTGCAAATTGACGTTTTTCAGTTGCTATTGAGTTGTATCGAGTAATATCACGAACGCCAACATGTGCAAATAATTGATAACGTCTTTCCATCTCTTCAACTGCCCATCTTAATGCAGCAGTCGCAGCTTTCACATCGGTAATAACAGGACTTACTAAGTGAGGAATATGATTGAATGGAGCGAGCTCCACCATCTTCGGATCAATTAGTAACAATTTCAATTCGGAAGGATTAGATTTGTACAACAAACTAATTAATAATGAGTTAATGCATACTGATTTACCTGAACCTGTAGCTCCAGCAATTAAACCATGCGGCATTTTTCGCAAATCAATGGTCACCGGTTTACCAGTTAGGTCTAGACCTAGTGCTGCCTCTAATGGTGAATCCGACGTGATAAAAGGTTCACTATCTACAACTTCTGAAATGCGAACCGGTCTAGATACTCGATTAGGTATTTCAATTCCAATTGAACTCTTACCCGGAATCGGTGCTTGAATACGAATATCTTTTGCAGCTAACGCCAGTTTCAAATCGTCTGCAAGATTTCTAATTTTACTAACTTTCGTGCCATTCCCAACTGTCATTTCAAATTGAGTGACAGCAGGACCTTGCACCATCTGAATAATTTCACCTTTTACTTGGAAGTAGGATAACGCTTCTACTAATCTCGTTGCCTGCATTTCCATCCATTCAGTGTCCTGTGTTTTCTGTTCAGGCGGTACTAAGAATTGATGTGGTGGAAAGATGTACCCATTCTCTTCGGCTGGCAAAACAGCTGGCTTCGTTTGAACTGGTGCAATCGGTTTAGCAGGTGCCATATTTGTTGCAACTACTTCAGTTGCAGCCGGTTGGTTAAAAGAGTTACTAGCTTGTACTTTAGAAGGCATGTCCATTTTGTTTTCAAGCTTTTGCTTATCCGATTTCAACATCATGACATTGAAGGGTAAGGTTTTGTTGGATATTGGTTTTTCTAAAACTGGTTCAACTTGAACTGCTGGGATCTCCTTTTCATGAACCTCTTCTTTGATAATTATTTCTTTTTGGGATTCAGAAGTATTTGGAATCTCCCGAGTAGGTTCAGATAAAATGATCGGTTTCGTTATTTCTTCTTGTCTCTCACTAATCTTCAATGGTTCTGGCTCAGTACTAATCTTCAATGCTTTACTCGATTTAGGCTCGTCCAGATTTTTTTTAGCAAGTAATTCTTCAATCGGCTTACCCGTTTTAGCACTCGGACGGGCAAATCCATGTATGGGTGAAGGAACTTGAGTAGGCGTAAACGTTTTTGTCGCCACCGGTATTTTCTTTGTTTGTGGAATCGCTTTAATCTCTGGTTTTTTTATCGTTTGAGTGGCTGGTACAGTCGGTCGATTTTGTTGCCATTTCTTATGCATATATAGAGGCTGGATCTCACCCTCTAGATCTTCCTCCTCTTTCACAAAAGGAATGTGACCATCATTTTTATGTTCTTTTTCATCATCACTAATTAAAGGAAAACGAAACGGTGTTTTTTTATCTATGTATACTTTAGTATCCGTGTATTCATGTTCACTTTCGATTTCAACAGAATCCTCTCTATCTGTTGTAAACAAGCGTTGCAATTTATTGGTCAACCATTTCAAAATAAAACCCTCTTTTCATTTCAATATTTCCATTTTATCAGTTTTGCCTTGCGTTTTAAATGAATCTAAAAAGAAAAGACTAAGAATCCTTAAAAATGGATACTTAGCCTTGTAAAATGTATTAGATTGTAAATGGAATTCCTACTTCTGTCGATTCTTCTAATACTAAAATGCCTTTTTCAGTTGGTGCATCTGGGATTGCTAACTCTTTTGCTGAACAAATCATACCGCTCGAAGGCACGCCTCTTAGTTCTGCATCACGAATAACTAAACCAGACGGCATAACAGCTCCAACTTTTGCGACAACTACTTTTTGACCTTCGTCGACATTAGGTGCACCACAAACTATTTGTATGGTCTCATTCCCAACGTTAACTTGGCATACGTTTAATTTGTCTGCATTCGGATGTTTTTCTTTCGAAGTCACATGTCCAACAACAAATTTCGGCGACAAATCGATTTCTAAAACTAAATCCACACCGTTTTTAGTTAATGCCTCTTGTACCTTAGCAACAAGATCTTCCGTTATTTCAACTGAACCTTTATCAGCAATGCTTACATACTTGCTTGCTTGAAATAAATTAAATGCTCCAACTTTTCCTGATTGTGCATCTTTTATTAAAGTAATGTCACCTTTTGTTTCAGATTCGATATTTTCAAATGAATCCATGGTTAATTGGACGAGTAAAACGTCACCAATTCCTTGTGTGTTATAAAACATATTCATTTATTTTCTTTCTCCTTTTCAACTCGATTTTTAGCCATGATAAATATTGGCTCTAACTCCCCGTTTTCATAAAGAAACGATAAGGATGTAACAGGAACCGTTCCGACAGTAAAGAAATGCATTGTCATCTGTGCAAGAACATCGTATCCTACATCATTTCGAATATCGCCAATTATCAACACGTCTTGATGAGGGACAGATAAAGTCATATCCCCTTCAATTTTTGCTTCCATTTCTTTTAAGAATGATTCATTTAAAATACGACTAGCATCATAACCATCATTTACATTTAAGAAATAAAAAACATTACCTGCTACATGATCTTCTTTTAATTTGATAGCTAATTTTCTAACTTGGAAACGAGCAGTTTCTTTAACAAGGGATTCGGACAGGTTTAATTCATTTAACACTTTTTGGTCAATCAAGCGATACGTATTTCCTAAATCTAAGGCATAATAAATTCTTGTCTCCGCTGTATGATCAGAAGTAATAAAGAGTTCACCATCATTCGATTTTGTTGGGAATGACGTTGATCTAATAATAGGGAAAATGGAATGATTCGATTGAATAAGTCCCTTAGCTTCCATCTCCATTGCAGAAAATGTTTGGCTAATCGTATACACAACTTCATCAATCGCTTGTTCTTTTTTCACTTCATACTTAGCTAAAATTTCCGGTAAAGAAATATCCATTCCTTTATTTAATACAGCGTGGTCTAACCGGATTCGATCTGTTTTTTTATCGAATTGCCAATTAAAGTTTGGATCAGCTAACTTTACTTTTAAACGATTTACCAATTGCTCTGAATTCATACTTTCACATCCTCTACAAAAGTAAACGGCTCACACCGATATGGCGGAACCGTTCATTATTTATTGGATCTATTACACATGACAAGCGATTCCGCAATAGATTTGACTATTGTGGTTCATATCATTTACAACAAATAATAATAGTTATATCCATTTAATTTTTAGATTCTATTTAAGAATTCTTCTATTTCTAGTTTCGTTTTACGCTCTTTACTAACAAACCTTCCAACTTCTACACCATCTTTATAAGCTAAAAAACTAGGAATTCCGTAAATTTCATTCTCGGCACAAATGTCGATGAACTGATCACGGTTAACTGAAATGAATGTTAGGTTGTTAAAAGTTTGTTCTATTTCTGGCATAAATGGATCGATGAAATGACAATCCGGACACCAGTCAGCCGTAAATAGGAACACAACAGTTGAAGATTGTTTTAATTCATTAAATTGTTCCACTGACTCTAAATTCTTCATTCATCAAACCTCCATTATTTTTCAACTTTAACAGAACGAATAATTTCCATCATCTGTTGCATGTCATCAGCGATTTTATTTTCATCTGATATCGTTGATAATTTATAACCACCACTACTTACAATAATTTCATAATGGTCTTCACCAGATGGTAATAATGCAACAAAACCAAATCGACCGTTTTGTTCAAACGTTTGCTCTGCTAAAATCATGTCTTTCTTTTCAGCAAGCAATAAGTCATAAAATAATTGACTATCTTCTTTTTCATTTGGATTAATAAATAATACAAATGAGTCTTGATCATCCGATAGAACAATATTCGATTCATCAGATTCCTCTTTTATAGCAAAGCCACCTGGAACATAGAATTGAACGGATTCTACTTGTTCATTCGGCTTAATGGATTCACCTTGGAATACTTCTTTAGCTTCTTGAATGCCATCCTCTGTTTGATTTTCAACAGATGCTGAACATCCAACTAAACTGATCATGACGAGAGGTGCGATTAAAACCCGCAACCAACTTCGATTCATTTTCTTTCCTCCATTCAAATACGCAGTACTTACATTTTAATATTGTTCGGTAATGGTTGCAACTCAAGCGTATTAAATGGTGGATTGTGAGCGCTTATATTGTCCAATCAACATAATAAGTATATGTTCAAACATTTCTTGTCGTTTTAATAAACCATTTGTAAAAACGCCTACTGCTCCTTCGGAGTGCCTAATTCCACTTCGGTTGGTATACGCATCCATAACTGGGCCAAGTTCTAAACCCTCCCGAATAGATTTTGCTACTTCTTCCGGCAATGGAATTTGCGCTCCACCTGCTACAAAAAAAGTGCCATCTCTTAGAGCTAATGCTCCCCAATTACATATGTACATTTGACCGTTTACTTCTTTCACGCCACCTTCAAGTCCAAATGCTAGTTGAGCAACGGAGAGTTCTAGGACATGTGCCGCTCTATTTTTTGCGCCAAGTAACGTTTCTTCGTCGCTTAAAGGTTGTTCTGAAACAAGAGAATGTGCTTTATATTCGGAAATAATAGCATTTTGAAAGTGTATATCGCATAATCGTTTAACTGCCGATGTTTTTGCTGGGTTTGTCGTGCCTACGCCTATTTTCAACTATTTGCCTCTCCTCTGCATACAATTTGTGAGAAACTATGGAAACCATTTTGAATACTTACTAATGCGAAATAATGAAAAAAGCTAGACTCTAAAGGCCCAAAATCATTTTAGAATTTGGACAAATAAATTATGTTGATTTCCATTTCGACGGTCGCTTTCCGGAGGAGGCTAACAGGATGTTGGTTTCACAGACGTTGCCACACGATGTGGCGTTCCTAGTCTGTGTTCATCTAAAAGCCGCTTCCTTCGCGATGCTCAGTCCAGGGTCTAAAGCTCTTGCTAATCCTCTCGGAGTCGCCGTCTCCATTCCAATCAACACCAATCCCGGTAAATATGATGATAATAAATTTTCATATTATTTACTTGATTCTATTATTCACTACTGCAACTTTGGAGAAATATACAAAGTATGACTTAAAAACAACTATATTAAGAACTGAATAAACTAGCAAAGCTATCTTGCCCAGTGCATTCAATATATGCCTACTTATACAATTATCTTTGTACACCTTTTTTAACATGACGCTGAAAACTTTACTAGTAAAGTGGACAGCTATTTCTGAAGACTCCTGCGGAAAAACGAAATACGCTAGACCCCACAGGGTCAGCTGTCAAACAGCTGAGCCGAGGAGGCTGGCGTTTCGTCCGCGGAAAGCGAAAGAAAGAGCCGACCACTTTCTATTTCAGTAAAGGATAAAAGTTAATATTGAATTTTAAGAAGAAACCCTTATTGTTTTATTTACAGTTTAAAAGGAGCCCTTTCAGGCTCCTTTGTTTAAACATTTTGATGAATGGTCTCTAAAGTTGTACGATCCGCAGATTTAACCAATTTAATAATTAGCTCTTTTGCTGCAGCATAATCGTCTGTATGAATGATTGAACCAGATGTATGAATATATCTTGAACATATGCCAACTACTGCACTTGGAACACCTTCATTAGACATATGAACTCTACCTGCATCTGTTCCACCTTGAGAAATGAAGTACTGATAAGGAATATTGTTAGACTCAGCAGTATCTAATACAAACTCTCGCATCCCACGGTGAGTAATCATGGACTTATCAAAAATACGTAATAATGTACCTTTACCAAGTTGACCAAATTCAGTTTTCGATCCAGACATATCATTAGCTGGACTTGCATCTAAAGCGAAGAATAAATCTGGATTAATCATGTTTGCTGCGGCTTGTGCGCCACGAAGACCTACCTCTTCCATTACATTCGCTCCAGAATATAAAGTGTTTGGTAATGTTTCATCTTTTAATTCTTTTAATAATTCAATCGCCAGTCCACATCCATAACGGTTGTCCCATGCCTTGGCTAAAATTTTCTTCTCATTCGCCATTGGGGTAAACGAACATACCGGTACAATTTGTTGACCTGGTCGAATACCGATTTTCTTCGCATCTGATAAATCATCTGCACCAATATCAATTAACATATTTTTAATATCCATTGGTTTGTTACGCATTTCATCACTTAACAAGTGTGGAGGAATAGAACCTATTACACCAACTACTGGGCCATTGTCAGTAATAATCTCGACTCTTTGGGCTAATAAAACTTGACTCCACCAGCCACCAAGAGGTTGAAAACGAATCATTCCGTTCTCTGTAATCTGTGTCACCATAAATCCAACTTCATCCATATGACCTGCCACCATAATTCTCGGTCCTTGGTCATCGCCTTTTTTTACACCAAAAATTCCGCCAAGGCGATCTTGAATGATTTCATCCGAATATTTTTCAAGTTCACTTTTCATAAACTTTCTCATTGCATGCTCATTTCCAGGAGCCCCCGGAAGTTCTGTTAGTGTTTTAAATAATTGAAGGGTTTCTGTATTCACTTTTATATCCTCCTCATTATGTACATTCTTTAATATTGTAGTCGACTTGACAAAGTATTTCCACCCCCATCTTTCGCTTTCCGAATTATTTATCGCATTCTTTTACAGAGTGATTTCGCGTATCTTATGGTAAACTGTTACTACAATTTGCATAGGGGGCTGGTCAATTGAAAACACGTGACTTATTCATAGGATTCACCACTGGAATTGCTGCGGGTTTATTAATCCGCGAAGTTGCAAAACGTATTGAACCGTTGAAACCAGCAGAACTTGTACTTCACGGTGTGAAACAGTCATTTAAGAAAGAAGGACCAATCGACGGTTCTTGGATTTATATGAAGACGGAAGGTTTTAATCGCCAAGGAATTTCCACTGATGTGTATCGCGGGGGAATTTCCCGAGTTAGCGAAGGCGAAATGGAGCAATTTGAATTTTTCGCAGATGCTCGAACAGGAACGATTGTTGAATTAATCAAAATGTAATGAAAAGCGATCCCCTTTTTTAGGGATCGCTTTTATTTATATCCATTATTTTTTATTATTAGTACGCTCTAATTTCTCAATAATTTCTTTGCCTGTTACATCCCATTTTATTAAACGATAAAAAGCATCATGATAGAAAATAAAACCATGACCATTGGCAAATGCTTCTTGCATAATTTTTTCTTTTGCATAAATAGATGACATGGGGTAATCATCAAAAGCCAGCACCCATAAAGGGTTTTGATGAGCATGTGTCGGCATAATATCAGCCATATGAATTAAGGTTTCATCATTTTGAGTAAGTTTGATAATACTATGCCCTGCACTATGACCACCTGTATGGATCATCTTGATTCCTGGTATTACTTCGACTTCTTCAACAAACGTTTTAACTTGATGTTGAATGGGCTCCCAATTTTCTTTCCAATATGTATTTTTCGATCGAATATTCGGATGACGAACTTCTTCCCACTCGATTGCAGAAATCATAATTTCTGCATTTGGAAACGTGGGCATTAACTGCTCGTTTTCAAATTTTGTCAGACCAGATGCATGATCAGCATGCATATGTGTCATTAAAACAAAATGAATATCCTCTGTAAGTAAACCAATTTCTGCTAATGAATCTTCTAAATGTGATTGCATTGTGACACCATTATTTCTTAGCTGTCTCTCAGTCATCTTGTTAAATCCAACTCCTGAATCAATCAGTAGGTTTTTCCCATTGTACTGGATTAGAATTGGATCTGTACTAAGGTCTATTTGGTTTAATTCATTAACAGGGTACTTTTTTGACCATAGCGGCTTTGGTACTACCCCGAACATCGCTCCACCATCTAAGTTTGTAAAGCCACCTTCTAGCCAAGTTAGTTTCATTTGATGAAATTTATATTGATCCATATGTGCGATTCCACCTTTTTTAAATTTCGTATTTTTTTGTTTTGAATTAATTTCCGAATGACATTGTCAGTACAATTAAATACAGCTTGCACCAATAATGTGAGTAGAGATTCGGCCTCTTTTACATATACCTTAATCTGACTTGCTAATCAGTATAACAAAAAAAGCCTCTGAAATCAGAGACTTTCCTTTTTAACAAATTGTGATTCTAAACGGTAAATCGGTTGCCCTTTGGCAGAAAACTTTTCTTCATACTCAGTCATTACATTGCCTTCAGGGGGATTTGCATGAAGATCTAATGACACATCTTTAAGCAACATGCCGTATGAGGACATGCTTAGAAGTGAAAATTCAAACAAACCACGATTGTCAGTTTTAAAGTGTATTTCACCAAAATCTACTAAAATCGATTCATAAAGTTTTAAGAACTCTTCATGCGTTAGCCTTCTTTTTGCATGGCGAGTTTTTGGCCAAGGGTCAGAGAAATTCAAATAAACTTGTTTCACGTCGTTCTTTTGGAAAAACTTATGCAAGTCTGATCCATTTACTTTTAATAATCTTAAGTTTGGAATCTCCCCTGCTTCTAAGATTGTTTCAACTGCACAAACTATTACACTATCATACAACTCGATACCGATATAATTTATGTCAGGATTGGCTAGTGCCATCCCTGTAACAAATTGTCCTTTTCCTGTACCTACTTCTATATGAAGGGGATGATCGTTCCCAAATACTTCGTGCCATTTGCCTTTATGTTCTTCTGGGTTTGCTATGACTATTTCTGGATGAGCTGCAATAAATTCTTCTGCCCATGGTTTATGACGTAATCTCATTTGATACTTTCCTACTTTCGTTATTACATTTATATATGACAATCCATTATTACGAATCTAGTCAATTTCGTCAAGTTGAGAATTATTTTACTAGTCGCCACTTTCCTTGTTGTACATTAAATTCATCTACAATAAATGGCTCTGTTAAACCAGCAAATTCTCCATCCGTATGACGGTAGACTGAAGTATCTGTCGATAATTTGAATGAAGCAGCTTGCATTTGATGAACCTCTTTAAAATTCGTGTGTTTTCCAAAAAATACAGTAGCAAACACCACTAATAATTTTAATCTTGAAAGATCATGGACGACTGTTAACTCTAACAAACCGTCACTAGGATTAGATGGTGGAGAGATTTTCATTCCACCGCCAAAATAAGGCTGATTGCTTACAGTAGCAAACCACACATTTTCAAATGCTAGTTGATCCGATTTTGTTGAAATTGAAAGATTGAATCTCTTAAACGTAAGTAATGTATAAATCACAAAATATGTATATGTTAATTTACCAAGTCCAAATTGGTTTAGCCATTTCTTAAAAGGAGATTGATTCACTTTAAATGCCACAAAAGCATCAAACCCTAATCCTGAATTGTTAACGAAATAAAAAGGCTGATGCTCATTTTTGATGATCCCAATATCCATCATTTGATGGTTTTTCTGTGACTTAACATATTCATTAATTTCAACTGGTGTTTTAAAAGCAACATAACCGCGACCGAAATCATTTCCGGATCCCGCTCCTACAACTCCAACAATCGAAAAATCAGAATCCAATAACCCTTCGATTACTTCATGAACGGTACCATCTCCACCAAAAGCTATGATTAAATGGTTCTTCTCCTTATCTTTCGAAACATCTGTAGCAATTGCAGTTGCATCTTTTGCCGCCCTAGTCAGGAAAAACTCATACGGAAAGTCTAACCCTTCTTTAAAAGTCTGCCATTTTCGTTCCGCCTTGCCGTTTCCAGCAAGGGGATTAATAATAAAAGTTACTTTCATGATGGATCTTCCTCTACATCTACTTCCCAACCAACACGATGGTAAGATGTTGTTTGGACCATTCCCAATACCGCTTGAGCTGCTTTTAATTGCATATGTTTCATTGGCGAATTTGTACTTTTGAGTTGCGTAAACCACTCAGTAAACTTCCGTTTGTCTATAAACTGGAATCCATAAGTTGAACCTGGAAAATCGATATATCCGTTCCGGGAAACAATTATTTTTCGAATTGGTAATTCAATTTCTTCTCGCTTAAATATTTGAGTTAGTATCGTTTCCATCCTATTTAGACCAATCGTTGGATTCAAAATTTTCTTCTCAGTTTTCCCCACTTTTTTTCCCCAAAAACGATCACCGCTTCCAATGAACGCTGCCATGTTTTCTTCCTCTAACACTTTAATGCATAAAGCTTCAGTAGGTGTTAATAACAAAATATCCAACTCTAAAGGAGCATTTTTTAATTGTAAAATCGGATAGTAAAATAATAAA
>JAHIWI010000283.1 GCA_018816185.1 Bacillota bacterium
CATGTCCAACAAATCTTAATTACTCTTGGATTTATGCTTGTCCTAACTGAAATGTTGAAAGTGGTATTTGGTCCCAATCAGATTGCTGCTAGGACACCTGAATTTTTATCTGGTAGTTGGGAAGTCGGAGACGTCATTATCATTAAATACCGTGTATTTATTATCATTATGGGCTTTCTTGTATTTGGGATTTTTCAATATATCCTCAAGAAAACTAAAATCGGTTTAATTGTACGTGCAGGAGTTATGAATAAAGAGATGGTTCAAGCACTTGGGATTAATATTAAAAACGTTTTTCTATATGTGTTTATCGCAGGTGCGGCACTGGCGGCACTCGGAGGCGCATTAATGGCACCTTATTCAGGAGTCATATACGCAGAGATGGGAATGGAGTTTGCGATTCTAGGTTTCATTGTTGTAGTAATTGGCGGAATGGGCAGTTTTCCAGGATCCTTGTTAGCCGCTATTATTGTAGGGATTACAGGTAGTTATATGGCTTACTATGTACCATCCTTATCATTAGCGGTAAATATGATGATCATGGCAATTGTACTAGTTTTCCGTCCGCAAGGTTTATTTAGAGCAAAGGGGTGAAGAGATGACTACTAAATATCAATGGAACAATATCTTTCTTTCAATCATTGTCATTGCGTTGTTCATCTTCCCTTTTGTTATAGACTCAAGGAGTTGGACGATTCTTTTAACACAAATTTTTATTTTTTCAATATTAGCAATGAGTTATGATATTTTACTAGGATATACAGGTATTGTATCGTTCGGTCACGCAATGTTTTTCGGTATTGGCGCGTATACGACAGCAGTTATGTTAGATCGTATAGAACCTACAATTAGTGTGTTTATTTTATCTATAGCTACAGGGATGATCATTGCAGGAATCATTAGCTTCCTTGTTGGGCTTATGACCTTACGCTTGAAGAGTCACTTCTTCGCCATGCTAACACTAGCTCTATCCGGGCTATTTTTAGTACTTGCTGAAAAATGGCGTAGTTTGACATCAGGTAATGATGGGTTTACGTTCCGTGCTCCAGAGTTTTTTAAAGATCGAATCATGTTTTATTTGGTCGTACTTGTCTGTTTGATTGTGGTTTACATTCTACTTAGACGATTTGTACAATCACCACTTGGTCACGTGTTAGTAGCAGTAAGAGAAAATGAACAACGAACCAAATCATTAGGGTACAATACGCTTCATTACAAAGTAATTGCATCTGTTGTAGCAGGAGTTGTTGCTAGTTTAGCAGGAGCATTTTATGCCATAAGCTTACGGTTTGTTAATACCAGTGTCTTGACAATGGACATCACACTGGACGCCTTACTTATGACCATTATTGGAGGCGTGGGTACGTTGATTGGTCCTATAATAGGGGCTGGCGTAATCGAGTTGTCTCAACATTACTTATCAGGACTTGCGAAGGATTACCCGATTTTTGAACGATGGATTATCTTCTTTGGCATTATCTACATTTTGGCAGTTATTTTCTTCCCTTCTGGTATTGTTGGTACTTTTATAAAATGGTTTAGCAAAAAGAAAAAAACAAGCGGTATAGAAAATAAATCAAGATCGGCGGGGTTATGATGCCTATTGGAATTGTCAGTACCGGTGTGTACATACCCTCCCACTCAATGTCAGCAGAAGAAATTGCTGGTGCATCAAACGTTCCCTTACATGTTGTAAAAGATAAAATGGGCATTACAAAAAAACCAATCCCGGGCCCAAATGATCACACTGTCCAAATGGGTATATGGGCAGCTCAAGATGCATTGAAACGAGGTCAGGTTGATCCCAAATCAATTGATTGTGTGATTTATATCGGAGAAGAACATAAAGAATATCCATTATGGACCGCTGCCATTAAAACACAAGAAGAGATTGGTGCTTATCATGCTTGGGGATTTGATATAGCCCTTCGTTGTGGCACGACAATTTTAGCTTTAAAACTCGCTAAAAGCTTAATGCTATCGGACGACTCGATTGAAACTGTACTTTTAGCAGGTGGGTATCGAAACAGTGATTTTATCGATTATACAAATGAACGGACTCGTTTCATGTTTAACCTTGGAGCGGGTGGTGCTGCTATGATTTTGAAAAAGAACCATGATGTCAACGCTCTTCTAGAATCGGACCTCATGACAGACGGGTCATTTTCTGAAGATGTAGTGGTTCCAGTAGGAGGAACTAAAACTCCTTTAACAAAAGAATTATTAATGTCTGGAGCATATAAACTAGATGTGTTAGATCCTGAGGGAATGAAAAAAAGATTGGAACAAAAGTCGATGCAAAACTTTTTAAAAGTCATTCGACATTCTCTTTCGAAAAGCGGCTATACAGAACATGATATTTCGTTCTTGGCGATTCTTCATATGAAAAAATCAGCCCATAACTATGTATTAAATGAACTTGGATTATCTGAAGATCAGTCTATTTATTTGCACGAATATGGACATATCGGTCAAATGGATCAAATCATTTCTTTGCAACTCGCAGAGCAACAAGGCAAATTGAAACAAGGGGACATTGTTGTTTTAGTAAGTGCTGGTATTGGATATGCATGGGGTGCTACGACCATAAAATGGGGTTCTGAATAGGAGGCTTTCAAAAGTATGCAAAAAATATTACTTGATAACGGTGAATCAATTTCATATCGCGAACGTTACGGTGGGGATCAAGTTATTGTGCTTGTCCATGGGAATATGACATCTTCTAAACACTGGGATGTATTGATCGAACAATTAGATTCAAAATACAAAATTTATGCACTGGATTTAAGAGGATTCGGAGGATCGAGTTATCATAATCGCGTACAAGGAATTTCTGATTTCTCTAATGACTTAAGAGGATTTGTCGATGCACTAGGCTTAGAGACATTCCATTTAGTGGGTTGGTCTACTGGTGGTGCAGTTTGTATGCAATTTGTTGCTGATTACCCGAATCGTTGTGAAAAGTTGGTACTTCTAGCGTCAGCTTCTACCCGAGGTTACCCTTTCTATGGAACAAATGTAGATGGGACACCAGATTTACAAACTCGTCTACAAACCATTGAACAAGTAGAAGAAGATTCGGGCAAAACGAAAGCTATACAAAGCTTATATGATTCGGAAAACCGTGAAGGCCTAAAAGCAGTATGGAACGCGTTGATTTATACACACAATCAACCAGAAGAAGATCAATACGAAAATTATGTTACAGATATGTTGACACAACGAAATTTAGCAGACGTTTACTACTCTTTAAATAGTTTCAATATGAGTGGAACGCATAATGGCGTCACTAAGGGGACGAACCAAGCTAAAGACATTTCAATCCCAGTACTCATTTTACGAGGTGACCGGGATTATGTCGTTTCTGAACAAATGACACAAGAAATAGTAGAAGATCTTGGAGACAATGCGACGTATGAACCTTTATTAAATAGTGGTCATTCACCATTAATAGATGATCTTCCACAATTAACAAAATATATAGAAGAATTTTTAGGATAGGAGACAAAACCATGCGTTTACACAATCAAGTTGCCATCATTACAGGGGGCGCTAATGGAATAGGTTATGCGGCTGTTGAGCGTTTTGCAGAAGAAGGAGCTAAAGTCGTTCTAGCTGATTATGATGAAGCTACGGGAATAGATGCGGCTAGCAAACTTAGAGATTCAGGCTACGACGTAACATTTATTCAAGTGGATGTTGCAAATCGAGAGAGTGTCCAGCAATTGATTGATCGTACGGTGGAAACCTATGGTGGAATTGACATTTTAATTAATAATGCTGGCATTACACGAGATGCCATGTTAGCTAAAATGGAACCTTCAAACTTCCAACAAGTATTAGATGTCAACCTGACGGGTGTCTTTAACTGTACGCAAAGCGCTCTTCCCCATTTGATTTCAAAAGGAAAAGGGAAGATTATCAATACTTCTTCAGTTAGTGGTGTTTACGGGAATGTGGGGCAAACAAATTATGCAGCTTCTAAAGCTGCAGTTATCGGAATGACTAAATCATGGGCGAAAGAATTAGGCCGTAAAGGGATAAACGTCAATGCGGTTGCACCTGGCTTTACAAGGACAGCAATGGTGGAGAAAATGCCTGAGAATATTATTGAACAAATGAAGTCCATTGTTGCCTTACAACGATTAGGTGTACCAAAAGATATTGCGAATGCTTATTTATTTTTAGCTTCATCTGAATCAGATTACGTAAATGGCCATGTTCTTCATGTTGACGGGGGAATTATGATGTAAGAAAGGAAGCGTACGAATGTATACCGATCAAACCTGGTTTCTAAAACGTGCACAAATGGCGCCGGCAAAACTTGCTTGTGTTGATATCGACAGCGGTCAAAAATGGTCGTATGCCCAATTTGCTGTTCTAATTAATGAATGGGTAATTCGGTTGTCAAACAAGAAACTGCAAAAGGGTGACAGAGTTGCCATTCTAGCAGCTAACCATCCAGAGTTGATAGCCATTTTATTTGCATGCGGGTTAAAAGGTTATATATATGTACCTTTAAATTTCAGGTTAACAAAAAATGAACTCACAGACATTATTAGCAATTGTGAACCAACTCTCTTAATAACAGATAACACATATTCACATATAGCAAACTCATTATTAGTTGAAGAGAATGTCCTTAATCGACAAACTCTTTTGACGAAAAATAAATTATCTGCTGATCTGCAATACGACTTGTCTATTTCAGTTGATTCCCCGTGGATGATTATTTACACTGGCGGAACGACGGGTAAGTCAAAGGGAGTACAGCTCTCTTATAACAATGTAAATTGGAATGCCTTAAATACAATTGTAAGTTGGGGACTTTCTGATACTGATTGCACAGTTACATATATGCCTCTATTTCATACGGGCGGCCTTAATGCCTTGTCAATTCCAATATTAATGGCAGGTGGGACAGTAGTTGTTGGGCATGGTTTTGATGCAGAACAAGCTCTTCGAGAAATAATAGAATGGAAAGCGACTATTTCGTTATTTGTCCCTACCATGTACCAAGAAATGATTCAAACTAAAACATTTCATACTAGTGAATTTCCTAATGTTCGTGCATTTCTCTCGGGAGGTGCCCCATGTCCCATTAAGATATATGAAAAGTTTTTTTCAAGAGGGTTACCATTTAAAGAAGGTTATGGGCTTTCCGAAGCGGGACCAAATAATTTTTTCATTGATGTAGAATTAGCAAAAATAAAAAAAGGTTCTGTAGGTAAGAGTATGCAGTTTGTGGACATGGTAATCGTATCAGATACCGGTCTTCCATGTGCGATTAATGAAGTAGGAGAACTTTGGATTCGCGGAAACCATGTTTTCACTGGCTATTGGCGAAATGATGAAGAAACCAATGCAGCCATGCACAGAGAATGGTTAAAAACAGGTGATCTAGCTAAGGTGGATGTTGATGGCGACTATTATATTGTAGGAAGAAAGAAAGACATGATTTTAACAGGTGGGGAAAATGTATACCCACTGGAAGTCGAGCATTGCTTAATCGGGAGTAATATGATTAAAGAAGTAGCTGTTATCGGATTAAAGGATACAAAATGGGGGGAAATGGTTACAGCTTTTATTGCTCTTAAACATCCAAATTCTTATAATGAAAAACAGTTGATTGAACATTGTCGGCAGTATATAGCAGGTTATAAAATACCAAAGAAATTTGTTGTTGTAGACGAACTACCTAAAACACATGTTGGAAAAATTGATAAAAAAAGATTGATTGATTTTTTATAGGACTTAAAAAGAATTTGAAAGGAATAAATTGAAGAAAAAGCTTGAAGCCGGCTGTCCTTATGGGCAGCCTCTTTCTTTGCAAATAGTAAACTGAGTAGATTAGATTTATAGAACTTTCAACACATCTGCTTATATACATAGATTGTCCTATACTGATAATATAGAATTATAAAAGTTTTCTTACTAGGAAGAGGTCACCTTATAATGTTAGATAATAATCTAAGTACTGTTGAACAAAAACTTGAAACGAAATTAGACTCTTTTTTACAAGTAATACCCGTTATTCACACGATGTTGCCTGATATTGGCATCGGTATAACTAATACCGAGGAATGGTTAGCTTATTACCCAGGTAAAAAGATTGATATAGGGGCTTTAAAAGGTTTGAAAATTAATCCCCTTGAGCCTTTAGCTGAATGCATTTCAGAAAATAAAGTAATAGAAGCACAAGTACCAGCTGAATTCTTTGGTATTCCCTTTACAGGCTTAGCAACTCCAATTACAGATGGCAATGTGGTTATTGGTGCAATCGCAATTCAACTTCAAAAACAAAACGAACAGGAATTACGTAAAATTTCTGATCAAATTGTTGAATTTATCGGAAAAGCGAACGAACGTGTAACGGATATTGCAAAAGGGGCAGAGGGTCTAAGTGCCATTACCTCAAATCTTCTCGAGCAATCAAATAATACTTCGTCAGAAATGAAACAAACAGATGAGGTTATTAGTTTCATTAAAAATATTGCGAATCAAACGAATCTATTAGGTCTTAATGCAGCAATTGAAGCTGCAAGAGCTGGAGATATGGGACGTGGATTCGGGATCGTTGCTGATGAAATACGAAAACTGTCGAAAGAAACTGTCTCTTCTACTGAAAAAATTCAAACTACGCTTGAAAACATCAAACGATCTATGACTGAAATTACATTGTCAGTGGAAAAGGTTGTTTCGGTTGGACGTGAACAAGCTGTTTCTACAGAAGAAATCTCTGTCTTTATTGATCAAATCGAAGAAATGAGTAAAGAACTGAACAAATACGCTGCAGAACTATAAAGCTTTATTGAAAACCATCTCCTGATAGATGGTTTTTTGCTTTTTTTTATAAAAGTAAATTAAATGAATAGTCATTCAATTAGCATTCATCCTATGATACACTTGAGTTAAATCAAGGATTTTTAATGAATTAGGGGTGTTTGAGATGAGATTAAAAGATAAGGTAGCCATCATTACTGGTGGCGCAAATGGTATTGGACTTGCGGCTTGCAAAAAATTCATTGCTGAAGGTGCCAAAGTTATCATGGCAGACTTTGATGAACAGACTGGCAAAATACAAGAGAAATCGTTGAGAGAATTAGGTCATGAAATTACGTTTTTAAAAGTCGACGTTGCAGATCGAATGAGTGTAGATTTACTTGTTTCTAACACAATAAAAACATATGGCACAATTGATATTCTCATTAATAATGCTGGCATTACGAGAGATTCCATGCTACTTAAAATGGAACCGTCTGATTTCCAACGTGTATTAGACGTAAATATTAATGGTGTATTTAATTGTACCCAGGCTGTTGTTCCTCATTTCATTGGAAAATCTAGCGGTAAAATTATAAATACATCATCTGTGACAGGTGTTTATGGAAACGTGGGTCAAACGAATTATGCAGCATCTAAGGCAGCTGTAATTGGGATGACTAAATCGTGGGCAAAAGAGTTTGGTCGAAAAGGAATTCAAGTAAATGCGGTTGCACCAGGATTCATTTCAACTAGTATGGTTGAAAAAATTCCTCAAGCGATGCTTGAGAAAATGGCTTCCGCTGTTTCGCTGCAACGACTTGGGCAACC
>JAHIWI010000052.1 GCA_018816185.1 Bacillota bacterium
ATCTATTGATAATTTGCCTTTTATCGGACAACATCCTACTAAGGAGAAGCACTATTACTTACTAGGCTACGGTGGCAATGGGACGGTTTATAGCATGTTGGGATCTCATATTTTAAGGGATTTAATCATGAATGGTCATCATCCAGATGCTTATTTAGTAGAGCTTGATCGAAAATATGGTGTGAAATAATGAAAAGCAGACACCAGTTTTGAACTGGCGTCTGCTTTTTTATATGAGTACTATGTAATTGTTGATTTTCATTGCTGCGGACGCTTTCCGGAGGGCAAGGCTTTAGCCGCTTCCCTCGCGTCGCTCAGTCCAGGGTCTAAAGCTCTTGCACCTGCCGCCTCGCTTTCGGTGCACAAACCATCTGCTAATCCTCTCGGAGTCGCCGCCTCCATTTCAATCAACTGAAATCGTTGTAAATACGTATAAAATAAGAAAAAGCTCAGAGTTAATTGAATTAGCTTGTTCTTTTTAGAGGAGTTCTTATATTAAACACCTGAGTTAAATAACACTTTATTTATAAATTCTGTCTTTGCTTCAGTATATCTCTCACGGTCATTATTAAATTCTTGTGCTAATTGGCTTTTAATTGAAGCGTATTCCTCTGCAAGGTGTGCATTAGTTCTTAGTTTATTTCTAAATTCAAGTTGTTTTTCCCAACGATCTTCTCCTTCTTGCATTAGATGTAAATGAGCTACTCGTTTGTCGTCCTTCACTTTAACAAAAAATCTTCTCCATGGCTGATTGTCTAATTCGGGAGGTACATAATGCCAATCGTGCAAGGATAGGTTTTTCACTATTTTGTTGATATGTTGAAATGATGGAATAGAAGCCATTAAGTCGATAATTGGTTTAGCGGGCAAATTAGGAATTGCTGTACTGCCTATATGTTCTACTTGCTTAACACCAAAAGGAGAAAGTAAATTGCAAAGTTCTTCTTTCTCTTGAATACCTTTGTCCTCCCACATGGGGTCTGGCTTTATTATCTCAATTTTTTCAAATGCCCACTTTGGGATGTCTTTATGTTCATTAATATTGTCCATTAATTCTATCCCCCTCTTAATTTCTTCGACAAACCTGTCCTTTAACAGAACAGGACCAAGTTCTCCACAATTAAATTTTAATATAAATTTACTATTCATTTTGAATATTTTTCGTACATCAAATAACAACTATATGAATATCCACTACATATCAATAAAAAACGAGTATAAAATCTTTGCGATTTCATACTCGTTTTCCTATGCTATTACTATTGTTTCTCCACGTTATCTAAACTACCAACTACATGGCGGTTACTGTTCTTATACAGTGATACTTTCTTTTTTGGAATAGATCGGTTTTCCGGTTTCCTTTTTCATGTGTGCGCTAATACGTTCGATATCTGTGCTGAAAACTCTGTCTTCATCCATCGACGGTGTAAATGAACGATATTCATCCCACTTGTCTTGAAGTGAAGGCGACATTTTGTTTTTCCCACGGTATTCCGAACCTTGCAGTGCGCAGAATGCTTCGATTGCTAGAACACGACGAGCATTTTGAATCATCATACCAGCGTGACGTGCGCCGATTGTTCCCATACTGACATGATCTTCTTGATTTGCAGAAGACGGGATTGAATCCACTGAAGCTGGATGGGCTAACGTTTTATTTTCAGAAACTAAGCTTGCCGCTGCATATTGTAGAATCATTGCGCCAGATTGCAGTCCTGGTTGTGGACTTAAAAATGGTGGCAATCCTTCGTTTAATTGTGGGTTGACTAAGCGTTCAATGCGACGTTCTGATACGTTCGCTAATTCAGCTACTGACAGCTTTAAGAAATCCATGGCAAAAGCGATTGGCTGCCCGTGGAAATTTCCACCTGAAATAATGACTTCCCCATCTTCAAAGATCAGGGGATTATCTGTTGCCGCATTCATTTCAATTTCAAGCTTTTCTTTCACATAACCAAGTACTTGCCAACTAGCTCCGTGAATTTGAGGAATGCAGCGCAGAGAATATGCATCTTGCACTCGTTTCTCACCTTGTTTCGTGACAAGTTGACTTCCTTCAAGCCATTCAAGCATTCTTCTTGC
>JAHIWI010000053.1 GCA_018816185.1 Bacillota bacterium
ACCGACAGCTGGAAGTTTCGTCACCCCACGGTTAATCTCCGTATAAATAGCATCCCGTATTTCTTCTTGTTTATTCGTAATAATATAAACCATTTTCGATTGGCTAAAACCAAGCTGAATAATATCGATTGTCTTCGTCGTAACAAATAATCCAATAAGTGCATATAAACCTTTTTCAACATCAAAAACTAGAGCCGCACTCAACACAATCAATCCATCAATTAACATAACACTCGTACCAAGCGTCAAGCCTGTGTACTTCGCAATAATTTGTGCAGCTAAATCAGTTCCTCCAGTCGATGCATTCCCACGAAACACAATCCCAAGACCAACACCAACTGAAATCCCGCCGAATAAAGCACCAAGCAACGGATTCAACGTTGCTGGTTCCCAACTTGACGTCAAAATAACGAACAATGGTAATGTCAATGTCCCAGCAAGCGACCTCGCTCCAAACTGCTTACCAAGGAAAATCACACCAGCAATAAACAATGGAATATTAAACGCATACTGTACAAAACCTGGTTCCCATCCAAATACACCTTTCAAGATCGTACTGATCCCGCTAACTCCACCTGATGCCACTTCATTTGGCAATAAAAACACATTAAATCCAACCGCGACAATCGCCGCTCCAATAATAATATATACATAAGCCAAAATCGTCTCCAAAACTGGATGCGGCTCTTTTCTAACTTTACGATTATTCATCTATATCCTTCTTCCTTTATAGAAAATTTCCCTAAAGAAGTATAGCATTCACCCACACAACTGTGAAGTTTAGCACAGTAAAGTGATAGAGAAAGGTACCTGGTACACAAACAATTCAGAATTCGGAAGTGATATATACTTATTACTTATTTTTTCATTCTCCATTTCGCGGGGTGCATTCAAGGTTTCGACTGGTCGATTCTCTATTTCATCAGGCGTATTCAAGGATTCATCGGACACATTCAAGGATTCGCACACTCTATTCTAAAATTCACGTTTTTAACACAATTCAATCGCGCTAAAATCAAGCCAATTAGGTATCAGTTGGCATCCCAACTGATACTTTACTGTTATTGAGTATTCACAATATTGAACTGAAAATACTATAAAGAATATACGTTTAATTTTTTAAATTAATTTTAGTTGTAGCAAATAGATATCGTATCTTACTAACTATTAAATACATAAATTCGTGCAACTCCTGCGGGACAGCGTGCAGTTGAGACCCCGCAATGAGCATAGCGAGTGAGGAGGCTCAGCAATCGCCCGCGGAAAGGGCACGAATTTATGTATTTCATGAAGAAACTATGTATTTAAAATTACTCAAGAACCTATAAAATATTTATTGAAAATCAAAAAAACTACCACAAACCAGTTCTCACTGATTCATGGTAGTTCTGTACAAGTATTAATTCATTCTCGAACGTAAATACGCATTAATAAACAAATCGATGTCGCCATCCATTACACCTTGTACGTTTCCACTTTCAGCACTTGTACGGTGATCTTTCACCATTGAGTACGGATGGAATACGTATGAGCGAATTTGGCTGCCCCATCCGATTTCTTTTTGCTCTCCACGAATTTCGAGCATTTGCGCTTCTTGTTCTTCAATTTTCAAAGCATATAATTTAGCTTTTAGCATCGTCATGGCTTTTTCACGGTTCTTGATTTGAGAACGTTCTTGCTGACAAGTAACAACTGCTCCGGTTGGAATATGCGTTATACGAACGGCTGAATCCGTCGTATTGATATGCTGTCCACCGGCACCACTTGCGCGATACGTATCAATTTTCAAGTCTTCCGTGCGAATGTCAATTTCAATTTCATCATTAAACTCTGGCATTACTTCGCAAGATACGAAAGATGTATGACGGCGTCCTGATGAATCGAAAGGTGAAATTCGTACTAAACGATGAACACCTTTTTCGGCTTTTAAATAGCCATAGGCGTTATGCCCTTTAAAGCCAAGCGTTACAGATTTGATTCCCGCTTCATCCCCGGCTAAATAATCCAGGGTTTCCACTTTGAATCCTTTTTTCTCGCCCCAACGTTGGTACATGCGAAGTAGCATTGAGCCCCAGTCTTGAGACTCGGTACCACCAGCACCTGGATGTAACTCTAAAATGGCATTGTTTTTATCGTATGGTTCGCTCAGTAACATTTGCAATTCAAAGTCATTCATCTTCGCCGTGAATTCTTTCATTTCACGTCCAAGCTCTTCTTGCAAATCTTCGTCGGCTTCTTCACGCAATAATTCAAGTGTCATTTCTAAGTTTTCTTGTGTTTCCATTAATTCATTGAAGGAATTAACGATTTCTTTTAATGCATTACCTTCACTGATCACTGCTTGAGCGGCGTTTTGGTCGTCCCAGAAATCGGGCATCGACATATTTTCGTCCATTTCAGCGATCTTGGCCTCTTTGTTTTCTAAGTCAAAGAGACCCCCTAAAGTCAGATAATTTTCCAGCTGTTCGATCTAATTCATTCCGTACGTCTGCTAATTCC
>JAHIWI010000284.1 GCA_018816185.1 Bacillota bacterium
CTAGTAAACCAACTCCCCACCCTGTAATTAAAATGCGTTTTCGTCCAAATGTATCTGCCAACATGCCTGCAAAATAATTGACGATGGCTTTCGAAAAACCAAAGCTGACAATAAAAGATAGAACAGCTACTGTACTTTTAATACCGAACTCTTCCTCTCCTAAAAGAGGCATAATCGTTCGTTCAAGACCAACCATGGCTCCGACAAATAAATTCAATAAAACTAATAGGAAGAAATGATTGCGGTTTTCTTTTATCCCTAATTGTATCGACATTCGTATCCCTCCAACCTTCAATTTTGGCACCTAGGTATTCGTTCATTTCTTATGGTAATAATTATTATATAAATAAGGTTATAAAAATAGGGGTACGGGTATACATAGGTGGATATTATATATTTTTTTATTGGAAGGAGCACGGATTATGACTCGTCCTATTTCTTGGGTAATCGGTTTTCTATTTTTAATTTCTCTTGTTGTGATTGGCGTATTAGGTGCTCGTTTAGGTGATGAGAAAGATCGAGCCGAACAAAATGCTTCAAAGTCTGCAACGCAACCGGCTGGTGAAGTGGCTGGACAGATCAAGTTTAACCCGCCTTCGCTAGATGATGTTCCGGAAGGTCCTAAGGGTGAAGCTATTTTACGTGGTCATGAGTTAGTCAATGATACCTCAAAAGTTTTACGCTCTGAAGCAGCTTCCGTTGAGGATGGCATGAATGCGGTAAATGAACTTTCTTGCTCAAGCTGTCATGCCGGCGCAGGGATGGATGAGAATAGTTCGCCACTTGTTGGTGTAGCGGCTACTTATCCTGCTTATATTTCACGTTCTGGTGAAGTGGTGACAATTGAAGAACGAATTAATGGTTGTATGGTTCGCAGTATGAATGGTGAGCCTCTTGAGGAAGACAATGAAGATTTAGATGCTATGGTCGCTTACTTCCAATACATTTCAGAAGGAATTCCAGTCGGCGCTGAATTGCCTTGGCTGAAGCAAAATGAAATGAAGGAAGTACCAGTTCCTGACGTTGCGGCTGGTGAAGAATTATTCCAACAATCTTGTATCGCTTGTCATGCTCAAGATGGTTCTGGAACAGGTGCTTTAACGGGTCCAGCTCTATGGGGTGAAGGTTCATTTAACGATGGTGCCGGAATGGCCCGTATGTCTAAAATGGCTGGGTATATTCAAAATAATATGCCGAAGGGTCAAGGCGGTTCGTTAACGGAGCAAGAAGCGAGTAATTTAGCTGCCTTTATCCTTTCACAAGATCGTCCGGAATGGGGAGATCACGCGGGTGACTGGAAAAACGGTGGTCGTCCGAAGGATTCTATGACGAAGGAACTTCGAGATCAAGTGAAGGATGGAACAATTGATTGGGAGAAAGTGCTTGGTCATAAGGAGTAAATCTTATAGTTGTAAGGGTGTCTTACAAGTCATGTTTGGTGACTTTTGGGACACCTTTTTTCTTTGTGGAACGGTAGTGCATTCATTTCAATCAGCAAAAGCCGCTTTAAATTGTGTGAAAAAGATGAATTTTAGAATGTGGTGGCTGAATCCTTGAATAGCCCCCTCCAATCCTTGAATAGGCATAATGAATCCTCGAATCGACCAATCGAATCCTTGAATATGCCCCTCCAAATGGAGAATATGAAAAAAACGCGCTACAAAATCAAAAAAGTAGAGAGAAATCACTCATTTCTCTCCACTTGAAAAGTCCCTTTGAAGTTACCGCGGTTGTTGGTTCAAGAATTCGCGCATTATATTGGCAAAGGCTTGAGGTTCTTCCACTCCTGGCATATGTGCGCTGTTTTCGAACACATGAAACTCGGAATTTGGCGCAAGGCTCGCATAGTATTTAGTTGTTTTAGGCGTTGCTTCGTCGTAGCGTCCACATGTGAATAGACTAGGTATGTCGATTTCGTTTAGACGGTCGGTGACGTCGAAATCTTGTAATGTTCCGGTTACGGTAAATTCGGATGCGCCCCACATGAATCCATAAATGGACTTGTTGCTTCTCGCCATATTAGCTAAAAGCTCTTGTGGCCAAGGTAATAACCGGCAGACATGACGTTCGTAAAATTCAATCATGGCTTTGTGATATTCTGGAGAATCGGTCGTTTCGTCTCTTTCACAACGTTCGATGATTTCTTGAGATTCTTTCGGCAAATCCTTTAAGTATTCACGTTGGTCCCGCTCCCACATGCGTGAATTTAAGCATGGACTTGAGAAAATCACACTTTTCACACCCGTTGGTTTGGTCAATAAATACGCAGCTGCAAGCATCGTACCCCATGAATGACCAAGTATATGTACTTCTTCTAGTCCTAACGCGTCTCTTACTTGACCTAATTCCTCTACATAACGCTCCACTGTCCATAATGATAGATCTTCCGGTCGGTCTGAATTCCCGCACCCAAGTTGATCGTAGTGAATAACCGGTCGGTCGTTTCCTAGTTCACGAATCGGGTCTGACTCTCTACTCATCCCACCTGGTCCTCCGTGCAAAACCAATAATGGAATTCCTGGCCCGTCCCCCGTTTTTCGGTAATAAACATTACCTCCTGTTACAGGAATAAACCCTTCTTCTGTATGCATCATCGAATCGCCCTTTCAAATTACCTGTATTGTTCTACTTATACCATTCCCTATAAATCGGATTTCTCCTGCTGGCAAATGGTTGATAATCGTTTGATTTCATTACTCATCTGTTGATTCACTGGGTAAATTTTTTCGATATATGCGAGTATCTCTAATGCGGAAGCCGGTACGTTTTCGTATCCTTGCATCATGTTGCCTATTCTTTTCGCAAACTCAGGAAATCGTTTTTCCACGCGTCTTTCATTGCCAAAAACATCTGGAAAATAATCGTTTTCTTGTTCCACGAGATGCAGAATTGAAATGATGTTGTCAACGGCACTCGTCTCTACGAATTTCACTCCAGACAGCTTCTCGCCTCTCGCATAACGGCAAAGTCCGACATATAGATTGGTTAAGGCTTCGTTCAACGCATAATCCATTGTTTCAGGTCTCACTACGTCTGTTTTTTGACGAGGAGTCCCAATGTTTAGGTTGGTGAATAAAGCATCCTGCCACACGATTCTTCCTTCAGAATAAGCTATACTCGTCATTTCCTGTTCTTCAAAAATGGCAAACTCGCCGTAAATCCCATCTTCAAATAAGATTTTATGACCATCTTTCGTGTTTTGGAATGAATAGCCAAGTGGGTGAACCGCTTCTAGCCAATCCAATTGGTCAATGAATCGAGGTTTGAAACCAGGCTTCACTATGACAAAGAAATCTATATCAGAATACGCATCAAGACGCTCTACTTCAATACCGACAGACCCAAGTCCTAAAAGCAAAAGAGCACCTTCCGTTTGAGCTAAGTTCTTTCCTATATCGTCTAATCTGTTGAGCAATAACTGGTCTCTCATTTCCTCTACCTCCTTTATCAAGTCAAAAGTTATCAGCGTTTCAATTCCCTCCAGTAATGAGGACGAAAAGAATCATTAAGTAAAGCAGTGAATTCAACCATTCATGATAAAACGCTTTATCCTTCCGATGTAATAACCATTCTTCTATACCACTGTTGATGCTGAGCATAATAAATAGACCAAACATAGCAAATATATAAGAATGTGATCCCATAAAAGTAAAATCACCGTTTGCATAGCCCATTATCACGCCTAAAAACAAAAAGATGAACAGAAAATCGATGGCTAAAAAGTATCGATTTCTATGCATAGAAAGGAATCCTCTTCTTTTGATTTTAATACCAAGTTTTTTATTTAA
>JAHIWI010000054.1 GCA_018816185.1 Bacillota bacterium
AGCTGCCGAAGCAACTCCTTAAAATACCGTTTTCATTGTAATAAATTTCGTTTCTGTCATTTCATCGACCGCAAACTTCACACCTTCACGCCCATAACCACTCATTTTAACGCCACCATATGGCATATGATCCACACGGAATGTAGGAATATCATTGATAATCACTGCTCCCGCTTCAATTTCATCTGCTGCCTTCATGGCATCGGTTAATACATTCGTATAAATAGCAGCATTTAAGCCAAACTGAGAATCGTTAACAAGACCAATTGCTTCATCTAGATTGTCATACGGAATAAGAGAGACAATCGGAGCAAATACTTCTTCACATACGACATTCATATCAGCCGTCACATTCGTTAAGACGGTTGGAGAAAGGGATCGGTCGGTAAAGTCTCCTCCTGTTGCAACTTCGGCACCTTGGGATTTTGCTTCCTCAATCCACTTCACGATGCGATCCACTTCATCTGGGTGAATCATCGAACTAACATCCGTTTCTTCTTTGAGCGGATCGCCAACCTTCAATTTTTTCGTTTCTTCAATGAATAACTTTGCGAAATCCTCGTAAATCTCTCGATTCACATAAATACGTTGCAAGGATATACATACTTGTCCAGAGAAACTAAATGCTCCCTCTGCACATCGCTTCACAATTTTTTCAATAGGTACACTTGGCTCGACGATAAGAGCTGAGTTCGATCCAAGTTCTAAGGTGATTTTACGTAACCCAACTTTTTCTTTTATTTTTAATCCGACCGGAACGCTGCCCGTAAACGTTACTTTTTTTACATCAGGATGCGTAATAAGCGAATCACTTAATTCGCTTCCGCTTCCCGTAATAATTTGTAAAGCTCCATCAGGTAAACCCGCTTCTTTAAAGATTTCAGCCATGGCCAAAGCACTTAAAGGTGTTTGAGTAGCCGGTTTTAACACGACCGTATTTCCAACTGCAAATGCTGGACCTAATTTATGTGCCACTAAGTTGAATGGAAAGTTAAAAGGTGTAATTGCCGAAATGACGCCAATCGCCTCTTTTTTTGTCCATCCTATTCTGTCAGTAACACCAGGCGCCGCATCCATTGGAATGGTTTCGCCACGGTATTGCTTCGCTTCCTCTGCAGAAAATTGATACGTTGCGATCGTACGGTCAATCTCTGCTCGTGCCGTTTTTAGTGGCTTACCTGCTTCTGAAGCTAAAATTCGAGCAAGATCTTCCTTCTGCTCACGCATAATCGTTACCACTTTATATAACATCTCAGCTCGATTATAAGCTGTCCATTTTTTGAATGAATGAAAAGCTTGTTCTGCACCAGCAATGGCTACTTTAACATCTTCAGCGGAACCTTTTGCTACTTTAGCAATCAAGTTTCCATCATACGGTGCTTTCAATTCATACGTCTCCGTACATTCTCGCCAATCACCGTTAATCCACAATTTTGTTTCTCTCAAAAGAAACACCTCCCAATATAAAGGATATACCCTAATTATCTAACCTATATGAATACGATAGCACATTATACAATTGAATTTATTATAATATTGCGAATTTAACCGTTTGCAAATAAAAAAAGTTAAAAGAGTAGTTCCACTAATATTGGGCAAAACAATACTAATATATGTTGAAAGGATGTTTAGTCATGGTAAAGTTGATGAAATCTTTATTACCAACCGTTTTCCTCATTTCAATCATCTTCTTGGGTGCGTGTGCAGATGATGATGAAGTAACCAAGGACACAACCAATAATAATACCGCTGATGACATTGAAGATACGGACCCTGGTGAAAATCCAGCGAATGTAGTTGGTAGTATGTTTGACTTCAAAGGAATAGATATTGAAATTGACGTGGCTGATCAAGAAGATGCGATTATCGTGCATTACGAGGAAAAGAAAGATGCGACAGATGTTCAGTATAAAAATACTTTAACGAATGAAGATGTGCAGGGTTCAGATGCCATGACATTGTTAGAACCTATATTTGAGAATCTGTCTATCGCTGAATCCCATACAAACGAAGAAGTCGTACGTCAGCTCGCAGAAGGATTTGGCGTTGCGGATAAATACACGGAATTAAAAGCTGAAATCACCTTTTTCAATAAACATAAACAAGCATATGAAGGGAAAAAGTAGTGGTGAAATTGTGTGGATTTCATGAATACTTGAATAGCAACTGCGAATCCTAGAATGAGGTGTTTGAATTCGAGAATAGCTCCATTGAAATGGAGAACAGACCCATCGAAGTCTTGAATGCACCCTTTGAATCCCCTTGAATACCTCACTACCTCATCACTCCCCAAATAAAAAGCCGAGTAAGGAATCTACATTCCTACACTCGGCCTTTATTCATTATCCTTGAAAATCCTCAATCAATATAACGCGTGCGGGAGCTGCATCTGTGCCCACTAATTTTAATGGTGCTGCTACCATGAAATACGATCCTGCATTTACTTCACTTAAGCGCAATCCTTCAATCACAAGAATATTTGCTCCAAACAATGCTTTATGAGTTGGATGATTTGGTTGGCTACGTTCGACGCCAAGTGCATCAATGCCGACACCTTTAATTTTAAGTTCAGCTAAGTATTTCGCGCCGTCTTCTTTTAAAAAGATGAACTCTGGATTAAAGTCTTCATCAAGTGAATTTTTTGTTTTAAACAGAATGAAATCATTCTCTTGAAGCTCTAAAGCTGCCAAGTCTTCTTGAGTGATACCATCCTCAACATGCATGAAATCGAGAACTTTAACTGGACCAACCAATTGGTCAAGCGTGATCGATTCAAAAGTCGCACCATCATTCAGCATGTGTAAAGGAGCATCGATATGTGTTCCTGTGTGAACGTCAATCTCAAGACGTGATTCCGTTACATGTGCATTCGTTACACTAGAAATCTTCGGTTGTTTTTCAGGTTTGTTTTTGTAAACTGGCATCCCTTCAAAAATAGGAGCCGTAATGTCATAAATTTTCATCGTATCCTCCTTCTTTTATATCGATGCAGCATTTCAGGCATCCGTAGTCTAAGTCACTTTACCTTTAAGTGTATCATTATCTAATGGACGCGTATCAATCTTGACACGGCAATTACTTACGTAACTAACTCATCCCTATGACTCACCATCGTAAGAAACAACTATCTCCAAACAAAACCGTTCTCTTCCAATAAATCATCGGCCGCTTTTGGTCCCATTGTTCCTGCTGAGTAAGTGTGTAGAGGTAAGCTATTTTCTTCAAATGCTTCCAAAATCGGCTGCACCCATTTCCACGAAAGTTCCACTTCGTCCCAGTGTGCAAAGAATGTTGAGTCTCCTTGTAAAGCATCCTCGATCAGCAATTCATAAGCTTCAGGCATTTCCTTCGTGTCTGCAGAGAATTCGACCGTAATCGGATCTACTTTGCCGTGATCGTTTTGGTTATGACTATTCAACTGCATTGTAATTCCTTCATAAGGACCGATATTAATAATAAGCAGATTCGGTTCAGCTTGTTGGTTCACCAACGGATACAGCCTGTTAAAGTGATTATTAAACTCGATCACAATACGAGTCGATTTTTCCTTTAAGCGTTTTCCTGTTCGTAAATAAAACGGGACACCTATCCAAAACGGATTATCAATCCATGCTCTTGTTGCGATAAACGTGTCATTAGTAGAGGATTCAGGAATTCCAGGTTCATCTTTATAGCCGACAACTGGATTTCCAACAATTTCACCTTGCTCATATTGTCCTCGAATGACAGAAAGACTCACATCTTCTTTTGATAAAGAACGTAATGACCCCATTACATGTTTTTTCTCTGAACGAATATCATTCGCACTAATACTTCTCGGCAAATTCATCGTCGTCATCATGAGCATTTGTAACATATGATTTTGGAACATATCTCGAATAGCTCCAGCTTGATCATAATAACCTGCGCGCTCCTCGACACCGACTGTTTCACTTGCCGTGATTTGGATATTCGCTATGTACTCACGATTCCAAATAGCATGTATAACAGGATTCAAAATAACAAGGGTCGCTAAGTTTTGAACCATGGACTTCCCTAAATAATGATCGATACGGTAAATCTCATCTTCTTTAAAGACTTTACTCAGTTGGTCATTTAATCGTCTTGCAGAGGCTAAATCGTGTCCAAAAGGCTTTTCAATGACTAAACGTCTCCAGCCCATTGTCGAACCTAAGCCACTTTGTTCAATGTTGTATGCAATAACCTCAAACAATGAAGGACCAACTGACAAATAAAACATTCGATTTTGAGGAATATCTAGAAGTTCTTCTGTCTTTTGAATACCTGCTAATAAGCGTTGGTATCCTTCAGGCTTTGTTACGTCAATTTGCATATACTGCAGTGTTTTAGAAAATTCGAGTAGCTGTAGTTCATCCACTTTTGTTGTTCGTGAATACAATTGAACAGATTCCATCACGTACAACTGAAAATCATTTATCGACATCTCTTCTAAGCCAGTCCCAAACACAGAAAATGCTTTGGGCATTTTTTTATCTACGAATAAATGATATAGCGCAGGAAAGATTTTTCTCTTAGCTAAATCTCCACTCGCACCAAATAATACAAATGTCATTGAATCCATCTAGAGATCACACCCTTCCATTACACATCTGATACTTAAAGTAAAAAGCAAAATCTTGCTCTTCATTAACGACTGATATTCTGGCACACCAAAAAAACAGGGGGTTATCCTGTTTTTGGTTTTACCTACTATTCATTATCATACCAGTGAAATCGTTTGCACAATCAAACGATTTCACTGATTTTGTCTGTATTTATACGCGAATACGAATTTCGCTTTCTTCATCAAAGAAGTGAGAACGTTCCATATTGATTGAAAGGTCAATCATTTCACCAGGATTCACGATTTCACTTGAATCTATTCTTGCGATAAATTCTTGACCTTCAATTGTGGAATAAATCATAATTTCAGCACCTGTTAATTCAGACACTTCAACTAAAGTACGGATTTTATAGTGTTCATTTGTTACTTCGTTTGTAATTTGTTCAGGGCGCACACCAAGAATAAGGTTTTTACCTTCATATCCTTTTTCAACAAGTACTTTTGCTTGATGATCAGGTATTTTAATTGATTGTTGACCTAAAACGAATTCTCCATTTACAAAACTACCTTTCAAGAAGTTCATCGATGGTGACCCAATAAATCCGCCAACAAATACGTTTTCAGGTAAGTCATAGACTTCTTTAGGTGTTCCAACTTGTTGAATAACGCCATCCTTCATAATGACAATTCGTGACGCCATCGTCATTGCTTCCGTTTGGTCATGTGTCACATAAATCGTTGTTGTTTTTAGACGTTGATGTAATTTTGCAATTTCAGAACGCATTTGCACACGTAGTTTTGAGTCAAGATTTGATAAAGGCTCATCCATTAAGAAGATTTTCGCATCACGTACAATCGCACGACCTAAAGCAACACGTTGACGTTGACCACCAGATAGAGCTTTTGGTTTACGATCTAAGTAAGGTTGTAAGCCTAAGATGCCAGCTGCTTTTTGAACACGCTCATCAATCTCTTCTTTTGAGAATTTACGAAGCTTTAATCCAAACGCCATGTTATCGTATACCGTCATATGAGGATACAAGGCATAGTTTTGGAATACCATCGCAATGTCGCGTTCCTTTGGTGGTACATCATTCATTTTCTTCCCATCAATCAAGAAATCACCTTTAGAAATTTCTTCAAGACCCGCAATCATGCGTAATGTTGTTGATTTACCGCAGCCAGATGGTCCAACAAAAACGATAAATTCTTCATCATTGATAGATAAATTAAAATCCGAAACGGCTGTTACTTTGTTGTCGTATACTTTTGAAATACTGTTTAATTCTATTTTCGCCATTTATCTCACATCCTCTATATTTTTCGAAGCGCTTTCATTTACATGATCGATTACAAGTAAGGCTGCACCAAGCATCCCCGCTTCATTTCTAAACTGAGCTTTCTTCACCGTAAGTGGTTTCAATAATAAAGGTTCCAAAGCTTCCTCTAAATAATGCCACCATTCGTTCGCTGATTCAGAAACTCCACCACCAATGACCACGCAATCCATATCTAATACAGCTTGGAGTGAACTAATCACAATTGCTAAGTCACTTGTGAATTTTTTCGTTAATGACATTGCCTCTACATGACCTGCGTTTGCCATACCGAACAATTGATGCGGTGAGATCAGTTGTTGATTGTCATCTAAGATTTGTCGTTCTTCGATTTGTCGTCTTAACGCCGTTCCAGATACATATTGCTCACTGCAACCTGGGCGTCCACAAGTACAGACATGGCCATTTGGATATAAAATCAAATGTCCAACTTCGCCACCACCACCGTGTGCTCCGTTCAAAATCTGACCATCTAAGACGATTCCGCCACCTAATCCAGTTCCAACTGTTAAACAAACCGTTCGTCGGAAACCTTTAGCAGCACCTAATCTAGCTTCTGCAAGACCAGCGCAGTTTGCATCATTGTTAACTTCAACGCGGAGACCCGTCGCTTTTTCCAACAATGATTTCACTTCAGTACCCTGCCAACCTGGTAATGTTTCAGTTTCAAACGTGATGACGCCATTTTCAGCATCCACCATTCCACGTGTTCCAATACCAATTGCTTGAATCTGTGGATATTTCTCAATTAATTCTAGAACGTTTTCTTCTAGAAAAGGATAAAGAGGGACTTGAGTAGGAACCACATGGTCCGCTACTACTTGGCCATCCGAATCGATAATTCCCATTCGAATTTTTGTCCCCCCGATGTCTACACCAAGGACTACCATTTACACTTACCCTCCAGTTAACTAAAGTCTATAAAATATTGAATATATCCTTTAATCATACCTTATTTTAGGGATTCGTCCATCTATGATTTGTCCCATATTCCTATTCGTTATGTGATAAGTAAAAAGCTACGGCTTCATATGGACGTAAACGAATTGATTTATTCGCCAAAAGTTCCTTATAATTTTGAATCAACACTTCCCCGTTTTCAAGATACGGCAGAATGTCTTGATGTTCAAAAAGAATTTCTTGATCACTAAAATGACAGATGACGAGTAGTGATTCTTGATCAGTTTTACGTTCATACACAAAGACATTCGGATTTTCTCGGTCAATTAATCGGAAATCACCAGTTGTAATCACATCCACATTTTTTCTAAATTGAATCAACTGTTGATAGAAAGCAAAAATCGAATCTTTCGATTGAGTGGCTTGTGCGACATTAATCTCTGTGAAATTTGGGTTTGCCTCAATCCAAGGAGTCCCTTCACTAAAGCCACCATTCTTTTCATTCGTCCATTGCATTGGGGTGCGGGCATTGTCTCTCCCTTTTACATAAATAGACTTAAAAATTTTGTGCTCGTCGATTCCTTGCTCCATTTTTTCGTTATACATATTTAGTGTTTCTAAATCTCGATATTGATCAATCGATTCAAACTTCACATTTGTCATACCAATTTCTTCTCCTTGGTAAATATAAGGAGTTCCTTGAAGCAAATGTAAGCACGTCGCGAGCATTTTTGCTGACTCGACTCTGTATTCACTGTCGTTTCCAAATCGAGAGACAATTCGAGGCTGATCATGGTTATTCCAGTACAAGCTATTCCAGCCAGTTCCGTGTAAATTCGTTTGCCATTTTTCGAAGTTCTCTTTTAAATCCACCAAATGTAACGGTTTAAGATCCCACTTTTCAAAAGGACCACTATCTAAACTCATATGCTCAAATGTAAATACCATATTCAACTCTTTATTCGCAGGATTGGTATAGATTGTCGCATCCTCTGGCGTTACCCCAGGCATTTCTCCGACGGTTAAAATGTCATACTTCGATAACACTTCTTCATTCATTTCTTGTAAATAATC
>JAHIWI010000285.1 GCA_018816185.1 Bacillota bacterium
AACGATTGCCAAGATGGCTGCTCACGCTGTTTTACAAAAGAAAAAGAAAATTGGTTTTATTACAACAGATACATACCGAATTGCCGCAATCGAGCAATTGAAAACGTACGCTGGTCTTCTTCAAGCCCCAGTGGAAATCGTCTATAATAGCGAAGATTTCAAAAAGGCTATGGAGACTTATAAAGACTTTGATTTGGTTTTCATTGATACTGCAGGTCGTAACTATAAAGAAGTGAAGTTTGTAGAAGACGTGAAAAAGCTGATTCAATTTGAAGACAATGTAGAATCGTATTTAGTTCTATCAAGTACATCGAAAGAGAAGGATATGGAAACGATTATTGAACAGTTTAGCTCGTTTCCTATCGAACAATTTATTTTCACGAAAGCTGATGAAACAAATTCTATTGGCTCTATGATCAATTTAATGATTAAATATAATAAGGGACTTGCTTACTATACGGATGGGCAAGAAGTCCCGGAAGATATAAATGAAGCTTCAGTTGATTCTTTATTAAAGTTACTTTTTAAGGAGTATGAAGATGAGAGATCAAGCTGAGTCACTTCGAATGCATATGCTTCGTAACCAAGGTCAAATTGGTCGCTCTATCGCTGTAGTTAGTGGGAAAGGTGGAGTGGGGAAAAGTAATTTTTCTTTAAACTTTTCTTCCATGCTAGCTTCATTAGGTAAAAAGATTGTCGTTATCGATATGGACATTGGTATGGGCAATATTCATATTTTATTAGGGAAGAGTGTCCCTACGAATTTAAAAGATTATTTAGATGGAAAACAGTCATTGGAAAGTGTTATGTACGAAGGACCTAATGGTATGAAGTATATATCAGGTGGATCTGGATTGAATGGTGTATTGGAATGGACTGATGAGATGTTTGATCGGTTAATCCAAGCATTTGAACATTTCCAAAAAGAATACGACGTTATATTGTTCGATATGGGCGCAGGTGCTACAAATAAGATTTTAGATTTAATCGTAGCTGTGGACGATGTCATTGTGATTTCAACTGCTGAGCCAACTGCCATAACAGACGCCTATTCTATGATGAAATATATTCACTTTAAGGATCCAGAAAAGAATTTTTATGTTGTTTGTAATCGCGCTTTTACTGCAGAAGAAGGAAGGGACACAGTAACGAGACTTTCCTTTGCTATGTCTAAGTTTCTGGATAAGGACGTCACGATATTAGGATCACTTCCTGAAGATCCAGCCGTAAGAAAAGCAGTAAGAGAGCAAATGCCTTTCTCAATCTTGTATCCAGAATCTGAAATTTCAAAAACACTTCGTGTAATGACGAATCGTTTTATAGAATCTTCGCAAGAAGAAGTACATGCAAATGAACAACAAAATACTTTTATCAGTCGTTTGAAAAACATGTTTAAGAAAGGTCGTGACTAACATGATTTTAGGCGAAAAGAAAAAGTTACTCATCGTTGATGATTCTGCATTTATGAGAAAACTTATTAGTGACTTTTTTACTGAGCATCCTCAAATTGATGTCGTTGGAACAGCGCGAAATGGGAAAGATGCTTTATTAAAAATGAAGTCCCTAAAACCGGATGTTGTCACGATGGATGTAGAAATGCCTGAGATGAATGGCATTGAAGCGTTAAAACTCATTATGGCAGAATATCCTGTTCCCATTGTTATGTTATCGAGTACCACGAAGAGTGGAACAGAAAACACAATGCTTGCGATGGAATATGGAGCTGTCGATTTTGTTGCAAAACCAAGTGGAACCATCTCACTTGATTTACACAAAGTCAAAGATGAGTTAGTAGAAAAAATTTTCCACGCTTCTCAAGTTCCAGTAAAAAAAATCCGAAACACTGAAGTTAATAAGCTACCGAAAAAAACAATAAATGAAAACGAACACGAACACGGACGCTCATTACCTATAGCTGCGACTTCTGAAAAATCAAATGAACACAAATGGGTCACGTCACGAAAAAAAATAGTTTTAATCGGAACTTCAACAGGTGGACCACGTGCTTTACAAGAAGTTTTAACAAGACTTCCAAAAAACATAAACTCGCCGATATTAGTTGTACAACATATGCCTGCTGGATTTACAAAATCGCTTGCTAACCGACTCGACCAATTATCGGAGATTCATGTAAAAGAAGCGGAGCATGGTGAAGTACTCATGGATGGAACTGCCTATATAGCACCAGGAGGCTTTCATTTGCAACTTGCGCGGATAGGTACGAACTATACGGTTGAATTAAATAACCAACTTCCACCTCGAGTCGGACATCGTCCATCAGTGGATGTCTTATTTGAAAGCGCAAGTCTTTTAACGGATGTTGATAAAATTGCCGTTATTATGACGGGGATGGGTTCAGACGGATCTAAGGGCTTAATTCAACTGAAAGAAAAAGGTGTAGTAAAAGCAATCGGGGAATCTGCCGATACATGTATTGTATACGGCATGCCAAAAGCTGCATTTGAAACGGGTTTAATCGACGAAGTGGCAGATGTCGATGATATAGCGAAAATAATCATGAAATTCTTGCCTTAAAGGGGTGCCATTCAATGGAGA
>JAHIWI010000286.1 GCA_018816185.1 Bacillota bacterium
CGAAAGCGTCCACCGCAATAGAAATCAACATTAAAAATATATCCACAGTCAAAAGAGTTGCCTTTGAGGCAACTCTTTTTTTGAATAGTTAAACTTTTTATAATGCATGATAATACACTTGTATACATTTTTATTCCATGTTAGTATTCATGTATATTAATTCATAAATAGTGAATAAAAATACATTGGAGGAATGAGCATATGAATAAAAAAGTTGTATTAGCATATTCAGGAGGACTAGATACATCCGTGGCAGTACCTTGGTTAAAAGAACAAGGATACGATGTTATCGCTGTTTGTTTAGACGTAGGAGAAGGAAAAGATCTTGAATTTATTAAAAATAAAGCCATTCAAGTAGGTGCTGTAGAAAGTTATATGATTGATGCAAAAGATGAATTTGCGAATGAGTATGCAAAATTAGCTCTTCAAGCTCATACTTGGTATGAAGGAAAATATCCATTAGTCTCAGCTTTATCACGTCCGCTGATTTCGAAAAAATTAGTTGAAATTGCTGAACAAACTGGTGCAAACGCAGTTGCTCATGGTTGCACAGGAAAAGGGAATGATCAAGTTCGTTTTGAAGTATCGATTAACGCCTTGAACCCTTCGTTAGAAGTAATTGCGCCAGTGCGTGAGTGGAGCTGGTCACGTGAAGAAGAAATTAATTACGCAAAAATGAATAACATTCCTATACCTGTAAACTTAGATAGTCCTTTTTCAATTGACCAAAATCTTTGGGGACGTTCAAATGAGTGTGGCGTATTAGAAGACCCGTGGGCTTCACCACCAGCAGATGCTTACGAATTGACCGTAGCATTGGAAGATACTCCTGATGTTGCAGAAATTATTGAAATTACCTTTGAACAAGGGGTTCCAGTCGCATTAGATGGGATACCGTATTCATTTTCTGATTTGATTTTAAAGTTAAATGAGGTTGCAGGAAACCATGGAGTTGGGCGTATTGATCATGTTGAAAATCGTCTAGTGGGAATTAAATCGCGTGAAGTGTATGAAGTACCAGGAGCTCATACACTATTGCTCGCACATAAAGAGTTAGAAGATATTACGCTCGTAAAAGAGTTAGCACATTTCAAACCAGTGATTGAAAAGAAATTGACTGAACTGATATATGAAGGATTATGGTTTTCACCGTTAAAGGCGGCATTAGAAGCATTCTTACAAGAAACACAAGTGTATGTAAACGGAGTTGTTCGCGTGAAATTATTTAAAGGACATGCGATTGTTGAAGGGCGTAAATCACCTAATTCGCTTTATGACGAAAAACTAGCAACTTATACAACAGATGATGAATTTAATCATGCTTCTGCTGTTGGATTCATTGAATTATGGGGATTACCAACAAAAGTCCATGCTTTAGTTAATAAAGGAGAAAAGAAGGTGTTCTCATGACAAAATTATGGGGGGGACGTTTTCAAAAATCCGCAGAACAATGGGTAGATGATTTCGGAGCGTCTATCGAATTTGATCAACAACTCGTGATTGAAGATATTGATGGGAGTATGGCACATGTGTCCATGCTTGGTGATTGCAAAATCTTACCGCCTGAGGAAGTTCAGCTTATTCTATCTGGTCTTGGTCAATTAAAAGTGCAGGCTGAAAACGGCGAATTGATTTATTCCGTCACAAATGAAGATATTCATCTGAATTTGGAGAAAATGTTGATTGATTTAATTGGACCAATTGGTGGAAAACTTCATACGGGACGTAGTAGAAATGACCAAGTGGCTACTGATATGCATTTATATTTAAAAAAACGGGTCGGTGAAATCATTGAACTCATCTCTATTTTTCAGCAAACAATCTTATTAAAGGCTGAAGAGCATGTAGAGACAATTGCTCCTGGTTATACACATTTGCAACGAGCACAACCGATCTCATTTGCTCATCATTTGATGGCTTATTTTTGGATGCTTGAGCGTGATAAAAATCGATTTAGTGAATCTTTGAAGCGTGTGGATGTATCTCCTCTAGGAGCTGGAGCTCTTGCAGGAACAACTTTTCCGATCGACCGGGCGTTAGCCGCAGCTAATCTAAATTTCGGTGATATTTATGCAAATAGCATGGACGCAGTTAGTGATCGTGATTTTATTGTCGAGTTTTTGAGTGACTCTTCTTTAGTCATGATGCATTTGTCTCGTTTCGCGGAAGAAATCATTTTATGGTCAAGTCAAGAATTCCAATTCATTGAACTCGATGATGCTTTTGCCACTGGTTCAAGTATCATGCCCCAAAAGAAAAACCCGGATATGGCCGAATTAATTCGCGGCAAAACGGGTCGCGTATATGGCAATCTATTTAGCTTGCTGACTACGCTAAAAGGTTTGCCCCTTACGTACAACAAAGATATGCAAGAAGACAAAGAGGGAATGTTTGATACGGTTCAAACGCTCCTTGGTTCTTTAAAGATTTTTGAAGGAATGGTCCGGACGATGACTGTTCATACAGAAAAGTTGCATACCGCTGTTCATCAAGATTTTTCAAATGCAACCGAACTGGCTGATTATTTAGCAACGAAAGGGATGCCTTTTAGAGAAGCACATGAAGTTACCGGCAAGCTTGTGTTTCTATGTATTCAGAGAGGTATCTATTTACTTGATTTGCCACTTTCGGACCTTGTAGATGCAAGCCACTTAATTGAAGAGGATGTTTACGACGTACTTTCACCAATGGCTGCTGTAAAACGTCGTAATTCTGAAGGTGGAACAGGGTTTGACCAAGTACGAATTCAAATCGAAAAAGGAAAGAAATTGATGTAAAGATTGTCCCACTAAGTTAGTTTATGCTAACTGGTGGGATTTTTTCGCCTATAAAACAGAAATAGAGCGCCAGGGGAAGCACTCTATTTTTTACTCATGTTGCTAGAAAGGGGCTAACCTATGAGCTGCTTATTATAAAAATGTTGCACCGACAATAATCAACAAGATAAACAATACAACAATCAAAACGAATGTATTACTGTTGTCATTGTTGTAACATCCGCCATAACCTCCCATGACTTTCCCTCCTTTCAGTTCGAACTTATTGTTAGATTATGAAAGGAATACAGGAGGGCATGGGAGATTAGCGGATAAAAGTGAAAATAAACTTAAATAATAAATTTAATTGGACGGAAAGAAAGCATAAGACCCTACGTTACGAATCCATATTTCTGCGTGTTCACCAGTTATATCCGCTTTCCATAAATCTTGATTACTCTCCATACGATTTTTTGTTCTAACCCAAGTGATTTTATTTATTGTTGGTAAATAAATCGGATTGTAGTCACCTTGATCTTTTGGTGGTGTGGTTATTTGGATTTGCTTTTGATTGTTTAATGCAACGAAAAATAAGGATGGATTTGGCCGTTTTTCAGGATCGTTAGACCATTCACTTTCTGTGACCCTTGAAACAATGAGCGAATTATCATCGACCCACGTAAAACCCATTTCAGCATAATTTTCTGGTGTGAGTTTAAATGCTTCGTACCCAGGGATTTCCGCTACTTTTAATTGTTTATTTTTAAATCCACTAACAATTCTTCCTCCACCAGCGATATAACCTAGCAGATCTTTTTTAAAAGACCACTTAGGTGTGAATTCGTAGAGAATTACTTCGTCCATGATGGTAAATTCCTTTCCATCAACAGAAATTACACATAACATGTTGCTGTCCATTGACCACGAAGCCGTAGGAGAAACAATAAAAGATAACCATTTCTTGCTTGGTGAAAAAGCAAATGAATTAGCGATTATCGAAGGGATTTTCACATCTTCTTTACCTATTTCTTTTGGAATTACAAATAACGTTTTCACATTTTTGGTCAAGCTGCTGAGATCTTGATAACCTTCCTCGATTGAAATAGTGAATAGAATAGGGTGAGTCCATCCATCTGGTCGTAGATCTGCGTTAGAAGATACAATAAATTCTTTGCCGTTTGGCTGCCATTCATAACTACTAACTCCTAAAGCAATATTGTAGAAACTCTTTAAGTCAGAGATGTTTAATACACCTCCAGATTGAAAAGCAACAATGTTTTCAGTAGGCGACCACTTAGGGTTATAACCATCATAAAATATTTTTCGGTGTGTTTTTGTCTTTACGTCATACACCCACAATTCATTTTGAGTTTCCGTCTGTTCATTAATGGGTTCGATCGCTTCTTTTTGATACAGTAGCATTCTCCCATCAAAAGACCATTGTGGCGAATCCGTGTAAGTAGCTTTTTTAGTCGTTATTTTTTCGGTTTTACCATTCGACTGAATCCATAAGTAGTCATCCCTCACAAATGCTACTTTTACACTTTCAGCCATCTCTTCTGCAGAGGCAATGGCTGGAAAAATTAAAGACAACATTAACATCAACTGAATCAATTTTTTCATAAGCACAAACACCTCTTTTACATAGCTTTTCCTTTAATCGCAATCATACACATGTTTCATTGTCCTAATTTCTTAATGAGTCAATTTCATAAATCCTAGTTCTGATTCCGATGTAATATTATCCATGTATTGATTAAGAACGTGTGTTCGGGGTATACTTTCAAAAAAAGAACATTCGTTCTGTGTGGGAGGAGAACATCATGTATGAGCAATATCCAGATCGAAAAATCGTCTGTTTAGATATGCGTAGTTTTTACGCTAGTTGTGCGGCAGCGGATGAAGGTCTAGATGTGATGAACACACC
>JAHIWI010000055.1 GCA_018816185.1 Bacillota bacterium
ATAGACTAAGAGCAACTTAAGGAGGAAATGCGATGTTGGAATTTGACACAAACGTAGATCAACTTGCAGTCATCAAGGTCATTGGTGTAGGTGGCGGCGGAAACAATGCTGTAAACCGAATGATTGAACATGGCGTACAAGGTGTAGAATTTATAGCAGTAAACACAGATGCACAAGCTTTAAATCTTTCAAAAGCAGAAATCAGACTTCAAATTGGAGCTAAGCTTACTAGAGGACTAGGAGCAGGAGCGAATCCAGAAGTTGGTAAAAAAGCTGCTGAAGAAAGCAGAGAACAAATTGAAGAAGCACTACGTGGAGCAGACATGGTATTTGTAACTGCTGGTATGGGTGGAGGAACAGGTACTGGAGCAGCTCCTGTAATCGCTCAAATTGCACGTGAAATAGGCGCACTTACAGTTGGTGTAGTTACTCGTCCATTTACATTTGAAGGCCGTAAACGTTCTACACAAGCAATTGGTGGTATTGGACAGATGAAAGAAGCTGTTGATACATTAATCGTCATTCCTAACGATCGCTTACTTGAAATCGTTGATAAAAACACGCCAATGTTAGAAGCATTCCGTGAAGCGGATAATGTGTTACGACAAGGTGTTCAAGGTATCTCTGATTTAATAGCTGTACCAGGTTTAATTAACTTGGACTTTGCAGATGTGAAGACAATTATGTCTAACAAAGGTTCAGCATTAATGGGTATCGGTATTTCTTCAGGTGAAAACCGTGCTGCAGAAGCTGCAAAAAAAGCTATTTCAAGTCCACTTCTTGAAACATCTATTGATGGTGCTAAAGGGGTCTTAATGAATATTACAGGTGGTTCTAACTTGAGCTTATTCGAAGTTCAAGAAGCTGCCGATATCGTTGCTTCAGCATCAGATGAAGATGTAAATATGATTTTCGGTTCTGTTATTAATGACAATCTTAAGGATGAAATTATTGTAACAGTTATTGCTACTGGCTTTAATGAAGAGCCTTTATCTACTCGTACTACGAGATCTGGTGGATTTGGTGCTGGTAGACAACAGCAACAACCAACACAACCGCAAGCTCCTATTCGTGAGACACGTAGAGAAGAAGCACCAAGCTATCAACAAGAACCTGTAAGAAATCAACAACAGTCTAATCAACAAGAAGATACTTTAGATATTCCAACGTTTTTACGTAATCGTCAAAAACGTCAATAGATATAAATAAAAGCCCCATCTTTCTCAACAGTCGTTGAAAAAGATGGGGCTTTTTGTCGTGCGATTTTTTATTATCTCTGTCAAAAGCTGACAAAGTTTGAACAGTTATCATGCTAAAGTTTTTGTAGGAGGTGAGAAAATGTATGCTGAAGTAATGATTACGTTAAACGCGCTGATTAATTACTGCCTACTCTCATTTACAAACAAAATGGGTACTTTTCAACAAACTAAGGTACGATTATGGATTAGTGCGTTTGTAGGTGGTTTTTTAATTGTCTTATTCGGTGGAAGTCTACTATCAATTATTGGGACCTTTATTTGTATGATCTTGATGGCTTTTGGCTTTAATCGCTCTAATTGGCTATTAGCTGCTTCAAATTGTATCATAGCAGCTTTGTTTGCAGGTGGGTTATTAACGGTTATACAACCATGGTTGAAACTAGTCAATTCGTATATTGTATTCGCTATCCTGATCGTTGCTTTACTTGGAAGTCTATCAGGCGTCTATAAAAATTGGTTTAGAATTAACCTTAAAGGTGTTAAAGAAATGTATCGTAGCAAAGTGAAATTAATGATTTTTGGAAATGAAATTGTCTTAGAAAGTTATACAGATACCGGAAATCAATGTATGGAAACTCTTTCAGGTAAACCTGTGCATTTTGTATCATCAAAAAAACTCGCGTCAGCTATTCCACCAAAACTATGGGCGTTTTTAAATGACTTTGATGGAAGTAATCCTTCTCAAATCTCAGAAGTTCCAAAAGAGTTTCAGCAGGATGTTAGATTGATTCGTTTAGCCACTGTTCAAAGTGAAAATACCTGGGCAGTTGGAATTAAAATGGATAACATACGAATGATTCAAGAAACAGAATGTGCTTTGCCACCTTGTTATCTTGTCCTTACGAAAAACAGCCATCATTTTCCACGTCAAACGGAAGCGATATTACATGCGTCAACATTATTTGTTCAACAATCGAGAGGAGTAATGCTATGTTCATGAAATTGTGGAATCGAATCGTTCAATTATGGCTTTCTTGGCGAGCAAAAGGGACCTTTTATATTGGAGGTAGCGAATCTCTTCCGGTGCCGATGAATCGCGAAGAAGAGGCTCAAACTATTGAGGATTTTATGAATGGCAGTTTAACCGCACGCGACAAATTAATTGAACGAAATTTAAGATTGGTTGTATATATTGCAAGACGATTTGAAAATACAGGTACGAATATCGAAGACTTAATCAGTATAGGTTCGATTGGTCTGATCAAAGCAATTGAAACATTCAATGTGGAAAAAAAGATTAAACTTGCCACTTATGCTTCAAGATGTATTGAAAATGAAATTCTCATGCATTTAAGAAAAACGAGCAAACTAAAATCAGAGGTTTCTTTTGATGAACCATTAAATTCAGATGCAGATGGAAATGAACTATTGCTTTCTGATATTTTAGGAACTGATGAACATATTATTTCAGAAGATGTTGAGAAAAAAATTGAAAGACAGTTCATGTTTTCAGCCATTGATCTGTTAGATAAACGGGAAAAATACATTATGGAATGTCGTTTTGGTTTAAATGGCAAGGAAGAAATGACTCAAAAAGAAGTTGCCGATTTACTAGGTATATCGCAATCATATATTTCCCGATTAGAGAAAAAGATTATTCACGATTTAAGAGAAGAGTTAAATCAGCCGACAGCATAATGGTTGAAATTGGAGAAAGGTCTGCACGCATATAATCGACCGAGCCGGACAAACTGTTATTAATCTCAGTGTTAAACAGTTCGGAGGAAAAGTGATGGTGCGGACAAAAGTAGAAATTTGCGGTGTAGATACGTCAACGCTTCCGGTACTTTCAAACGAAGTTATGACACAAACGTTTATAAGATTTCAAAGCGGAGACATGGCTGCAAGAGAAGAACTAGTAATGGGTAACTTACGATTAGTACTTAGTTTGGTTCAGCGCTTTGCATATCGTGGTGAACAAGCGGATGATTTATTTCAAGTTGGATGCATCGGACTGATCAAGTCCATAGAAAATTTTGATTTGAAGCATAATGTGAGATTTTCAACTTACGCAGTGCCTATGATTATTGGTGAGATTCGACGACATTTACGCGATCACCACCCAGTTCGTGTGTCTCGTTCTTTGCGAGATATCGCTTATAAATCAATGAAAGCAAAGGAACAGTTTGTTGTAGAAAACTTACATGAGCCAACCATGCAACAGTTGTCAGAGATGACTGATATCCCACATGAAGATATTTTATTTGCACTTGATGCAATTCAAGAACCAATCTCACTTCAAGAACCCATTTACCATGATGGCGGTGACCCGGTTTACATGTTGGATCAATTGAAGGATGAGCATGTTTCAGAAGAGCAATGGTCGACCTATGTTTTCATGAAAGAAAGCATTAGTAAATTAGATTTGCGTCAACAAACAATCTTAAGCAAACGATATTATTATGGAGAAACACAAACTGAAATCGCTAAAGAACTAGGGATTTCACAAGCCCAAATTTCACGATTGGAAAAACATGCAATTAGCATAATTCAGGAACAATATCATCAAGAATCTTAACTAACAAAAAAGCTTTCGTTCCTTAATCGGAATGAAAGCTTTTAAACTGTAGAAAAATAATAAATGTTGATTTCCATTCCAGCGGACGCTTTCCGGGGGGCACGGCTTTAGCCGCTTCCCTCGCGATGCTCAGTCCAGGGTCTAAAGCTCGTGCTATTCCCCCAGGAAAGATTAGAACCATGGTTCTAATCTTTGCGAGGAAGCTAGCGCAGCGATGCAGGAGCAGGTGTTTTACGCCGCCTCCATTTCAATCAACTGAATCGCTGTATATACAAAATAAATAATTCATGCTTTTCCACATCTCATATACACATTTGATTAAATTACTCTCAACTACAAAGTGAATCAGTGATCTAAATAATAATTAGTACATCTAAAATTAGCATTTCTAATTGTTTCTTTCAACCTTACTCTGCAAACTTTTTAAGTAGGCAAGTGGTCGGCTATTTCTGAAGACTCCTGCGGAAGAACGAAACACGCTAGACCCCACAGGCTCCAACTGTCAGAGGCAGGGGGAGCCGAGGAGGCTAGCGTTTCGTCCGAGGAAAGCGAAAGAAATAGCCGACCACTTTCATTTTTAGTCAAATACAAGAGTTATGAAATCGAATTTTTAAAATGTTATGTAACTTGTTATATGTTATTAGTCTGAAAGCTTTTGTTCCATATTCGGAATGAAAGCTTTTTTAGAAGAAAAGCTTTTGGTTATCCTTAGAAGAAAAGATATCATCTTAAACCATTTTGGGAACAAAATGTGTTTTTCTAATTTACGAATCATAAGCTATATGAGGAGGGATAAAGGATGAAATTCACTGAAATACAAGAAAAGGAATTTATTGATGCTGGTAATGGGAAAATGCTTGGGTTTGTAAGTGATGCCAAAATCTCAAAGGAAAATGGAATGATTGAAGCTTTTTTAGTCGCTCAACCTAAAAAGATGCTGGATCTCTTTTCAAGTGACTCTTCCACCATAACAATTTCAATACAAGATATCCATGTTGTTGGAAAAGACGTTGTACTAGTTAAACGAGGGAACTAGGAACAGCGATAAAACGTTGAATAATCAATGTTTGATTGGTACAATAAAGAAATAATGTACACGTCGAAACAAGTTGGGATTTAATATATATGGAAATTACGCAAAACTACCAAGAAATTCAACAACGTATTCAACAAGCATGCAAACGCTCGAATCGAAAAGATTCAGAGATACACATTGTCGCTGTAACTAAATCTGTATCCCTTGAGCGAACAAAAGAAGCTTTACATGCTGGGTTAATCAATCTAGGAGAAAATCGACCTGAAGGTTTACTTTTAAAGACTGAACATATTCAGTCTGATGCTAAATGGCATTATATCGGGTCTTTACAAACTAGAAAAGTAAAGCAAGTTATTGATACGATTGATTTTCTTCATTCGTTGGACAGGTTAAGTTTGGCAGAAGAAATTCAAAAACGTGCAAATAAACCAATCGATTGCTTCGTACAAGTCAATGTTTCAGGAGAAGAAGCAAAACATGGCATTGAACTAGACTTACTTGAAGATTTCATTTTATCTTTACAACCTTTTGATAAAATAAAGGTAATTGGATTAATGACCATGGCTCCAAATACAGAAGATGAACAAGTGTTAAGGTCGGTATTCTCTAAATTGAAATCTGCGCAGCAAAAGATTGCTGAAGCTCAGTTTGACTTTGCACCATGTACAGAATTATCAATGGGAATGTCCAATGACTTTGAGATTGCTATTGAAGAAGGCGCAACTTTTGTACGAATTGGAACCGCACTAGTTGGGGATGAAAGAGGGGACAAATCATGAGCATGAAGAATAAAATTAAAAACTTTTTTTATCTAGATGAATATGAAGATGATGCACCTGTAGAGCGTGAACGTCGTTCAGAACCTCAAGCTTCACCAGTTGCTCAGCAACAACAACCTTCAATGAAAAAATCAATGAAAGAAAGACGTGTCGCTCCCATGGACTCATCAATTCCAAATGTAGTTAGTTTGCAGAATCTCCAAAAATCTTCAAAAGTTATTTTAGTAGAACCAAGAGTGTATGCAGAAGCTCAAGACATTTCTGAGCACTTAAAAAACAAACGTGCTGTGGTTGTTAATTTACAAAGAATTGACAAAGATCAAGGAATCAGAATTGTGGATTTCCTAAGTGGTACCGTGTATGCTTTAGGCGGAGATATTCAACGCATCGGAACAGATATCTTTTTATGTGCACCAGATACAGTGGAAGTAGCAGGAGCGATTTCCGATTATTATTACGATGACTTACAATAGCAGAGGTGTATTTAGTTAATATGGACTTAATTCTTTATGTAATTTCTCAAGTTATCTTTTTATATTCAGTATTTCTCATTATCTATATCTTTATGTCTTGGGTACCAAGTACAAGAGAAACTGCAATCGGTCGTTTTTTAGAGAGAATTTGCGAGCCTTATCTTGAGCCTTTTCGCAAGATCATTCCTCCATTTGGTATGATTGATATTTCTCCAATTGTTGCGATTTTGGTTTTAAATTTAGCACGTAATGGTATAGCTATAATAAGTAATAATTTTTAACAAGTTGCCTCACTGACGTGGGGCTTTTTTAAACGAATAAAACATACATACAAACTACAATCAGTAAATGCATTTAAAAATTACTGTGGTTTTTATAAACTCCTAAACGAGTTGAATTTAGAAAAACGTGCAATAATAATAGGTATAAGTAGAAATAATTAAACTTGTATCTACTAATTAGACAATCAGTCTTTTGCAACAAATCTTTTATTTAAAACATCTCATGTTTTAATCCTGGAAAGGGAGAACGGAAATGGAACAAATATTTCAGCATTTTAGAAAAGAAGAGCAGTCATTTATTGAGCAGGTAGGTGGATGGATCCGTGAAACGGAAGACCGCTATGCACCAAAGCTGACGGACTTTTTAGATCCACGAGAACAATTTATTGTCCAAGCTATTGCCGGGCAAAATGAAGAAATTGTGACACATTCATATAGCAAATTTGAGGATGTTGAACGTAAGCGTATGTTGATTTCGCCCTCTTATTTTGTTCCTACAGATCAAGACTTCTCAGTAACAATGTTTGAAATAAGTTATCCATCTAAGTTTGTAACGTTAGAACATCCGGATGTGTTGGGTACATTGATGTCTCTTGGATTAGACCGTTCAAAATTTGGTGATATCCGAGTGGATGGCGAGCGAATTGAACTTGCCGTGGTTTCTGAAGTTGCTGATTTTGTACGTTTAAATATTACTTCCATTGGAAAGTCCAAGGTACAAGTTCAAGAACTCACAGAAGAACATCTTTTCCTACTCAATACGGAAACGTGGGTAGAAGAATCACATACTGTGAGTTCAATGAGATTAGATACGATTATTGCATCATTATTTAATATATCAAGACAAAAAGCATCTACTTTCATTCATGGTGGAAAAGTGAAAGTAAATTGGGTCGTTCGAGATCAACCAGCTTTTGAATTACATGAATCTGATTTAATTTCGATTCGAGGTTTTGGTCGTATTCGGTTAGGAATGATTGAAGGAAGAACGAAGAAAGACAAGATTCGACTTCAAGTTGGTCGAATGGAGCCGAAATCATAAGAAATATTAAAGAAAATTCGAATTATTGATGTAAACCTTTCTAATGAAAGGTATAATAGTTTGAAACAACGCTAGTTTTAAAGGGGAGATCGAGAAGATGCCATTATCACCATTGGATATACATAACAAGGAATTCGGAAAAGGATTTCGTGGGTACAATGAAGATGAAGTGAATGAATTTTTAGATCAAATTATTAAAGATTTCGAACTTCTATTAAAAGAGAAAAAAGAATTAGAAGAAAAGTTAAAGTCATCTAGTGAACGTGTGGGTCATTTTACAACGATTGAATCTACATTACAAAAATCAATCGTGATTGCACAAGAGGCTGCTGAAGAAGTTCGTCGCAATTCTCAAAAAGAAGCGAAGCTAATTGTTAAAGAAGCTGAAAAAAATGCAGATCGAATTGTGAATGAAGCATTGACGAAAGCTAGACGTATCTCTTTAGAGATAGAAGAACTTAAGAAACAATCAAAAGTATTCCGCAATCGCTTCAAAATGTTAGTTGAAGCTCAGTTAGATTTAATCAATACAGATGATTGGGATCATTTAATGCAATATGAAGTGGACACATCTGAACTAGAGCGAATCGAAACAACTGAAGATTAGAGTTTGCTTGACGATTGTAGTTACTTTCCATATAATAGCTACATATTGATATTAAATACGTTGAAAGAGACAGTATTTTGTGCGCTCAGAAAAGCGATTCGAGGACGGTGGAAGCTCGAACAAGTAGCAATCAAATGAAAATCACTCTTGAGTAAAACCACTGAACGAATGATTGTAAGTGGTTTCGGCTTCACACCGTTAATGTGATCTAAGATGGCAACTTCATTGTTGCAATTAGGGTGGTACCGCGAGTTAAACTTCTCGTCCCTTCATGGGATGAGGAGTTTTTTTATTTTGAGGAGGTTATATTGATGGAATACAAAGACACGTTATTAATGCCAAAAACCGATTTTCCAATGCGTGGAGGATTGCCAACACGCGAACCAGTCATGCAGCAAACTTGGAATGACATGAATTTATATGAAAAAGTGCTTAATCGTACAAAAGGACGTCCGACATTTATTTTGCATGATGGGCCTCCGTACGCGAATGGTGATTTACACATGGGTCATGCGTTAAATAAAGTCTTGAAGGATATGATTGTTCGTCATAAATCGATGACTGGCTACCATGCACCGTATGTTCCAGGTTGGGATACTCATGGTTTACCAATCGAGCAAGCCCTTGCAAATAAGGGAGTAAATCGCAAAGAAATGACAGTAGCTGAATTCCGTAAGTTGTGTGAGAAATACGCTTATGAGCAAATTGATACTCAGCGTGAACAATTTAAGCGTCTAGGAGTGCAAGGTGATTGGGAAAATCCTTATATCACGTTAAAACCTGCTTATGAATCACGTCAAATCGAAGTGTTTGGTGAGATGGCTCGTAAAGGCTATATCTATAAAGGGTTAAAACCTGTTTATTGGTCACCATCAAGTGAATCAGCTTTAGCTGAAGCAGAAATCGAATATCAAGATAAAAAATCTCCATCCATTTACGTGAGCTTTGATGTGACTGAAGGTAAAGGAGTTGTCGCAGAAGGTACGAAAATTATCATTTGGACAACAACTCCTTGGACGATTCCAGCAAACTTAGGGATCTCAGTAAACCCTGAATTTGATTATGTAATTGTAGATGTCGAAGGTACTCATTATTTAATTGCAAAAGACTTATTAGAGTCTGTTGCTACAGCACTAGAGTGGGCGTCTTATGAAGTAATTCAAACGGTTAAAGGTGAA
>JAHIWI010000287.1 GCA_018816185.1 Bacillota bacterium
ATATAGCGGAGTCTTTCCCGTTTGGGTGGCTATTGAAGTCCTTTCCTTTTCAACGTTATCGATGTTATTTAAAAACCTTAAAAATAAGGATAAGCAATACATATCTAAGCACTATTATAATGTGCATTTTAAATATACACAAAGTTGGTTACATACCTTGACCACCATCAGAAATATTTGCGCTCATCACGGTAGGTTATACGGAAAAAAACTATCTATACAGCCTCAATTGTTTGATGATATACGTGAAAAAGTAAGTAATGATGAAATATTTGCTGCCATAATCGTTCTGAGTAAACTATTAAGCAGCAATGAACGACTGAACCTTTCAATCTCTTTAAAGGCACTTATTGAGGAATATGATGAGTTTATTGACATCTCACATTTAGGTTTTCCGAAGGATTGGGACAACCTGTTATAAAAAACTATATCAAGGGCTGTTCTCTATACCGGGAACAGTCCTTTCTTATAGAAAGCATTGTTTCGAAAGAAGCGATTTTTAGTGTACTGGTAAAGGTGAATACATAAAAAAAGAGCATCGGCTTTGAATGCTCTCTTCGTCATCCTATTCTATTCGTAATAACTCTTTTCCATTTGTAAGCCAGGCTTTTACCTTTTGGTGTTCGGAATGTAGCTGTTCATAGTCTTGTTTCAATTTCTCATAGGCTTTTGCCAAATCATCAAAAGACGTCATCGCTAGTTGCAAATGGTTGTGAATATCGTTAGGATTTTTGGTTCGACTTAGTTTTTTGTATGTTGTACTGTTTACGCAATGTTTTATTCCATCGGAACCCACATGCCTGCCTTGTTCGACCAAGGATTGGTGCGGCTTCTACAAAAGCTTTTAGTTGTGTTTTCCCTTCACACACAAATGTTAAGACTGTGTCCGCCAGAACTTTATCATCTTCTACCGTCCAACTATCTTTTCTTTTCTTCTCGTCCAAGCTACCACCCCCGTTTTTACTTACTATATGCAAAAGTAGACCGAACTTTCAGTAATTGAGTGCGTGGTAAACCACTAGCTGGGTTTAAATATCAGGCTAAGATAGAAGACCAACTTCTGATTCTATTTCTCCAAAGTCTTTCTGACCGTTCAAAATGATGAGCATTTCTAGCCCCGACATTTGAGGAAGGTTTTCTAGGAAAGTTTGGGCGTCATCAAAATTCAAGAAGGTAAATGCCTGTAGTTCTTCTTTAAAAGCCCATCCTTGATCGACAGTTTCTAACATAAATATTCTTAAGATCGGACACTTTGAAGTTGGGTGCATGTTTTCCCCGGCAATAGCGAGTCCAATATCATTTGTAGGGTTGAATATCGTCGTAAGAACCTCCATCTCATCCTCGAATTCCTTCGGCACAAATATGTGTACAGCTTCATGATTCATCGTATCTATTCCTCCCTTATCTACTCTTTCACCTATCATTGTGTTCAATGTACTGAAATGTTGTGTACGCAGGTGTTTTTCTCGATTTTTTCCTTGTGTGGCGCGTTTTCGTTAAGTAGTTTGCTTTCATGTGCTTATGTAATTCATCTTGCGGTTTGCTTTTGAGCAGATCAGTAACGTATGTTTTATCAATCGTGTCAGAACCAAATTCATTGTTTATATATGAAACTACTTTGGCTATGCTTCCTGAATAGGCATATGCCTTTACTATCTTTTCCCCTAATGTTGTCGCTTGATAGTTTTCTACGAGAGACACAAAATCTTCAAGTACCTGGATTTCTTTTTTTGCTGCATCTACTGTTTTTAAACTCTTCATTTGTCCTCCTTTTACATGAGTTTTATCCACGTTTACAGTATTCTCCATTTATTAGAGGATTCCCTCTAAAACTAGACCATATAGAATCAAATACCTTCAGGGCGGTAGCACGATAGCTCCTAACAAAGCAGCAAACTCTTTGAAAGAAGCTATAAACGTGTCGCTTTCCACTAAAAAGCTCGATAACCACGATTTGTACGGCTTCGCCTACATTTCTTAGGTTCCTGTTCTTTTCTTTACGAGGAAACGAGCCGGAAAGATTGGCAAATAAAGAGTTGAAGAAATGGAGGGCAGCCCAGTGGCTGCCTTTTGTTGTTGTATTTTTTGCTTTTGTCCTCCGGATCGTACAGATTCCCAGCCTGTCTAAGCCCGAAACAAAGGCAGATTCCTAGGCGTTCGCCCTCCCTCTGTTTCGGACAAAGACAGGAGCCGACTAACCACCAAAACAACAGTCAAGGGGCGAAAAACTTTCTCAAATCGTGCTTGCACAGAAAAACTTTGTACGCTGGTACCCTTGACTGGTCGGCTATTGGATCTGTTCGTCCTTCGTGTCAAAAGGCAAAAAATAATCCCATTTGGGACATTTACCGCCTGGAGAACAACACAAAAAAGGAGAGAAAAAATCATGAAATTAAACAAAGTGATTGAAATCGTACGTATTAAACAAGAAATCCGAGAGGTAGAAGAAGCCTATACGAGCTTACTACCTAAACAAATCCGTTCACCAAAAGATGCCATCGAATTCATTCAAGCCATGATAGCAGAAGAGGACCGAGAGGTGTTTTTTGTACTTTGCCTAAATGTGAAAAATCAGATTATCGCCGTTCATAAAAGCCATGTCGGGAGCTTAAATGCCAGTATTGTGCATCCGAGAGAAGTGTTCAAATCCGCCATTCTCAATAATGCAGGGAGTATTATCGTGGCTCATAACCATCCTTCAGGCAACTGCCAGTATTCACCGGAAGATATTGAGGTCAGTAAACGACTACTTGAGGCCGGTGAGATTATGGGCATTGAGGTATTAGATTCCATCATTGTGAGTCATGAAGACGGCATTTCCTTGAAAGAAAAAGGATTGATTTAAATGCAAAAGGGGAGTTTTCCCCTTTTGTTTTTATCCTATAAAGGAGGAATACCCATGACGGAAAAGTATTCATTAAATGAAGCACAGATAAGTTCACTTTCAAATCTTCATTTTTTGCGCAGAAATTTGTGTATCGCATCCATCCATCAAGATGTCATCGAGTAGACCAAGAGCAGAAAAGCTATTTTGTTTGCGTTCCAATCATGCGACAAACTGAATATCCCATTTGCCATACAAAATCGTGTCATCTATGCAGCTTCACAAAATACAGCTTTTGGTGATGTAAAGATGGTCAAATGATATTTCCCCTCAGTAATTCGCTTTTTACTGGGGGTATTGTAGTCATTAAAAACGTGATAAAGGAAGTTTGTTGAATGATTCAACAAAACTTGATACAATTAAATTAGATGTTGAATGATTCAACAAGGGAGGGAATTCACTTGAAAAAGGCAACCATGGAAATTCTGGCGAAGTGCCAGAATCTTAGGCCTTATGTAGAAACAAAGGAACAGCAGAATGACTTGAAAATATTAAATCAAAATGAACAAGTGCTCGTAGCACTTGCTCGATTCTTTGAATATGAAGAAGCTCTTCATTTAAATCAGATCTTTAAAGAAATGGATTCCGTTTGGATTGAATTCGCGATGAATCGATTACTTACTTACTTTTATTCCGACACTTATCATGCAAAATCAGTTAAACCGCTGATTATTAAGAATCCAAATGACTTATTAAGCCAGAAGGATATTGGCGAGTTGATGAATGAGCATGGAGGAAACATGGATACCAAGAAAATTCACATGTTACGAAAGAGGGGGAAACTGCCCACTGAAACAGTCTTAATTGGAGGGAAACCATACTGGCTAAAAGAAGAGATTGAAACGTATATCCAAGATTTACCGATAAAAAACAACGATATTCCTTAAATTAATAACAAATTTTCCTGAATACGAAACTGGATATACTCATTCTCTAAAGCATTGAAGCCTAAACCGGCTTTGATGCTTTTTTTTAATCCATTTCTCGAGCTGTTATTTACCTGTTTTAATTTTTCTAGACTCATCATTTTAAAAAAACATTGACAAAAAGTTCAGTTCAGGAATAAAGTAAGAATAATAATTATAAAATTTCCTTAGGGAAACTTTTTTGGGAGGGGTCAAAAAGCGAGCGAAGAAAAAAATGTTTGGCGTTTTTTCATATTCCGTAGTCCTTGCACCAGAATCGAATGATGTCGTTTCGAATGAGCAAAACCATGACGATAAGATCCATTCGATTGATGAGGAGCGAAAGGTAATAAAAGAATCAAAGGAATCCAATTTTTTCTTAACTTTCGTTGCCATTTTGTTAATTGGAATAGCAGTGGGTACTGGGTATATGTTGTTTAAAAAGGAGAGAGCGTCATGATATGGATATATTTATCCGAGACACTTTTGTATTTGTGCTTTTCCATCCTCATGGGGTCACTCATTTTGTCTCTTATACCCTCAAATAAAAAACCAAAAGTAACCATTCATAAGCGATGGATTCAAATTTCAGTTTTAGGAATTGTACTCTTTTCTCTCTTTCCGGTCATAAGACTTGATTAACAGAAAACCAACTAACTATAATCAATAACCCACCCAAATCGTCACCGTAAGGAAATGAAGTGAATGGGTAGCTATAACGGGATACTTTTTAATGACTTTGGTAATTGACCTAAATAAATATCCTGACTCTTGGATACTCCCTTATGGACAAGCCTTGCTAATCAAACACTTAGTGCTTATCCCCATCCTTTTCTTTGCATATCTTAACGGAATCTGGATGAAACGGAAACTGCAGAAGAACTCAACAATAAATCCCCGTAAATGGGTGAAGGCGGAGAGTTTTACTCTCTTACTAATTTTCTCTGCGACAGCCGTGTTGGGACAACAAGAACCACCCCATGATATTGGGGCTGTAGCTACGAGTAATGGGATGTCGAACTTGTTCAACCTAGCCTACTCTGAATCTATTTCTTTACCGATTGAGGCTTCGATGGATTTAAGCTTGCTGGGTATAGTCTTTTTTTGTCTAGCCATTTGCTTTTTATTATTGGCATCGATTTCGGCAATGAAAAAGGTTTCACCCCGATTAGCATTCAGTATGAGTATTTTATGTGTGATTTCTTTATATTTAGGGTTAATGAATAGTGTAATTTTCTAAAAATTAGATATAGGAATGTTAAACATGAAGAATTCCAATATGAAGTTTGCAGTAATCGTAACAATTATAGCTATAGCCTTATTCGCCGTCATAGTCGTTATGAGCAGCAATAAAAGTACGGAAAAAGAAACGGTGACTGAAAAAGCAGAAGTTGAATTGACAGATCAACCTATATTAGTTGATCAGAACGCACCTATAACTGTTGTTGAGTTTGGCGATTTTAAATGTCCTTCTTGTAAAGCATGGGGGGAAACGATTTATCCATAATTAGTTGAAGATTATTTAATACCTGGTGATATTAAATTCTCTTATGTGAATGTGTTGTTTCATGGAGAAGAGTCTATAATCGGTGCAATGGCTGCGGAGTCTGTTTTTAAACAAGATCCTACATCATATTGGGATTTTCATAAAGCTGTTTATGATGCACAACCTGAAGTGAACCATGATGATGTATGGCTTTCTAAAGAAAAGATGCTTGAAGTGGCTAAGGATTTCCCTACTATAAATCAAGATATACTTAACAAAGATCTTGAAGAAGAGTTAACGATGCCACAAGTTAATTTGGATGAGAAATTATATAAAAAACATAAAGTCGCTCAAACCCCTACTATAGTAATTAATGGAATAACTATAGAAGACCCTTTTAATTATGAAGCAATAAAACAAGTGATTGACCAAGAACTTGAGGCAACGCAAAATGACTAATACAGTTCAAAACAAGGGCAAGAACGTATGGTTTCTCTATTTCGCTTGGCTTGTTTCAGTCATTGCCACAATGGGGAGTCTCTATTTCAGTGAAGTAAAAGGGTTTATTCCGTGTGACTTATGTTGGTTCCAGCGAATATTCATGTATCCTTTAGTATTGATACTAGGTATTGGAACTTTCCAAAGCGATATATCGGTTAAGAAATTCGTGTTGCCTCTGAGTCTCATCGGAGGAACGATTTCGGTTTTCCATTATCTTGAACAAAAAGCACTTGGATTTGGAGGTATCCGACCATGTGTGAGTGGCGTTCCCTGTAGCTCTGAATACATTAATTGGCTTGGATTCATCACAATTCCGTTTTTGGCCCTGACTGCGTTTACTTTAATTACAATTAGTATGCTTGTCTTATATTCTAAGCAATCAAGAAAAAAATGATTAATAGGCAACTTCAATTATAAGAAATATTAGAGCAGACAGATGAAAATAGGGTGAAATTTCATTTAGCCTGCTCTTTTCTTTAACGAACAGTATAAGTAGAGGGAGTATATAGTATGTATCACACGGTTGTAATTGGTGCAGGACAGGCTGGATTGGCAATGGGTTACTATTTACGTCAAAATAACAGTAATTTTATTTTGTTGGAAAAAGGTGTTCGAGCCGGTAATGCATGGGAAAATAGATATGATTCTCTGAAGCTTTTCACACCAAGAATGTATAGTTCTTTACCTGGACTTCCCCTTATAGGGGATAAACATGGTTTTCCTTCAAAAGATGAAATGGCATCATATTTACATCGTTATGCTGCAAAATTCAGTCTGCCGATACAATTTGGAACGGAAATCATCGAAGTGACTTGCAGCAATGACGTCTTTACCCTCATCACTAATAAAGAAAATATAACTACAAAAAATGTAGTGGTGGCTACAGGAGCATTTCATATTAAATACATCCCTCCATTTGCTGGTAAGATTAATGAACGGGTGTTACAGCTACACTCTTCTGATTACAAAAATCCCGCCCAGTTACGGGAGGGTTCGGTATTGGTTGTGGGGGGAGGAAACAGTGGAGCACAGATTGCTGTTGAATTATCTTCCGTTAAGAATACCTATCTATCAATTGGAAATAAACTATCATTTTTACCGTTAGTTGTGGCAAAAAAAAGCATGTATTGGTGGTTTGATAAGTTAGGATTAACTAAAGCGACCAATACTTCCTTTTTAGGGAAAAAAATTCAGCAAAGAGGGGATCCAATCTTTGGGTTAGAACTAAAGAAAGCCATTAAAGATTCGGAAGTCACATTGAAGGGAAGAGTAGTGGATGCAGATGAAAATCATCTAATATTTTTAGATCAAAGCAATCTTCAAGTCGATAATATCATTTGGTCAACTGGGTTTAAATCTGACTTTTCCTGGCTGCACATCCCGGGACTATTGAGTACAGAAGGAAAGGTCATACATAAAAGAGGAGTTACAAATGTAAATGGATTGTATTTCGTAGGACTGCCCTGGCAATATCGGAGGGGATCTTCACTCCTCCAAGGTGTTGGTGAAGACGCGAAGTTTATTAGGGATATAATTCACAACGAATAGAATTATTTCTCCCTAAATTGGTGCGTGCTATATATGATAAGAAACCGAGAATTTTGCATAGTTCGTAATTCTCGGTTTTTTATATAGACCAATTTTATGTATTTTATACTTTTACCCATGTTTAGTTCCATACTGTTACGTAAATAAAGTAATTAAATAGAAGAAGAGGTGAATTAAAATGCCCCATAACCATGATCAAGTACATGATCAACGAGAAGGAAATAAAAAAGGACTCATCATTGCCCTGGCTATTACTACGTGTATTATGATATTAGAATTTTTTGGTGGGCTTTTTACCAATAGCCTAGCACTACTATCTGATAGTGGTCACATGCTTTCAGACGCAAGTTCTTTAGCGTTAAGTCTCATCGCCATTTGGTTTGCTAGTCGGCCGCCATCGCCAAATAAGACATATGGATATTATAGATTTGAAATCCTTGCTGCTTTGTTCAATGGAATCACATTATTTTTAATTTCAGGGTTCATTATTTATGAGGCAATTCAACGTTTCAATGAACCTCCATCGGTGTCGAGCGGTACCATGATTCTAATCGCGAGTATTGGACTTATTGCCAACATACTTAGTGCAGTCTCGTTAATAAAAAAAGCTGATGTTAAAAGTAATATTAATATGAGAAGCGCTTATTTACATATAGTAGGAGACGCTCTAGGATCAATTGGTGCAATCATTGCCGGTATCGTCATGTTGGTATTTGACTGGTATATTGCAGATCCCATCATTTCTGTTCTAGTAGCTCTCTTAATTCTCAAAAGTGCCTGGGGAGTGCTCACGCAAAGTATTCATATTCTGATGGAAGGAACTCCACCTTCACTTAATAAAAATGGGATTCTGGAGTTGTTAAAAGGGATTGATGATGTTTTAGACGTTCATGATTTACACATTTGGACCATTACTTCCGGAATGGACTCTTTAAGTTGCCACATGACAATAAGTGATAGTGGAGATGAACAAATCATTCTTCAGAAGGCTATTCATTTGATTCGAGAGAATTTTGCCATTGAACATACTACGATCCAAATTGAAAAGTCCAACATTCAACATGCCAAATTACAATTTTAACCTTAGTTATTGATCGTACGAATCGGATTTTTTAAAGAACACTACCTTGATGAAGGATGAGTTTGTGTAATTTCAGTGTTTTCAATAGTCTATACCAAAATTAAAAACCGTTACCATTCTCTGCACTCAGAAAAATGGTGACGGTTTGTTTTATTGTTTAATTAGTATTTGTTTCATCGGCATTACGTGCATGTCTCGTGCAGTCACGTGAGACGTGACATCGTAAGTGCCCTTTGTAGTGAATGTATATTGACCTTCATATTGTTTTGCTTTATTCAAATGTGCCTCTAACATTTCTTTTTCTCCAGTGTCTATGTTCTTCACTTCAAACTTCACTTCGTCAGCATCTTCAACAATTCCCCCACCTTGTGTAACAGCTGTAGTAAAGACTACTTCTTCGCCAATTTTTGCTGTTTCAGGAACGGATAAATCAACTTCCACTATTTCAGGCACTTCATCTACCATTTTCGATTGTGGTTCTTCTTTCGTCGCACATGCACTAAGCGTTAGTGCCGCAAGAACTGATCCAATTGCCAAAAATCGTTTCAATTATCATTCGCCTCATTTCCATAGTTTGTTGCCATTGTAGCAATAAATCATCAGTATAACTGTGACAGAACCCGTAATTTTCTTGTAATCACGGTAACCCAAATCAATATTAAGATGTGGTCAGACTAACGTAATTTTTATTCTTTCATCTAATAATGCAGTTTCTGCATTGTTTTGTTTAAATATCTACATAATTTAGACATTATATAACCACTCTGCTTTGTTAGAATGAATTAAGTCTTTAAAAAGGATAGGTGAAGTTATTTGTTCGAACAATTAAGTTTATTCTTGGCATTTGGGGCGGGTTTGTTGTCTTTTATTTCCCCGTGTTCCCTTCCTTTATATCCAGCTTTTCTCTCGTATATAACAGGCGTCTCTTTAGATGAATTAAAAGAAGAAAAAGGCATTTTAAATAAGAAGGCAATAGTTCATACCATTCTATTCCTGACAGGCTTCTCGATTATCTTTTTGGCGATGGGATTCTCTACTTCGTTTATTGGAACCATCTTCATCCAATATCAAGACCTACTCAGACAAATCGGCGCAATTATTATGGTGTTTTTCGGGTTAGTCATCATGGGAGTTCTGAGTTTCGATTTTTTACTTTCAGAAAAGAGGATTCAATTTAAGAAAAGACCTAAGGGGTATACTGGATCCGTGTTAATTGGGATGGGATTTGCTGCAGGGTGGACACCCTGTACAGGACCTATTCTTGCAGGAGTCATTGCTTTAGGAGTATCAGATCCAGGGAGAGGCATGTTGTATATGCTCTTTTATGTACTTGGATTTTCTATACCATTTTTAATCATGTCCCTATTCATAGGGAAAATGAAATTTCTCCAAACAAGAAGTGGGTTATTTATGAAAATAGGCGGTATGTTCATGATTTTAATGGGTGTCTTATTGTATTTTGATATGATGACTAAAATCATTGCTTTTTTAACTCCTTTTTTTGGCGGTTTCACTGGTTTCTAAATTAAAACATTTGCATTATGAAAGGACTGATACAACCATGAATAATCGAAAAAATAAACGTTTCATTATACGTATTTCAATTCTTGTACTTCTCGTAGTCATAATCATCTTCACGATATACAACAATTTAACGAAGGAGACAACAGGCGTATTAAAAGTAGGGGATATGGCTCCTAACTTTGAGCTTGTTGATATGAATGGAAAGACACATCAATTATCGGACTATAAAGGGCAAGGTGTGTTTTTAAACTTTTGGGGCACTTGGTGTAAACCTTGTGAGAGAGAATTTCCTCTAATGGACAATCAGTACCAAGTGTATAAGGATAAGGGAGTTCAAATACTAGCAGTGAACATTGCAGAATCTGATTTTGTCGTTCAACAATATATCGACCAAAGAGACTTAACTTTTCCAGTTTTAATCGATAAGACGAAAAGTGTGATGCATTCTTATAATATTAATCCTTTACCTACAACATTTCTTATCAATTCAGAGGGTCAGATAGAAAAAATCATAACCGGGGAAATGACAGAAGAAGATATTAAGAAGTATATGGAGCAAATACGACCAAAATAAAACTACTCTCTGTAATAGAGAAAATTGGACCAAAGCGAATCACGTACTTCATCTGAGTTTAGTGGCAGTTGCAAATGAAAACTGATATTTGACTGGGGGCAGAACGATAGCTCCTAACAGCAAACGCTTTGAAAGAAACTCTAACGTGTCTCTTTCCTCTAAAAAGCCCGATAACCACGATCTGTACGGCTTCGCCTACATTTCGTAGGTTCCTGTTCTTTTCATTACGAGGAAACGAGCCAAAGAGAGTAATTTCAAAAAGAAATGAAGAAATGGAGGGCAGCCAAATGGCTGCCTTTTGTTGTTGTATTTTTTGCTTTTGTCCTCCGGATCGTACAGATTCCCAACCTGTCTAAATCTGAAATAGTGGCAGATCCCTTGGCTTCGCCCTACCACTTTTTCCAATTAAGACAGGAGCCGACTAGAAAAGAAAGAAAACAGTCAAGGGGCGAAAAACTTTTTCGAATTATGCTCCGCTGAAAAACTTGTTGCGCTGAAACCCTTGACTGGTCGACTAAGGGTTGGGTTCGTTCCACGTGTCAAAAGGCAAAAAATTATCCCTTTTGGGACATTTATCGCCCGGCGAACAACACAAAAGGAGGAACACAAGATGAAATTAGAAAAATTGATTGAAATCGTACGAATTAAACAAGAAATCCGAGAGGTTGAAGAAGCGTATACCAGTTTACTTCCCAAACAAATACGTTCATCAAAAGATACTATTTCTTTCATTAAAGCCTTAATAGCGGATGAAGATAGAGAAGTGTTTTTGGTACTTTGCTTAAACGTTAAAAACGAGGTAATAGCCATTCATAGAAGCCATGTTGGTAGCTTAAATGCTAGTATTGTTCATCCAAGAGAAGTCTTTAAATCAGCCATTCTAAATAATGCAGGGAGCATCATGGTAGCCCATAACCACCCAAGTGGTAACTGTCAGTACTCACCGGAAGACATTGAAGTAAGTAAACGTCTAAAAGAAGCAGGAGAGATAATAGGTATAGAGGTATTAGATTCTATTATCGTAAGTCACTTAGATGGCATTTCCTTAAGAGAAAAAGGGTTGATATAAAATGCAAAAGGGGATTTTCCCCTTTTGCATTTTATAACGATGAGGAGTGAATAATAACCATGACCAGCCGACTGGACGAAAAACAAGTAAGTGCTCTTCGTGCTCTCCATTTTTGGAGAAGGAATCTGATGATTGCATCCAGACTTCAAGATTTAATCGAAAGCCATAACAGTAGAATCGCTATAGTTCAGCTTTTCAACTATTGCGATTATCTAGAAATTTCGTGCAAGCTACAAAATAAAGTGGTATATGCAGCCATGCAGGATGTTACTTTTTATGAACTAACCATAAAGAATTAACCATGTTAAACCTCAGAGAAAATGTTTTTCTCTGAGGTTTCAGGTTAGTTACAAGTGGATATCAAAGTTCGTTGAGTCACTCAACAAACTTTGATATACTAATTATAATAAAAATTTATAAATCAACAAGAGTGGAGGAATGACATGAAAAGTGCAACCCAGGAAATTCTGGTGAAATACCCGAATTTAGCACCTTATTTGAATGAAAAGGACCTGCCAAGTGACTGGACATCACTGAATAAACACGAACAAGCACTTGCAGCCCTTGCTCGATTCTTTGAATACGAAGAGTTATTTGATTTGAATCGAATCTTCAAGGAAGTAGATCCGGACTGGATTCCATTTGTGCTAGAAAGACTATGGACGTACCTGTATGAGGACACCTATCTTGCCAAAGCACAAAAACCCTTGATTATTAAAGATTCGAGCGACTTATTAAGTCAACAGAATTTTGCTGAACTAATGAATGAACATGGTTACAACATGGATGTGAAAAAGATTCATATGTATCGCAAGAGAGGGAAGCTGCCAAAAGAGACAATTATAATCGCTGGCAAACCTTATTGGATAAAAGAAGACGTCCTGTACTATATACAAAAGAAGCGAACATAAAATCAGTCAAAAAAACAGAGTATTTTCGTGGCCGAAGATACTCTGTTTTTATGGACTTTACATGAATTTTCTCCGTGATGATAAGTCATAAAAAACCAGAAAGTAGCAGAGTCCCAATCACTACCCAATCATTTGTCAGAAAGATTGCAGGCTTTGTTTCAATATCAAATATAACAAGTTGAGCTCAGTTCCAGGTAGTATTTCTGCTATCTGTCTTTTTAATTGCTAGTACACTTCAACTTGTCCCATCATACCATTATCTTCATGTTCCAAAATATGACAATGGTAAACGAAAACCCCTTCTTCAGGGAACGTGACAAGTAATTTCACTTTTTCGCCAGGTTCGACCATTACGCTATCTTTCAACCCTTGTTCGTTCGGTTCCGGATCCCTGCCATCTCGTGAAATAATCTTGAATTGAGTTCCATGAATATGGAAGGGATGGATCATTCCACCCATCATATCAGGTTTATTATACACTTCCCATACTTCCGTAACGCCTTGTTCCTGACGCAAATCGATGCGGTTCGGATCAAATTTCTTGCCGTTGATTGTCACCATCTTCATCATTCCGAACAACTCGATTTCCTTCGTGACAGGCATTGCTTTTTCCTGTTCCGACAAGAATGGCTTATCAGCTGTCCACATCTCAGTCGAACCAGCCGAAGAATCATCTAGAGCTACATCAAACGGCAGTAATTCCACGCCATCATCATTGATGATGGCGAGGGACTCCTCATTAGTCAGCCTTGAAAAATCGATAAGAATTTCAGCGCGCTCCGAAGCAGCTAGTGTCAGCTTGTCGGTTTCAACAGGTTCATCCAACAAGCTGCCATCTGTAGCGATTTGCGTGAAGCTGGCGCCATTGCTCAAGCGGAATGTGTAATTTCGCGCATTAGCTCCGTTCAATATCCGAAAGCGCATAACGGGTTTGGTGACGGTCAGTTTTGGGTTGATGGTTCCGTTTACGATGGAAATATCGCCTAAGGTTCCGTCAGGGTTCATGAGCCTGTTATAGTTCAGTTGCTTGTCTTCATCAAACAGGCGGTCCTGGAAAATGAGTGGGATATCATCAACTCCGTACTCATTAGGAAGTTCCGAAGCAGAGCCAGATCCCTCATCAATGAGCAACATCCCGGAAAGGCCTTTGAATACTTGTTCAGCTGTTGAGCCATGAACATGGGGATGATACCAAAGGGTGGCGGCCGGCTGATCAGCTTTTAAAGTGATGATTTGGCTGTCGCCGGGCTGGATTTCACCGTGTGGACCGCCATCTTTTTCACCGGGAACTTCAAGGCCGTGCCAATGGAATGTTGTCGGCTCATCCAAGTCATTTGTGATTTTGACATCGACACTTTCGCCTTCTTCCAACTTAAGCGTGGGACCAAGTAAATCGCCGTTATACCCGTAGGTGTCAGTAGAGATGCCCTCGAAAAACTCAGTGGTCCCCTCCTGGGCGACGACTTCATAATCAAAGTCTTGACCTTGCTGTTTTTCCATGAGAGGGGGAATCGACAGTTCATTGATTCCTTCAGAGGATTCTAAGGAAGAAACATTGCCATGGTTCATCATGCCTTGCACCTCGTCCTCTTCGCCTCCCATAGGTCCATTATTCATTGGTGACTCCTGTGATTGCATGTTGTTTTTATTGTCGCTACAGCCGACTAATATTATACTTAGCACAAATGAGCTTAACATCACCTTTTTCATTGTCTGTCGCTTCCTTTCATTACAATTATTTTTAGTGGAGTCCTATTCTCCATTAACAAAGTCTTCAATCAGCTCTTCATTACAACACTTTCTTTCTGCAGTGCTTAAATGATTTCATCGACAAGTTGTCTCACGAGTCGATCTGAAATTTTCATGCGTCCACTTGTCAGGATGGTCTTCTTCAAACTAACTCGATTACCAGTGAGGTGAGCCAGCGGTAAGATGGCGAACCATCCTCTCAACTCCATCGCAATCCATGCGGCTCGCACAGTCTAGCATACCGGCTGTTCAAATCAGCTGACGACAAGTGTTAGAAAACCAAACCGACCGAGAAAGTGACATGCGCCGCTAAAGAAAATTTGCGTTGTTTAGCTGTCACAATCATAGTTTTTGTATCCCGAGTTCTATGGACGGTGTAGGAACTTAGAGTCCTCGGACTGAGTAAGGCGAACTTGGTCCATAGCCACCCATTCAGTTGCAGGATGCCTAAGAGCAGGACCAGGACGAAGGACGAACTTCATAATCTCTTAGTGCCGAATTTATATAGACATCATTTATCAGAAGATGAACATTTGTTTTGAGCTATAGAAAATAAAACACAAAGCTTGTTTATCACTATGAACTAGTCCCCTTGCTGTCCATACATTCGCATATAAGGAGTGATAACAGGTTTAATTTATCGTAATATTTGTTCAACATCCTTACTGTTAAGCATCCTTATAATGGATCGCCTTCTTAATCGTAACTCTTCTATATACGAAGATTATTGTTGCAATGGCTACCGATAGAAGTGACACCACTTGAGCAGTACGAAGATCACCAATTAAATACAAGCTATCCGTTCGCATCCCTTCAATAAAGAAACGACCGATTGAATACCAAATGATATAAAATAAAAACATTTCTCCCCGAAGCAAATTGAAACGACGGAGTAGAATCAAGAACATAACACCTGTAAAGTTCCATACCGATTCATATAAGAAAGTTGGATGAAAGTATATACCATCAATTTCCATTTGCTCAATAATCCAATCCGGTAAAAATATATTCTCCAGAAAACCACGAGATACCGGTCCACCATGTGCTTCTTGATTTATAAAATTACCCCAACGACCAATCGTTTGACCAATTAGTATACTAGGTGCAGCTATATCTGCTACTTTTAAAAACGATTCTTTGCGTTTTTTTGTGAATACATACGCAACGATAAACGAAACAATTAATGCTCCATGAATTGCGAGTCCACCTTCCCATACCTGAAAGATTTGAGCTGGGTTTGCAACGTAGTACTCCCATTTAAATAGAACGTAGTATGACCGTGCACCTAAAATAGCGAGTGGTATAGCCCATATTAGTAAGTCAGTTAAAAATTCAGGATGAAAACCACGTTTCACCATCTCTGTTTGTGCTACGATAAAAGCTAAAACAATTCCCGATGCAATAATAACGCCGTACCATCGTACATCAATTGGTCCGAGGGAAAAAGCTATCGGATCAATAGCTCCAAGTAAAAAATTCATGTTTTTCTCCTTCCATTACTCCTTTACTTTATAAGTAATATCCTAACTCTAATCATTATTAATTAAGAATTTAGTTCGTCGATTTATATAGACCAATAGGTAATCGTATCAAAAATTCCAACTACAATCAGTAGAACACCCGCAAATCTTTGAACAACAGTTCCAATTTTTTTACTGTTCTTCAATGTACGACTATCTAATTCTAGGAACCACATAGCCCCTAGAACAATTAAAACAGGTAAGGATGTTGCGATTCCAAATACAGCAGGCAGTATCATACCGTAAGGTGAAGTTAGAACCAAGGGCATGAGAGAAACAAAAAAGAGAACAAACATGGTTGGACAAAATGCAATGGAGAAACTGACACCCATTAAGAAGGAACCCAGTTTACCCTCTCTCATTCTAAGCGGAATTTTACTTGCAATACTATTTATCAGATTAAGCTTGAAAACTCCCAACAAGACAAGTCCCACAAAAATGATTAAAGGACCTACAATGTTTCTCAAATAAGGGAAATAAGTTATCATGCTCTGTTCAAACGTTTGACCAAAGAGCCAAACAAGAATACCCAGTGCGCTAAATACAACCAGCTTCCCGAGAATAAATGAAAGAACATCAAGCCAATCGGTTCGGTTTTGTATGGTACGATTCCCATAATACGTAATCGCACTGATATTCCCTGTCAATTGACAGGGAGCTACTGCCCCAACGATACCAAGAAATATGGCTACCAAAATCGGATATTCAGAAAAGGAATGAGCAAAGATACTAAAAGGCTCGCTTAATGTTGTGCTAATTTTTGACAATAAACTATACATATTTCAATATCCTTTCTATTCTTGCAATGTCCCTTTATCAGCAATCATTTTCCAATTTGTCCCTAGGTCCTCTGTTTGATAGATATCATTTTCATACGTCGCAATTGTGATTTTCTGTTCGTTTGTCGGATTCACGGCAATTTGGACAATTGGGTTGTTCTGACTGAAATCAGGTACATTCAATTCTTCTAAATCACTATTTTCCAAATTAACGCTCATCAATTTGACTTTATCATTTTCAATACTCGCATATATTCCAGCTTTTTCAGTTAACGTAACGTACGTAATGACAGTGGGTGATCCTAAACGGGTAAATTTATTCCCTGAGTCGGTAGAAAGGTACAGTCCTTCTTGGCTCCCAATGACCAGTTTTGAACTATTGGTTGGATGTGCCGCAAGGTTGGAAATATACCTAGATTCAAACCCATCCATCTCAGAGTTTTTCCAACTTTCCCCTTCGTTCTCTGAATAATGCAAGCCAACATCAAGATTCCCAATAGGTGCTTCATTAATTAAATAAATCGTATTCGTTTCATAGCCAGCCGTCATGTAATGGAAATCAGCTTCCCCGTAAAAATCCAATTGTTTAAAACTGGATCCTTTGTCTTCACTTTTAATAATCCCTAACGGGTTTTTTAAATCAGAGTTTGGTTCTGGGTGTCCACTGGAATAAAAACCCTCTTTAACAGCAGTAAAACCCATGTAATCATGTTTTCTGCTAGTCGCAGCTTTCCATTTTCCATCGTATTTGTATAACCCTTCATGAGTAGCAATCATCACCGCGTCTTCCCCATTCGTATATCCAAGGCCGTGCATGTGATCAATTTTTTCACCCTTCACTTCTTCAAAAGTATAAGTATCCTTGCCTGCTGTATTACAGGCACTTAAAAACAATGTCAAAACAACGATTATTAAACCCATTTTTAAATACATATTTAAACCTCCATCATTTCCATTTATAGCCGATTCCCCACACCGTATTTAGAAATTGGTCAGTTGGAAAACCTGCGGTCTTAAGTTTGTCCCTTAAGTTTCGTATATGAGAATCCACTGTTCGAATATCAGTTGATGAATGATAATCCCATGCGACAAAAAGTAATTGTTCCCTTGTATACGTTCGCATTGGGTGGCTGATCAAAGCTTTTATAATCTTAAATTCCTTCATGGTCAGAACAACTTGCTTTTCCCGGTAATGTAACGTATAAGACGTTGTATCCAATTCATATTCATTGTATTTAATTACTTTTTGATTCGCATTTACCGCAGATACTCTTCTTAATAGCGCATTTACTCTAGCAAGCAGTTCCTGATCATCAAAAGGTTTCGTTAAATAATCATCTGCCCCAACGTTTAATCCTTTTACGATATCGGATTTATCAGTCCTAGCTGTCAACATAAGAATAGGAACCGCTGATTTTTTCCGTATTTGCTTACACGTCTCCCATCCATCCATACCGGGCATCATGACATCCAGGACAACTAGATGAATCTCTTTTGACGATAGTAATTTTAAAGCTTCTTCTCCACTTTTTGCTTTTATGCATTTATAGTCATTCGGCATTAAAAACAACTCAAGTAAATCCAACATTCTCTGCTCGTCATCTATCAATAAAATTGTCGTCATCATCATTACTCCTTCCTACAGGATGATAGTGAATTGGCTTCCTTCTCCTAGTTCACTTTCCACTTCAATTATGCCCCCATGAGCTTCTGTCAGTTCTTTCACGATGGAGAGTCCCAGTCCGGAACCTCCATATTCTCTTGAACGGGACTTTTCTACTCTGAATAATCTTTCGAATATATTCTTCAAATCCTTTTTATCAATGCCGATTCCCTGGTCGATTACTTGAATCATCGTCTTCTCATTATTTTGTGTAATGGCCAATATCGTTTTTGCTCCTTCAGGAGAGTATTTAAGTGCATTATCAAGTAAGTTCATCACGATTTGTTCCAGGCGCAATGGATCCGCATAGACTTCAAAGTTTTCATCACACTTCATTTCCAACTCAATGCCCTTTATGTTAAACGATGGTAGCATTCTCTCGTAGAGATGGGAAAAGAAAGCAAATGCTTGAAACGGTTGTTTCGAGACCGTAAAACTAGGTTCATCCATCTTGGCCATGTCAAAGAGATTCTTCACCAATTCCGTTAATCGTATGGATTCCTCATCAATAATTGAAAGGTATTTTTGACGTTCATCTACATTCAATTCTGATCTCATCGCAACCTTTGAATAGCCCGATAAATATGTTAGCGGTGTACGCAATTCATGGGAAATTGAGGCCAAAAATTCGATACGGTCTTTCTTTATTCGTTCTAAATCAGAGGCTAATAATTGAATAGCGTTCGATAAATCCCCCAACTCATCTTTCCCTTGTGGAGGGAGTTTAACATTAAAGTCCCCTCTGCTTAACTTCTTGGTAGCTTCTTTCATCCGAATTAAAGGACGAGTTAGGTACCTCGAAAGAATAAGGTATGCAATACACAAGGTAACTAAACTTGCCAATCCTGCGAGAAGAAAATGGAAATTCAGTTTGTTTACAAGGAACTGAATGTTTTCCGTACCCTGAAACATAATGACGTAACCAGATTGCCCGTCTTTTATTTTGTATGGATGGATGCTTGAGATAAACTTTTCATCATCCCAATTTTTTTCAATTATTTGATCTTCAATGAATTTTTCTTTCGATAAACGGCCCAATATAGTTTCTAGATTTGTACTACTTCCATCCGAACTAATTACTAATTTAAATCTATCGTCGGTGATGGCAACCCGCCGTTCACTGTTGTACTCCATCAATACAATATGACGCATGGTATCTTCAGAAAAGTTGTCTTCCAGTACGTCCCGATGATTTGAGCCTTTTAGCATCAGCTGAGAAAATTCCTCATTGATCCTGGTATGTACTATCGTTTGATGTAGATACAGCATGAGCATTGATTCCATAATCAGAACCGTCACAATAAAATAGGTAGCCAACTTAATCGAAATTTTATTCATAATAAAACCACATCCCTTTGTTCATTATTTAATGATACGCGAAAAGTATGAAGAAATTATGCAGACACAATACTGTCATTTAATCATTATCCATATCGAGTTACTTGCCATTTTATAAAACAAAAACAGGCAACCCCTTAAAAGTGGTGCCTGCCCAATTACTCCCCTATGTTATATGTTAGTAATTCCCCTCATTCCATAAAGCATTGCATTAATAAATTAATAGTAAACGAGGCAGGGCAATTCAATTTTGCTGTTCTTGCAAAGTAAAAAACGGCCCACTCTGTGAGTCATTTCCTACATTACATCGATAGGTTAGCTCGTACGTTGCAGAAGCAATGCATTAAGAACAACAATTACAGAACTAAATGCCATTACGAAACCTGCTAATCAGATTGCCAGAAACCTGGTTTACTAAAGTTTTTACTCAAGAAGGGATGAATTCCAACCAATTATGAAGAATCTTTTTAAGAATAGTTGACAGTTTTAAATCTGCATAATTTCTTCATATTTTTCAAGTATTATAAGTCAAAGGAAAGTGAAAGTAGTATGAATTTTATATAAAAAATTTAAATACCTTCAATATTTCCTCACACATATTATCTTTCTACGAAAATGTACAAAATTAGGAGTGAGCTACTATGGTCATAGAGAATTACAATTATAAAAAATTTCCTACTTCGGGAATATTGCGAATACCAAAAACTTTTCTGATAGAATTGGGATTTCACATAGGAAGAAGAGTCGATATCACCTATCAAGAAAATGTGATTTTCATTCGAAGAGCAAACACAAAGTCCTCTCACAACAAAAGACTAATTTCAAGGAACGGATACATCAAAATTCCCAAAGAAATTATTGACATTGCTAAAATTACTTTACAGGACCAGTACTGCTTATTTATTGATATTCCTAATCAACAGTTGGTAGTTAAATTTAAGTAACTTATTTAATTTATCGTTGCGCATAACCGCCCCTCAGGAAACTGTCCAGTATTCACCTGAAGATATTGCTGTCAACAAACGATTGATTGAGCTGATGCAATCTTACATATTGAAGTATTGGATTCGCTGATTATCAGGCATAAAGATGCAGTATCGAAAAAAAAGGCGGTATCATCTGAGAAAGCCTTCCTCTGAAGGCTCCTCAAACGATCGCTTTTCTTGCTGCGAGTTAGACATGATTTTAATTTATTTTATACTAGAACTGACTATCATTAACTTTCTTTTGGGTTTACCAACCTTATTATTTCATCCCTATTTCTTTCAAACCCAATAAAATGTTCAATCAATTTTCTTTTACCAAACAATCCTTTTTTGTAAAAAGCAAACATTGGTACAATTCGGTTTCCTGATATTTGCTTCAAATCTTTTTCTAAACTAAGATCATCTTCTACATCTTTATTTACATAGGTAATATTGTTAGCCGATAGATATCTTTTTGCGTCTTGGCAATCTGAACATGTTGGTCTTGTATATAATTCGAGTTCTAATCTGTCTTTCACTCTAATCTCCCCTTTACTAAATTATTGAAGGTTTAAAGCGTTTTAAGCGCAAAGCATTCACTAATACTGAAACAGAACTTAAGCTCATTGCAGCCCCAGCAAGCATCGGATTCAATAATGGACCACCTAGGAGATAGAAAAGACCCATTGCGAACGGAATACCTAATACATTATAGGCAAACGCCCAGAATAAGTTTTGTTTTATATTTCGAATAGTAGCTTTACTTAATTCCACAGCCGTTGAAACATCCATTAAATTACTTCTCATCAATACAATGTCCGCTGATTCAATGGCAACATCTGTACCTGAACCAATAGCAATACCTATATCAGCTTGTGCAAGTGCAGGGGCATCGTTAATCCCATCTCCAACCATTGCCACTATCTTACCTTCAGCTTGTATTTTTTTCACTTCATTCGCTTTATCTTCGGGTAAAACTTCACTTAGTACCCGATCAATTCCTACTTGTTTAGCAATAGCATCAGCTGTCCCTTTATTATCACCAGTGATCATAGCTACTTCGATTCCCATTTTACGAAGTTTTTCAATTGCTTTGAGGCTATTCTCTTTAACTGTATCAGCAACTGCGATGATGCCTGCGATTTGAGTATTGATAGCTACATACATAGGAGTTTTACCTTGGAGAGCTAACTCATCCGACATACTTTCAAGCGCGGCTAAAGAAATTTTTCGTTCATCCATTAATTTTCTGTTACCAGCCAGTAGAGTTTTACCATCTACAGTCACTTCAATCCCATGTCCCGGAATTGCATTAAAGTGTTCTAACTTCATAATGCCCAGCCCTTTAACTTCTGCTGCTCTAACAATCGCTTCCCCTAGAGGATGTTCAGAGCCTTTTTCAGCAGAGGCCGTCAATTGCAATAATTCTTCTTCTGTATTTCCGTTTACAGTAATAATGTCTGTAACTTTTGGTTTTCCCTCTGTAATTGTACCTGTTTTATCAAACACAATCGTTTGAATTTTATGAGTAGTTTCAAGTGCACCACCACTTTTTATCAACACACCATTCTCTGCACCTTTACCGGTACCGACCATGATAGCTGTTGGAGTTGCGAGACCGAGTGCACATGGGCAAGCAATAACCAAGACGGAGATAGTGATTGTTAGGGCAAATAGTCCACTTTGTCCACCAAAGTACCATGCTAAACCAGACAATATAGCATTCCCTATAACAATCGGTACAAAGTATCCAGAAATTATATCAGCTAGCTTAGCGATAGGCGCTCTGGATCCTTGCGCATCTTCGACTAACTTAATAATTTGTGATAGAGCTGTATCTTTCCCGACTTTTGTTGCTTTGTATTGTATAGTCCCATTTTTATTAAAGCTCGATCCTATAACATTATCACCAATATTCTTTTCTACTGGAATACTTTCACCTGTTAACATGGATTCATCCACAGACGTCAGCCCTTGTGTGACGACTCCATCTACAGGCATCTTTTCTCCAGGTTTAACGATGATTGTATCACCTACTGCAACCTCATCAATGGCAATTTCTACTTCTTCTCCATTTCGAATAACCCTTGCAGTCTTCGGTGCTAATCCCATTAGTTTTTCAATAGCTTCTGATGTTTTACCCATTGAACGAACTTCAAGATATTTCCCTAAAGTAATCAAGGTCAATATTACAGCTGCAGATTCATAATATAGACTATCTACATAACTAGTGTGACCTAACCAAACACCAACTGTGGCTCCTATACTATAGAAGAAGGCAGCACTGGTTCCTAGTGCAACTAATGAATCCATGTTTGGATGCCCTCTAAATAACGTCTTAAACCCAACAGAGAAAAACTTCCATCCAAAAATCATAACTGGCAATGTCATAATGAATTGTAGCAGTGAAAACCATTCAGGATTTACCATCGGATCAATTATTGATGGTAGCGGTAGATGTATCATGTGTCCCATTGAGATATAGAGCAACGGGATAGTAAAAATTGCTGAACTTACGAATCGAGTCCACATGGATTTAATGCGTTTTTGTTTTTTATCTTTTTCTGTATCAGCTGTATCTGACATTTCCATTTCTTCTTTTGCTTCATATCCTGCATTTGAAACCGCCTGAATAATATCAGAGTTGGAAACGATTGTCGGATCATACTGGATGACTAACTTTTCGGTAGCCAAATTTACATTTGATTCAAAGACCCCAGCTAATTTCCCTGTAACCTTCTCGATGGTTTGGACACACGATGCACAAGTCATGCCCGTGATTGCAAAAGTTTTCTGCTCGGTGTTCGTTAAAGCCTTATAGCCAACCTTCTCTACAGCTGTTTGTATATCCTGAGTAGATATTTCGTTCTCGTCAAAACTAATATTCAATTTCCCAGTTGCCAAGTTCACATTCGAATCTTGAACACCAGGCAGTTTCTTGGTCGCTTTTTCAATCGTCTGCACACATGACGTACAAGTCATTCCTTCTATATTAAATGTTTTGTTTTCCATCTAAATTAACCTCTTTTCTACTTAGTTGATTCAACCTCATATCCAACTTCCTGTACTGCTACTGCTAAGGTGCCTAATGTTTGGATCGTCTCATCAAACTTGACCTTGACAGTCCCTTTTTTCAAGTTAACTTTTGCATTTTCCACACCTTGAAGGCTTTGCAAAGCTGTTTCGATTTTATTTACACAATGCGCACAGGACATACCTGTGATTTTTAAAGTTGTTTTTTTCATACTTTTCACTCCTCATATTAAAATATTTTCAAGAGATCAGTGTCCTGATATACAATTATGGTCCTTACACTTACACTGACCAGGCACACAACTACATGGTACCTCAGCCACAGCATCCTTCTCTTTCAACTTAAGGATCTGTTGTAAGTTCTCTATATCCTTAAAGCTCAATGTGGCATTCGAAATCATACTTCCGATTGTATTACCGATATCCTTATCACATATATGGTCTAGGAGTTCATAAAGTGTGCCTTTGATCATTTCACTTTCACTTACTTCAGTGGAATAAATATACTTTTTCCCTTCTGTTTCTGTAAGGAGTATACCTTTCTTAACAAGTCTCCCAATGAACGTTTTAGTAGTGGCAGGTTTCCAATCTTTCTTCTGTTCTAAAATGTCTATAATTTCTTTGCTAGTAACTTTATCTTGTGCCCAAACAACCCGCATAATTTCCCACTCTGAGTCAGTAATTTTTGATTCTATCTCATTATTCATTTTATCAACGCCCTTCGTTTACATTTGTAATCGATATAACACAGTTTACATTTGTAATTCATTTTTGTCAACTTACAAAAGGAGCTATACTTTAATCCGTTTTAAACAGAACCATAATATGTAGGCGGTAACCTGATTTTTACAGGTGTTGAAGGTGTTGCTGACCTTTTCCTTACCACATGGTTATTCCGCCATATAAAAATCACTTGATCTAAAATGTTATAAAAAAATCAGCTATGTAGGATTAGTAGATAATTTATAATGCGTAATAATAAATCTTATTAATTTTGCCCGTGAATTCTTAACAAGCTTGCTTTTATTAATTATTTAGTTGTTTTGCGAATGCTATAGCGCATAATAATAAGGTTGTATAAAAAAATTAATAAAGGATCGAAGTTACCATTAGTAACTTCGATCCTTCTTATTATGTGAAAGAGGAGTAAACCATTTAATTCATCTAATCTTGTTCTTTTTCAATTTCTTCTATAAGTTTTTTCATTTCTTTAATCTCTTTACGCTGTGCCTCAATTATACTATCTGCAAGCTCTTGTACACGTGGGTCAGATAGGTTAGCACGCTCGCTTGTCAAGATTGCAATGGAATGGTGCGGAATCATTGCTTTCATCCAAGAAGTATCTTCGACTGTTGTTTGACTACGGACCAACCAAAGTGAACTAGCAAAAATGATTGCACTAACAGCAAGGATAATCACATTCAATCGTTTATTCGTGTACATGTGGCGCATAAAAATTAACATTACAATAGCCATAACAGAGCCCATAATAAAGGCCATATAAAGTCGAGTTTCACTGAAAATTATATGATCTAATTGAAACACATTAAGATACATAAGTGCATACATGATTATGGTAGACGTCCCTATCATCACTCCGAAATTGACATATTTCTTCATTAAAATCTCTCCTTCTTTTTTTGGGATTTTAAAAACACCTTATTTTAAGTGCTACCCGGTTAAAAATTTTTAAAACATAATGCAGTCAAACTATGTAGTTATATGACTTTTAATGACTAGTTTGTCTTCATAATGAATGAAAACGTCATCATTAATTGATTCTTATATTTTTTTTGTTGAACTCATTTTTTTCTATTCTAAGTAGGTGTTTAAAGGAAAGTGTAATATGCATATCCAACTCTATTAAAAACTCCAGATTCTATAATAAAGTGTTAAGATTAGATATCTTTTTATTTTGGAATAGGTGGGACTAAAAAATTGTTTACAAGAAAAGGAAATAAGAAAAATGAAAAAAATAAAACTAAAATAAAACCTTTACTAAAGTTTTTACTGTTTATAGCTATTTTTCTTTTTATTATGTGGCTTATGATCGTCTTTTTCTTATCATTTTTTTATGACTCAGACAAATTAGAGGGAACTATATTTGAAGAGAATTCACATTCTTTAACAAGTTTAAAATCGGAAACATTGAAGAAAATATTCGATTTTACTAATCCACAAGATAAAATAGATGATTCGATAACGAATGCCGATAATGAGTCAAAGACTCACACGAATATTGAAGATAGAGATGAATTTCAACCTACTATGGAGAATCTTTTTAAAGATAGGGATCTCACCATAAAGAATATTGATGCACTTTTTAAAAGTATAAAATCTCCAAAGGAAATTGATAGTTCACATTCAACTTTTGGAAAAGAAGTTGTTTACATTTATCACACTCATAGTAGAGAATCATTCTTACCTTATTTAAAAGACACGCTAAAACCGGAAGAAGCTTATCATGAGACAGCAAATATTACCTTAGTTGGGGAAATGCTTGGAAGAGCAATAGAAAGAAGAGGAGTTGGAACGGAAGTAGATTCCACGGATATAGTAGAAATGCTAGCACTACGAGAGTTGGACTACAGTAGTTCGTATGCAGCTTCGAGAGAATTTGTTCAGTCTGCTCTCAAAGAAAATAATGATTTAGATCTGTTTTTCGACGTCCATCGGGATTCTTTGAACAAAGATTCCACTACTATCAAATTAAATGGAGAAAACCATGCTCGGCTGTTGTTTGTGGTTGGAACAGGCTATGAGGGTTTTGAAAATAATCTTAATTTTGCTGAAGCATTAGATAAAATGCTCTCAGCTCAATACCCTGGTTTGTCAAAAGGCGTAATTCAAAAAGATGGCAGAAGTGGGAATGGTGTTTATAACCAAGATCTTTCTCCTAACTCTGTGATAGTTGAAATTGGTGGTGTTGATAATACTGTAGAAGAACTTCATAGGACTACTGAAATTTTTGCGGATGTAATTAGTAATTATTATTGGCACAGAGAAAAATAAATTGATGAAGATTTTAAAACCTGTGCGGAAAGAATACTAAAAGCTCTTCAGTATGATTGGGTTATTGGAGAAAACCTATTTAAAACCACTTCTAGTATTGGTATAGCCATTTTCTCAGATGAAGGAGAAGAATCCGATATTCTTATGAAACATTCAGATCAAGCTTTATATTATGCCAAAAAGAGTGGTCGAAATACATATACTTTTTAATCTGAATAATAGAGTAAACCAAGTTTCATGAGATTTTCCTTTGGTATTTAAAATTAAAGAATCTAGTCGAATAAATAATAAATGGATTCGCTGTTAATGTAGAAGTCCCAAAATAATTAATTAAATTCTAACTACTTCCAAACTAAGTGAACTCCTAACTTACTATGAAGCTTCTGCTTGATTTGCAATGGAGCTGGAAAGATAAATAATGCAGAAGTCCCCTTTTTCATTTGGAAAGGGGACTTCTGTTTACTTTTAATAATATTTTATCAAACCATTTTTTCACAGGCTTCTGCACATTTACGACAAGCCTCGGCACATTTTTGACAGTGTTCATGATTATGTTTGGCACATTCTTCAGCACATGATCTACATATTAAAGCACATAAAGTACAAATTTCTTTCATATTCCTGCTCTCAGTCTGCATAGCTGTAATTGCAAGTATGCAAATATCCGCACACTCTCTATCTAATATAATGCACTCTCTCATCATGTCGATGTCCGTTTCCTTCAAACAAGAAGAAAAACAGGTGTTGCAGGCTTCTAAACAGTCCAAACATGCTTTAATACATTCTTCATATTGAACGTTTGTCATATTACCCTCCTGGAATTTTCGATTTTATTTACATCCACTACTTTTCCCAAATTAGGATGTGAGTATACACTTTATCTTGTATTACGTTTTGATAAAAAATGTAATACTGCATAAATTCTGCTTATTTCTTCAGTACTATGTTATTCATAACAAAATTTTAGAGGATTCTAGCTATACATAGAAAGTCTTAACTATCATACAATAGTAGGTGAATTTCAAAATGAAATTAAATATATTTTTATTCACGTTATTGCTATCTCTACTCGCTACATTCTTTTATCTTCTAATTTTATATGACGATTTATCCTTACAGAAAGCTAACACGCTCGAAAACACTAGCGTTCAAAAGGAGTTCGAATTCAAAAATAATGAATTATATCCATTTTCTCCATTAAGGTTATATCGTTATAAGACTCCTTCTAATATAGGTTTTTTCAAGATTTCATCAGGTGTAAATTACCCTACATTAACCAATGAAAAAAGCTTTTCCGATTTAAATTCAAAAGAACGAGAAATCTTGAATTTCCCAATAGTTTATCAAAATCCAGAACTTCCTAACGGATGTGAAATAACAGCAGTAACATCAGTTTTTCACTATTATGGTTTTTATATCGATAAAATTAAAATGTCTGATTACTACCTTTACCAATCACCTATTGTGACGGTAAACAACCGTAGGTATGGGCCAGATCCAAATATCGGCTATGCTGGCAGTCCAAAAAACCCAAAAAATGGATGGTATGCATTTGCGGGTCCAATTGAACAAGCTGCAAAGGTGGCAACGAAATCATTAGATACTAATTTAAAAACAGAAAATATAAGTGGTAGTACTGCTGAAGAAATAGAAAATTGGCTAAAACAAGGTGTTCCTGTAATCATGTGGGTTACTTTAAATTTAGAAGAACCCAAGATAAATGGCGGTTGGTACATAAACGGAACTAATAAATTTCATCGTTCATACACAAATTTGCATACAGTAGTTTTGCTAAAATCAACAGAAAATGAAGTGATTATTATGGATCCTCTGAAGGGATATGTTAAACATGACAAAACCACTTTATTCAAAAGTTATGATTCTCTAAATAAACAAGCAATAGTCATTAAGGATTTCTAAGATTCCCCTACCCGAGAGCAGTAGAGTTTAGAAAACCCCTATGTCACATTTGAACCTTAAACTCAGTGTGCAGGAGCTCCCTTTATGAAACCAAAATCAATTAAATAATCAATAGCAATAATTAAAACTTCGCGAGTATAGTGTACTTTTCAAAAAGTCTAAAAACTTGTAAAAGGTTACGTAACATGAGTAGCAGATGTCATGTTCACTATGAAATAATTTCACATTCTTAATAATTAGGTTTAGTTTTTTACTTTAAGGAAACAGTAATGATTGAAACAGTAAATATTTCAAAATGTCATTTCCGCAAGGAGGCTTACTACTTTAAGGATGGAAACACATGGAGATAACATCCCACATGCAGTACAAACAAAGGATAAGATAAAGATTATTTTAGTGTTGGCACTGCCAGCTGTGATTGAAAATTTTTTCCAGACTATTCTCGGCTTTGTTGACACTTACTTTGTGTCGAAAATTGGTCTTGCCGAAGTTTCCGCAGTGGGTGTGACAAATGCTGTGCTTGCCATCTATTTTGCATTGTTTATGGCAATTGGCGTTGCTGCTAATGTTAGAATTGCAAATTTTCTTGGCGCAAAACAACCAGAAAAAGCACGCCATATTGCACAACAATCAATTATATTGGCTATTTTGTTTGGTATATTGACTGGAATTATAACTATTTTATTCGCAGGACCTTTATTAAAGTTAATGGGAATAGAAGACAATGTCCTTCAAGCAGGAGAAATTTATTTTAAAATTGTAGCAATCCCCTCTGTATTTATGTCCTTAATGTTTGTACTCAGTGCAATTTTAAGAGGGGCTGGGGATACACGTGGTCCTATGAAAGTCAGCATTTTAATTAATGTAGTAAATGGTGTACTGGATTATATATTTATTTTCGGATTCTGGTTTATTCCTGATATGGGTATTAAAGGGGCTGCAATAGCTACCGTAATAGCAAGAATTATTGGGAGTCTCGCTCTCTTTTATTATATAAAGCGCTCTCCTATTCTAACTTTTAGTAAGGCTTATTGGATGCCGGACAAACACCATTTAAAGGAATTAGTAACACTTGGCGGACCTGCAGCTGGGGAAAGATTAGTCATGAGACTCGGACAAATTGTCTACTTTGGATTCGTTGTAATACTAGGAACTAATGTATTTGCAGCACATCAAATTGCTGGAAATGTGGAAATTTTCTCATACATGATTGGTTATGGTTTTGCTACCGCAGCAACCATTCTAGTTGGGCAGCAGATTGGGGCAGGAAACATAAACGAGGCGAAAAAATATGCGACTTTGTGCACATGGATCGGTATCGGTTCAATGACAATTTTAGGAATCCTTCTTTTCATTTTAGGGGGCTGGGCAGGTACCTTTTTCACTGATAATCCTGAAGTAATTGAAAATATTGGTACCTCTTTAAAAGTATCTGGGGCATTCCAACCATTTCTGGCATTACTACTCATACTCACTGGTGCATTTCAGGGGGCGAATAACACGAAGTTTCCAATGTATCTGACAGCAGTGGGCATGTGGGGGATTCGTACTTCACTTGTGTATGTACTTGGAATTCAACTTGGGTGGGGACTTCTCGGTGTATGGATTGCAATTGGGTTAGATATTGCATTTAGAGCCGTAGTCTTAACTATACAGTTCACACGTGGAAAATGGATTTCCGTTAAAAAGGATGCAGAAGATGAATGTCATCCTCAGACGTCAAAAGAGACTATGTCTGGATGCGTTAATAACTATTAAAAAAACCACTAAAAGGTACCATACATTAAGTATTGAGAATTATTGAGCTGAAATGCTAATGAAACTATTGACACAGTGGTAGAAGAAATATTTCATTTAAGCGAATACTTCATATGAAAGAAACAAGTTATTTTTTGAACTAATTCGTTTATTTATGTTTAAAATAGAAGAAAGACAATCCCAATTATGAACAAGTGAACTGGATAGAAAGCTGTTGTACGGTACTTGAGAATTATCGCTATAAAGAATAATCGCTTAAAGTATCGTTTTCTGTTTCTTGTTCTTTCCATGCCTAAAACAATAAAGAAACAATATAACGGAAATGCGATACGTCCTATTGCACGTAGTATCGGTAAATCCGTAAAAAAGGTAAAACCTAAATGGTCGATTAACATTGTCAACATTGTAATCCATTCTAACAACTTAAATCCCCCTTTTTCATAATTAGTCTTTAAAATAAATTATCTTCTCTCTTTAAAAAATGATGTTATAAAGGATATGTTCGAAATAAGGAGAATTTATGCAGATTCTTATAAGTTAAGAAAAAACTATCTGAAATTCAGGTATAATTTTCAACATCGAAAAAAATCCCTTCTTTTCTAATTGAGATCAGAATCATAAACGAGATAATGTAAACCTTCAATCTTCCAACATTCTCAATTATGCTGATTTTAGATGTTAGGTTGGTTTTGGTTTCACTATTTAGAAGATGAAAAATAAATTGTAGGATCTACTTATTCCCAACCTATTTATTTCTGGATGGCCTAAAATTTATATGATTCATAAATTGAGGGTTCTGCATAGTTTTTGCATAATTTGAGGGTATACTGCCTACATAACATTAGAAGGAGTGACTTACAGATGAAACAAACTTATAAAAAATTACTTCTTTTCCCTGCTCTAGCGCTTGCCTTGACTGCATGCTCAGACTCATCACCCGAAAAAGATGACATGGAGGACATGGAACACGGAAATATGGAAGATTCCAGTTCTGAAAACAGCATGGAGGGTATGGACCATTCCGGTTCAGGAGAGATTCCTAAAGGGTTGGCAGAGGCAGAAAAACCTACTTATGAAGTTGGCAGTACAGCTGTGCTCCAAGCCAATCATATGGAAGGCATGAAAGGTGCCGAAGCAACAATCGTAGGTGCATTTGATACTACCGTCTATACCATTTCGTATACCCCAACTACTGGTGGTGAACGAGTGGAAAATCATGAATGGGTTATTCATGAAGAGTTAAAAGATGCTGGGAAGGAACCATTTGAACCTGGAGCTGAAGTGATCGTTGAAGCAGACCATACGGAAGGCATGAAAGGTGCAACTGCAGAAATTGATTCTGCTGAACAAACAACAGTATATATGATTGATTACACACCAACTAATGGTGGAGAAAAAGTGACCAATCATAAATGGGTTACAGATAGTGAACTGACCGCTGAATAAAATGAATAGCCTATCCATATTGGATAGGCTATTTTTCCATTTAGAAGAATTGAATGTACCTGATTTCAGTCAGAACAACCCAATTGTCCAAATTGCCGTGAATCCGACAAACGAACAGAAAATCACAATTGCGACGTATGAAAATGATATCTATCAAACAAAGGAACTAGGGACAAATTGGAAAATGATTGCTGAGAAAGGGACATTGCAATAATAAAAAGAATCCTTCTCGCGAGCTTTAAATAAAGGAACACTCGTTTTTTGGTCGTGAAACGCGCATCTCCTTTTATACCGATATGGGTATGTTATTTTTTGCTTATGATTCTACAATATACCCTTGATCTTCAATCGTATCTGAAATTTGATGAACATCGACTTCATTGTTAAATTCTATTTCAACTGTTCCCGTAGCTAATTGTACACTGACTTTCTCCACGCCGTTAAGTGCACCCACGCTATTTTCAATGGATTTCACGCAGTGACCACAAGACATTCCTTGTACTTGTAAAGTAACTTGATTTGACATATGATATTCCTCCTTTTATTTTCTCATTAATTTTTGAATCGTCACTAATAATTCATCGAGCACTTCTTCATCACCTTCAGCTAAACGGTCCACTACACAGCCCTTTAAATGACCTTGTAAAAGGACTTTCGCGACACTGTTTAGAGCTGATTGGGTGGCAGAAAGCTGTGTGATGATATCGTCACAGTATATATCTTTATCCACCATTCCTTTAATCCCTCGAATTTGACCTTCAATGCGGTTCAAGCGATGAATTAAATCTGTTTTCACTGCTTCGGGATGATGACTTTTTCTGCATGCTGCATCAGAGACTGCCGAACTCAGTGAGGATTCTTCCACCATATTTCCCATAAAATCAGCCTCCATTCTTAATTAAACCGTTCATATCATACCCATATGGGGTATGTAAAGGATAGTGATTCATGTGTATATTGCCCGACATTTACTAATTCAGGTAGGTTCTCTGTTAGGATAGTGAAGTTGAAGTGTTTTCCAAGAAATCTTCCAGTCCGACTCGTGAAATGAATTTATGGAATGGCTCTCTTTTTTTCCCATTTACCGAATAGTAATGGACCATTTTTTCAATACGGGCATACAACTCTTCGGGGGGCAGTTTTTCGCCAACCAGTTTACCCACTTCTGCATCATGGCCTTTTGATTTTCCTCCTATATATAAATTGTAGTTGTCTTTCATTTTCATGACTCCAATGTCTGATACCATTGGTTCACCACACCCAATAGGACAGCCGGTATATGTCGGTTTTAAGGTGAACGGAACAGGAATTCCAGCTATTCTGCGATTAATTTCTTTTGCCACTGGCATTCCTTCTTCTTCAGATCCTTTACAGAAGTTACATGTTCGCAAACTTTTAACGTAGTTTCCTACTGGATAACAATGAAAGCCAACTAGTTCCAATTCTTTTTTGATTATCTTCCACTTATCTTCCTCAACCTCCAGATACAATTGTTGGAACGTGGTCAGTTCTAACTCGGCATCTTGAGGTAAGTATGAAGCTAATGTCATCAGCTGTTTAGCATTTAATTTGGAGCCAAATGAAATCTCTCCATTAACTGCAACTTTAATCGTCTTAGGCATACTCATGTACAAATGCTCGATTTCAGTTAGTCATGTGAATTAAATCTCTATTACACTCATTATATGTACCCTACAGGGGTATGTAAAGGGCAAAAATATTATATTAATGATTCCTTCCCTATCTGACTACTAACTGTCCTATCATTCCATTTTCTTTATGACCAGGGATTGTACAATAAAATTCATATGTGCCACCTTCATTGATGGACAACGTCATTTCACTCGCCTTCTGTGGGTCAGCATGCAAATGTAGCACATTTTCCCCTCCTCCATGTTGGTGCATCGATTCGCCTATCTTCTTAAATGATAATTCTCTAATTTCTAAATCATGTTCTACTAGATCTGTATTTTTCAACTCAATAGTTACAGGTATGTTTTTCTCCACAACCACTTCCTTGGGTAAATATTTCATATCAGACATTTCAATCACAATTTTTTTGATGTCTTCTTTTGTTTCACCGTTATTATTAGTATTTGATTGATACTCTTGTGGAGCAACTTTAGACTCTACTCTTTCCATGTTTAATGAATTTCCTAAAAATAAAACACAGCTAACCACCAAGGACGTTAAAATTGGTTTTAAAAGCCAATTCATATTATCAATTGTAGCCTGGTTCGATGTAGTTAGGATGATAGCCAAGAAAATGGTACAGAACGATAGAAGTAAAAAAAACTTAATCATGAGGTTCGCTTGGTCTGCTGCAATCATTTCACCAAGCATTGCTCCCATCATCCCCCCCATCAAGCCTGACATAATTCCTTCTACAGCGGAGAGTAAACCAAAACACGCCCCGCAAAGGCAACCAGCGAGGATACCGAAACCCATACCCCAAACCGAAGATAGAAATAAATCACCTTGGAATGCAGTTCCGAACGTGATTCCGGCCGTCAATCCCACGTTCATTCCCAAGAACATAGAAACAATCATGCCCGACATAGACGAGATATGATTTTTTTGTCTAAGAACTAATAGAATAGTAATCAAAGTTATTGCGCCTATTAAAATCAATACATATAAATGAAAGCCACTCACAAAAAGTACCCCCTTTGGGTACATGCTATGAATAAATAAATTTAAAAATACATTTAAACGAAAACAAAAACTTAGTAACTTATCTTATAAGCTTGTTCCTTTAAAAATTATTGAGCTAAAAGCTTACAGAAATGTACAACTTAAATGGGTACAATCAACGACATGTTAATTAACCAACGGTTCCATATTTCGATTTTGGGTGGTGAGTATTGGAATGAAATGCTAGACGGAGAAAAACCCATTAGATCAAAAAGATTTAATGGGTTTTTCTTTAGGTTTTTACTTTAGGTTTATTCATATAAAATAGTCAGTTGGAGGGATTTGTACTGTAGTTATCTATTAAAAAATAGCTGCCAACACTACTTTTTTCCATCGTTGCTTTCATTGCATCCAGGTCATTGAAATGCCACCATTCAGAAGCTAATGGCGATAGTCCCGCATTTGTTGAATACTCTTGGAGCATAATTGCCGGTTCGTTCATCGTTTCTGCTATAACGGAGTTTTTCCAAGCCATTGGTATCGTTGATTTAACTGGTGCGGTAAATGTAACTGCTGCAACACTAAGTTCGTGTATTTTTGTAGGCATTTTATATTCCGTATAATCGGTAATTTCAATACCAGCATATTCACCGATTACAATTTCTGTTTTAGCGTGGATTTTAGCTAAACTCGCATCGATCGCATACCCCATCTGATGATTGGAAACGTTTGTCGCAATAAACCAATTCACTCCCCATGGTTCTGCACTAATGCCAGCCTTAACCTCTCTATCCTTATTCGCTAATTTAGTCAATTCACTCACAACGGACTGTTGTACTGGATATGGTCGATACCCTTCATGAATAATCAATGAATTGCCATCTGCCAAAGCTTCTTGCTGGGCAAGAAATATCTTTTTTGACATCGAATATAAAACAGGTACAATAAATTCTTCTTTGCCAAGCCTCTGATTAAATGTTTTGCCAGAATACAATGATTTACCGGTTATGTTAGGGATGGATTTTCCCGATGACATATATCGGGAGGAATAGGTATTGGTATTGTCGTAAATAATGGATGGAATGACATCAGGAAGATTTATTAAACAATATGTGTGTTGTACCCATCCTGTAGAAGCATCTTTTTTAATTAACCACCAATCCCCTTGTTCCTCCATAATCTCGAAGGCAGTGCCTGCAATAAGTGTCTCTATAGTTCGAGAATCTGTATTTCCAGATGTTTTTAAATCCAAATCAATAGAAGTATAACCCGTCGCTCCAGTTACGGGAAACTCCAAATCCACATTGTATCGCTGTAGAGGTGAGGGAGGTGTCGGTTCTAAGTTTGGTGTTGTTTCTTCAGTCCCTGGTGGTACATTTACGGAAACCTCATTCTCGTCAATACGGTTTAAAAAAGCTGTTAACATAAAGATTAAAACTAACACAAGTATGACAAATACAATGAATTTTCTCCTCATTATTCTAGCCATAGGTCATTGAGTAACCAATCTATATAATAGATATAACAGTATTAAATGTAACGGATAGAAAACATAAAAGGCCCATTTCATAAAGTTTGATTTTCTTCCACGTCTGCCTTTATACATAGCCAATATCGGGATGGCAAGTAGAATGGCTACTTGATTCAATTGGTCCCAACCCAAACTGATTACTTTTGGAATGACATGTAGGAAAACCCCTATAATTGCAAAGCTAATCATTTGTGCTTTGAAGTTTCCCCTGAATATTCCAAAGAACAATATCCACAATACACCGATGTAGTACCAATCTCCAGGAATAGCTAACAAACAAAGTAAAACGATAATAGGTACCTTTAAAAATATGGATAGCTTATGGTTTTTAAAAGTTGCTAAAGCGATTAACCCCAATAATAATCCCCAAATCACACTAGTTGCATCTGGTAGGTTGAAATAGATGATGTACGGAAAATGCGAAACAGCTGCAAAAGCCAGCATCCTCGTTGCATATTTTTTTACATCTGATGTGTAAAAGAAACCTTCTGCAATCAAATAACACATAATTGGCATAACAACCCGCCCAGGGATACGCGAGAGTATTCCTTCCATACTTTCCTGATTTAGAAATACTGCAAAAAAGTGATCAAAGAACATCGCTATAATGGCTATGTATTTTAAGGTGTTGGATGTCAAATCCTTCTGAAAAATATTAATGTTTTGCATAATATATCTCCTATTCAATCACTTGTCGAAGAGCAGTGCCATTCGCACCTTATTATCCTTAATTGAAAACATAGTGCTCAGTAAATGAACACTATGTTTTAAATAAGGTAAAGTAGATAACCCCTATAACTTAATTGAAATACTTTTTATGCCATATTAAGAACATAAAGATTGTCCATACTTTTCGCGCATTGTTTGTTTTACCTTGATAATGGTCATTTAACAATGCCATGATCTCTTTGTGATTAAAGAATTGTGCTGCCTGAGGGCTGTCAAAATAATCCTTAATTTTTTCGTAATACTTTTCTTCTTTAATCCAGTGTCGAATAGGTACTGGGAATCCGATTTTTTTCCGGTTTGCTGACTCTTTTGGAAGTGCTCTTCCTGCCGCCAAACGAAAGGCATATTTTGTATCAATCTCATTGACTCGATATTTCACTGGTATTTTCGCAGCTGTCTTCATTACTTCACGGTCCAGGAAAGGCACACGCAATTCTATGGAATGCGCCATACTCATCTTATCTGCTTTTAATAAGATGTCATCCACTAACCATAGATGAAGATCTAGATATTGCATTTTTGTCACATCATCTTCTTGTTTAACCCGGTCATACACTGGCTTTACAATATCTCTTACCGTAGCAGAGCTATTATACATATTGGTTAATATGTTGCTTGCTTCTTTTTCTTCAAATATCTTTGCCTGCCCAATAAACCAGTTTTCTGGAGAAAGCCCACCTTTTATTAAGAAGTTCTTCCCTCTGACTTCCGGTAAACGTTTCGCAATCACACCCAATGGTTGACGAATCAATTTAGGGAGTTTTTTATATTTTTTCATGGCAGCCGTC